>CAYXVS010000300.1:0-1852 GCA_964468735.1 uncultured Anaerolineales bacterium | reverse complement strand
GGCTTACCAAAATCGGCGATGAAGTAGTAGCCGTGCCCATTGCCGGGCATCACGCCGACACCCACCTCGGTGAGCCAGGTGCTGAGCAGTGTGCGGCGGTGGGGATCGTTCGGCGGGACCTCGTCCATCCAGGCGAAGACGGCCTTCGCCGGCGTCCGATGCCAGGCCCAGCACTCCGACCAGCGGGCAGGATCGTAGCCGGCGCGGATGATGCGCTCCTTCATCGAGGAGCCATCCGAGCCGGTGTGCCCGCACCACCCGCGTTCATAGCAATCCTCAGCGTGGAGCTGCGCGGCCCGCGCCAGCGTGACGTTGTAGCTCAACGGCCCCAATCCGTGCGCCGCGCGCTCCACATTGATCAAGTGGAAGGTCTCTGCGGCGAGCGCGGCCATGTCATCGCCCGGCGGGGGTTCCGCCGGCGCTTCGGTCGGAGCGGGGACCGGCGCGGTCGGCGTCGGCGTCTCCTCGTCCGATCCCTCTCCATTTTCTGGCGGGGACGTTGCGGCAGCGGTCGGCGCGAGCGTGGGCACAGGGGTGGCTGTTGGGGGCGGCAGCGGTGTGGGCGTGGGGGCGTGCTCGGACGCGACGATTTCCTTCGGCGCATCCAAGGGCAGGATCAAGGATTGGCCCACCGCCAGGTAATCGGCGTCGGTGAGGCCATTCACGCCCTGAAGCGTGCCGACGGCCAAGCCGTAGCCCGCAGCGATCTCGCTCAGCGTCTCGCCCTCCCCCACCTCGTGCACGATCCAGAAGGGCGACGCGCCCTCCCATCCCACCGGCGGCGGGACCGCCAAGCTCTGCCCCGCCTGCACCGTCGTTCCCGCCCCCAGATCGTTCTGGAGTTGGATCGCTGCTATCGGCACATCGTAGGCCAGCGCCAGGCCCAGCAGCGTCTCGCCCGGCTGGACGGTGTGCTCGCGCACCGCCGCCTCCGGCGCAGCCGCTTCCGGCGCCGTCGTCTCCGACGCAGCGGCGGACTCGGGCGACGGGACCGACGCGGTTGTCTCTTCGGGCGACGCAGGCGACTCGAATGGATCGGGCGTCACCGTCGGCAGCGTAGTTTGCATCTCAGACTCAACGGTCGCAGTCGGTGTAAACGCCACCTCGCCCACTCCCCCCTCCGGCATTGCATCAGATACGGACGGCGCGCAGGCGGCTAATCCCCACGCGATTATCCATATCCCAAAAATAATATGCAATTTTCTCATTATTCGAAACTCCATAGTTTACCACCTTCCGGGAAGCTGCTACACCAGCGCCATTATGAAACCGGATGATTTGCAGCTTCCCGGAAGGTTCAGCTCTCAAAAAACTTTCAACGTGCAACTTGCAACGTTCAACTAATTTTACAGGGAGAATTTATGGCCTCATCCAAACACATCACGATCTACACGGACGGCAGCTCGCTGGGCAATCCTGGCCCGGGCGGGTATGGCGCCGTCCTGCTTTATCAAGGACATCGCAAGGAGCTTTCCGGCGGGTTCCGGCGGACGACGAACAATCGCATGGAGCTACTGGCCGCCATCGAAGGGCTGCGCGCCCTGCAAGAGCCGTGCCGCGTCACATTGTACACCGATTCCAACTATCTCGTCAATGGCATCACCAAGGGATGGGCCAAGCGGTGGCGCTCCAAGGGCTGGATGCGGAACAAGCGGGAGCGGGCGCTCAACGCGGATCTGTGGGCGGAGCTGTTGGAGCTGTGCGAGACCCACGACGTGGCGTTTGTGTGGGTCAAGGCGCACGCGGGGAATGAGGAGAACGAGCGGTGCGACACGCTGGCGAAGGAGGCGGCGCAGGCCGCTGATCTGGCGGCGGATGTGAATTACGAGGAGGAGACGATGCATCCGCGCTC
>CAYXVS010000299.1:0-4166 GCA_964468735.1 uncultured Anaerolineales bacterium | reverse complement strand
CCGCCGCGCTCGCCGCTGCGCTCTAGCGCCCAATCCATCCACGCCTGGAGGTCGTACTTTTCTTCCACGCCGAAGGTCGTGTTCGGCCCGCCGCTGCGCCCGTGATGACGCTGATCGATCAGCAGGACGTTGAATCCCCGCCGGTAGAAGATATCCACGTACTTCACCGAGCCGTAGAGCGTGAAGCTGATGCCGTGCACGAGGATCACGGTCTTCTTGGCCGCTGGGGCCTCCGGCTGGGGCAGGTAGATGCCGAAGAGCGGGTAGCCGTGGGGCGACTGGATGCGCACCTCCTCTTTAGGCCACGCCTCCCACTGCGCGGGATCTAACTGACCGGCCTCGACCACGTAATCGTAGGAGGCCTGCACCTCCCACGTCTTGGGATAGAGGACGACGTGGGAGAAGTACCATCCGCCGCCGATCAAGAGCGCGGCCCCGGCGATCAGCGCGATCAACCATGGGGACATCGTTTATCTCCCTTGTTGGTTGTAGATAAAGGGATTCTCCGCCGCCGCCAAGCGCGGGTGCCGTTCATCCCTGGGCGAAAGCAGCGGCGCGCCCGCCAGCGGCCAATCGACGCCGATCTCAGGATCGTTCCACAGGATGCCTCGGTCGTGCGCGGCGGAGTACTCCGCCGTCACCTGATAGACGATGTCCGCCGTCTCGCTCAGCACGCAGAAGCCGTGGGCGAAGCCGGGCGGGATGTAGAGGTAGCGCGGCGCGTCGCCGGAGAGGATCTCGCCCACCCACTGGCCGTAGGTCGGCGATCCCTTGCGCAGATCCACGCCCACGTCGAAGATGCGCCCGCGAATCGCGCCGACCAACTTGCCCTGGGCCATCGGCGGCGTCTGATAGTGCAAGCCGCGCAGCACGCCCCGCATCGAGTGGGAGTGATTGGTCTGCACAAACGGCTCAGAGATCCCGCCAGCGATGAAATCAGAATGCTTGTAGGTCTCCAAAAAAAAGCCCCGATCATCCTGGAAGACGCGCGGCTCGACCAAAATGACATCGGGGATGTCTAATCGGGTAAAGGTAAAGGGCATCTCAGTTCCTCCATCAAATCAATTCAAATCATATCAAAATCAAAGACTCCCCTGAAAAGAGCCTTATTTTTAACGCAAAGACGCAATGGCGCAAGGATTTTTAAGGTGATGTTTAAGATTATGTAACACAAACGAAGATCATATCAACCTTGGCTCTTGTTGGTTTTTAGGTGAAATTGAGTGCGAATGATGCTCAGGCTCTAGTTAACACAGAGTTTCACGGAGTTTTTCACAGAGATACACAGAGAGAATCATTTCTCCGTGCTTCTCTGTGCCTTCTCGGTGGTGCTCTGTGTCCAAATTAAACCGCTGGATGAAGAGGGGATGATTTCACCCGATTTCCTATAGGAGCCATCAACCTTAATTTTCTTAGCGTCTTTGCATCTTTGCGCCTTTGCGTTAGTTTTTCCAGGGGCGTCAATAATCAACTCCGCATCGTGGGTCGGGGTCAAGAAGCATCGCGCTGCAAGGCCATAAAGGTGACATCATCGCGCTGCAAAAACTCGCCCGCGAACGACCGCATCGCAGAGAGCACCCCCACTTGGACCTCATCGGCGGGCTGCCCAAAATGCTGCCGCAGCACCTCTTCCAGACCCTCCCGCCGGAAGAACTCGCCGCCGTCGCTTTCCGCCTCGGTGATGCCATCGGTGTAGATGGCCAGCAGGTTGCCCTTCTCTATCTCCACCTCCCGCCGCTTCCAGGAGATCCCCTGCATCACGCCCAGCGCCATACCGGTGCGCGTCAGGGCGTGGACGCTGTCATCGGAGTTGGCGGCGTCGCGGAGCAGGAAGGGCGGCGGATGGCCGGCGTTGCAGTAGGTCAGCTCGCCCGTGGTCGGATCCAGCACGCCGTAGAAGACGGTGACGAACAGCCCGGCGTCGGTATCCTGCAAGATGCGACGATTGACCACGCGCATCACAAAATCGGGGCGGTTGTGATATTCCAGCGCGTAGGTGCGGAGCAGCGTGCGGCTCAGCGCCATCACCAGCGCCGCGCCCATCCCCTTATCGGCCACATCCGCCACGATGATGGCCAGCCGCCCATTGGGCAGGGGGATGACATCGTAGAAATCGCCGGCCGCCTGCCGGGCGGGGATCAGCGTCACGGACAGTTGCCAGCCGGGGATCGGGGGCAATTCGCTGGGCAGAAAGCTCGCCTGGATGCGACCGGCCATCGCCAATTCCTGCTCCACGCGATGATAAGCCATCCGCTGCCGATAATCGTCCGCCTGCCGAAGCGCCGATGCGATCTGGGCCGCCAGGGATTGCAGCGCGGGCAAGAGGCTTGAGATGGCCTCGGTATCGCGGTAGCGCGCCAGATAGACGCCGCCGATGACCTCCAGCGTCTCCACGCCCAAGATGGGCGCCAGGATGATGGCCTTGACCTTGAGCGACTCCCCCCAGGGCGTCTCGGACTTAGGCTGGAAGACATACGACGCTGAGGAATTGGAACGATTAGATCCCTGGCGACGCAACCAGCGCCAGACCTTCTCATCGACCGGCGGCCAGCTATCCGGGTAGTGCAGATAGGTCTTTTCGGGGAAGATGCGGATCTCGATATGCGCAAAGGGGAACATATTACAGAGGTTATCGCGGAGCACGGTTGGCAGATCCGAAAACTCCGGCGCGATGCGGATGATGTCCCGTCCCAGGCGCTCGAGCTTCTTCAGTTCGCGGAAGCGCAGTTGGCTCTGCTCGGCGGTTTGGCTGAGGCGATGGCCGATGAATCCGACCAGCACCAAGAAGGAGGCGAAGAAGAGATAACCGGTCAGGCCATTTTGGGCATACAGACCGGCGGCCAAGATCGCGAAGGGATCGACCAAGACGCGCCAGACGAGCGTCACACCCAAAAATCGCACCCAGGTCTCCCACCAGCTTTCGCCCCAGGCGAACCCCTCAAACTGGCTGAAGAAATTGAGCAGCGGCGCCCAGAAAACGCCCACACTCAACATCCAAACCAGGGTCGCACCGATCGCGGGCCACAAATAGCGCAGGTCTAATCCCGGCAGAGGGAAAGCGCCCCCCCAGGATCGATAGAACGCAACAGCAATCAAGCAGGCGAAAATCTCCGTCATCAGGTGAAAACTCATGTTGCGAGCGATGTTCCAGCGCCACTGATCCGAGGTGGCCCGCCGCCATCTGCGCCCCGACCACGTCGCCAACCACAGGACCGTGATCCACAGCGCCGTCGGTCCAAAGATCAAAACGGACGACCAGGAGACCAGACTGACTAAGGAATCGCTCCAATCGGCGTAAGTGCCCGGCGTGGTCTCGACGTAGAGGTAGAAGTCCAACCTCTCGAAGACAAAGTGGAGGATTAAGATCAACGCGAGCGTCCTCCATTCGGCGCGGAAGCGAGTGAAGTCGGTCAGGAGGATCAACCATATCAAGCCGGCCAACGCGAGGGGCGCGGAATAGAGCGTCCCCAGGACATTGGCGCTGGTCTGGACGCGCTCGCGGTCGGCGAGGTCCTGGACGGGTGGATATATACGTTTGACGATGGTGTACAGCAACGGCGTATGCATCTACAAGTATCCTCCCGGTATCACAGTTATCAACGGCGCTTGATCAGCGTGAGTATGTTGCTGCCGTCAGGCCCGCATGAAAAACAAACCTCATCCATCATCCGACGGATAAGATACAGGCCCAGCCCACCGATTTGGCGTTCTTCTAACGGGGAGCAAATATCCGGCTCCGGCGCGTCCTCCGGGTCGAAGGGCTGGCCATGATCGCGCAAGCTGATCGTCAGCGTTTCGGCGCCCACGCGATAAGAGCAGACGATCTCTTGAGCCTTTTGAGCCGCTAGGCCCTCGTAGGCATGCTCGATGATGTTGGTGCAAGCTTCATCCACGGCTAATCGAACGGCGTAGATGGCTTTGTCATCCAACCCGGCGGCCTCTGCCCCGGCAGTAACGAACTTACTAATCGCAGCGAGGCTTTGATACGTCGCGGGGAAGGTCACGGTCTTTTTTATTTTATCACTCATAGGTTTGTTGTCCTACTCTGCGAAGGTAGCCTTATCAGGACTAGCCACCTGACACTTCTTAGCTCACGGATAAACACAGATATTTTTTGATTTTTGTATTGCAGGAAGAGCCATTCTAGGAATGTAAGGGGGAAAATT
>CAYXVS010000298.1:0-4168 GCA_964468735.1 uncultured Anaerolineales bacterium | reverse complement strand
GTTGGATCATCGCTTGGCCTTGCTTGATGAGGTTCTGGGCCTTCTCATCACCGAGCTATCCCGTCAACAACAACGCTAATTCGCCCATTCGCCGGATTCGCTTATTCGCTTGATTCGCTCATTCAACAAAAGGAGAAATTTTATGATTGAACGACTGAACTTGTTATTCGTCGGCGTGGGAGGGCAGGGCGTCCTCACCGCGTCGGATATTGCGGCCCAGGTGGGCTTAGATTTGGGTCTGGACGCGAAGAAGTCGGAGGTGCATGGCTTCGCGCAGCGCGGCGGCGTGGTGGAAAGTCACATCCGCTGGGCGCCGAGCGTCGGATCGCCGACGTGTGAACACGGCGCCGTGGACATCCTGATGGCTTTCGAGTTGCTGGAAGCGGCGCGCTGGTTAGATTGGATCACGCCGGGCGGCACGATTATCGTCAATCGCCAGCGGATTACGCCGATGTCGGTGAGTGTGGGCGACGCGGTCTACCCGCCGGAGGATGAGGTTCTGGCGGCGTTGGTGCAACGCGCGAGCCGCGTCGTCCCGGTGGATGCGCTGCCATTGGCCGAGGAGGCCGGCAATGCGCGCACGGTCAACACAATTTTGTTGGCCGCGCTCTCCACGCTGCTGGAGACCGATCCCGATATCTGGGTGGATGCCATTCTGCGTCGCGTGCCTTCATCTTACCGCGAGGTGAATCGGAAAGCATTTACGTTGGGCTGGGAGGCCGTCGCTGGTTCGTAATATCCCTGCCGTTCTAGAAAACACATCGCCGCGTAGCCTAAGTTCATCTCAAGGCTACGCGGCGATTTTGTGATTGCCTTAGAGGGACGCGGCTTAAAGTAGACTATCGCCGTTACGCGACCCTATCCAATTTCCAACCTCCATTCTCCATTTATCTCCACTCACAATAGGCGCGATTTTTCTTTCTGACGCGGGGTCTTGACCACTAAGAAGCGGAAGGTCGCGTCGCTTTCGTTCCACAGGCGATGAGCGATTTTCGCGGGGCTGAGGATAAGCTGATCCTGGTGGACGTGCTCCTGCTCGCCGCCGATTTCGACGACGCCCGCGCCTTCCAGCACGTAGAAGAACGCATCGACCGGCGTGAGGTGCAGCTTGAGCGCCTCGCCCGGCGCCAACGTGATCATCACCGCCTGCACGTGCTCGGTGCTGTGCAACGGCTTGGCGCTCACGCCGTGGGCGTTCTCCATATCAAGGACTTCTAAAGCGTTGATTATCTCCATCATAGGGTCCTCCTCACATTAAAACGACCGTCCCCGAAACTCGCGTAGTCGTGCCCATTCGAGGACGGTCAGAGTTATCCTACGCCCCGGCGGTGATCGCCGCGACGTCTTCTTCGACAGATGCAATCGGCTTAATATCGAAGTGCTCGACCAGCACCTCGGTCACGCCCGGCGAGAGGAAGGCGGGCAGCGTGGGGCCAACGCGGATGTGCTTGACGCCCAGGGAGAGCAGCGCCAGCAGCACCAGCACGGCCTTCTGCTCGTACCAGGCGATGTCGTAGGAGATGGGCAGGTCGTTGATGTCGTCGAGGCCCAGCGCGTCCTTGAGCTGGAGCGCGATGTAGGCCAGCGAGTAGGAGTCGTTGCACTGCCCCGCATCTAAGATACGCGGGATGCCGCCGATATCGCCCAGGTCTAATTTGTTGTAGCGATACTTGGCGCAGCCGGCAGTCATAATCACGTGATCCTGCGGCAACGCCTGGGCGACCTCGGTGAAATACTCGCGGGACTTGAAGCGCCCATCACAGCCGGCCATCACCACGAAGCGCCGAATGTCGCCCGCCTGCACGGCCTCGATGACCTTGTCGGCCACGCTCATCACCGTGTGATGCGCAAATCCGATGGGGATGGCGGAGGTCGGTAACGACCCGTCCTCCAGCGCCTGCGGCTCGCCGCTCGCCTTCGCCGTGGCGATCACGGCGCTGAAATTCTTCTGCTTGCCCGGCTCCCGGTCGGGGATGTGGGCCACGTCCGGCCAGCCGACCAATCCCGTCGTAAAGAGTCGCTCCTTGTAGCTCTCTTTGGGCGGGACTAAACAGTTGGTCGTCAATAAAATCGCGCCGCCAAATGACTCGAACTCCTCGCGCTGATGCCACCACGATCCGCCGTAGTTGCCCACAAAGTGATCGTATTTCTTGAAGGCGGGGTAGGCGTTGGCGGGCAGCATCTCGCCGTGGGTGTAGACGTTGACGCCCGCGCCCTCGGTCTGCTGGAGCAGTTCGTCCAAATCGCGCAGATCGTGGCCGCTGATCAGAATCGCCGGGCCGGGGCGCACGCCGATGTTGGCCTGCGTCGGTTCGGGATGGCCGTAGGCGCTGGTGTTGGCCTCGTCAAGCAGGCGCATACCCTCCACGCCCATCTCACCGCAGCGCAGCACCCACCCGACCAGTTCCTGAACGCCGAGCGTTTCGTCGGTGGTGGCCACCAGCGCCTCTTCGATGAAAGCCAACAGATCGTCGTTGGTGTGTTCGAGCACATAGGCGTGATCGGTGTAGGCGGACAGGCCCTTCAATCCATAGACTATCAGCTGCCGTAGCGAGCGAATATCGGGGTCCAGGTCGGGATCGGCCATCACGCCGACTTTTTCCCCTTTCAACTCCAACGCCTTCGCCGTGTAGGTCTGCGGCGTCCACATCGCCATCTCCGGCGGATCGGCGGGCGCTTCCCCCTGCGCCTCGACTTGGGCGCGGAGCGCGTCGCGCTTCTCCACCGCCTCACGAATCCACTGGACGTAGCTTTCGGGATCAAAGTTGACGTTGGTGATCGTGAGAAACAGCCCTTCGGCCACGAACAGCCCCGCTGCTGGATCATCGCCGCCCAACTCGCGCGCTTTGACGTCCCAGTACGAGACCCCCTTCAGCAGCCAGATGAGCACATCTTGCAGATGCGAGACATCCTCGGTCTTGCCGCACACGCCGCGCACGGTACATCCCTCGTTGCGCGCGGTTTCCTGACATTGATAACAGAACATCGACATCACAGCCTCCTTTGATAGAAGTTGAAAGTTTCGAGTTAAAAGTTACAAGTTTGATGAGACGCGGGTACAAACTCGTAGACCAGCGTGATGGCGCCCTCCGGGCAATAATCCTCGCAGGTGGCGCAGTAGGCGCACGCACTTGGGCGCACGATGCGCGGCTGCCCCGCGACCATCGCCACGGCGTCGGTGGGGCAGTGCTGCACGCACAATCCGCAACCCGTGCAGCGGTTCAGATCTATGGTGGGGAGCATCCACTCGTCCATTCGGTTGTACCTCCGTCCTTGTGTTTCATCTATCAGGATAGCAAAGGAAGGTTGGGGTGTCTGTAACTTAAGTTACATTGGGGGTGTAGTAGGGGCGAGGCAATCCTTCATGAGCCAGATGGCAGTTGGACTATTGAGATCTAGAGAGTCCTCAATAGCCATCACACCCAGGTAGGATTGCCTCGCCCTTACAATATCCCCACCTCGCGCATCAGCGCGTCGCGATCCGCCACGGCGATGCGCTGCCGCTGAACGTCCAGGATGCCCTCGCTGGCGAAGTCGCGCAGGGTGCGGCTGACGACGACGCGCACGGTGCCGATGCGGGCCGCGATCTCCGCGTGGGTCCAGCGGACGGGGGCGTCGGCCTCGGATTGCTCCAGCAGGAAGCGGGCCAGGCGCGCGCGCACCGTCCGCAGCGAGAGATCGGCCACCAGCTCCGTGAGGTGCGCCAGGCGCGCGGCGAAGTTGCGCAGGATGGCCGTCGCTAGCTCCGGGCAGCGGTCGAGCAGGCGTAAAAAGTCCGCGCGGGGGATGGCGTAGAGCGTCACGTCCGTGAGCGCCTCAGCGCTGGAGAGGTTGCGCGGCGCGTCCGCCTCTAAGAGCGCGGGTGCCACGTTGAGCGCCTGGCCCGGCGCCAGATGAATCAACACCTGCTCGCGCCCCTCGAGGGAGAGCCGGTAGACGCGCACCGTCCCCGCCGCGACGAAGTAGACCGTCGTGCAGCGGTCGCCGGCCAACAGAATCTGCGTCCCGGCGGCGATGTGGCGCGGGATTACCGCCTCCGCGACGCGATCCAGCGTCCGCGCCGAGAGGCCGGCAAAGAGCACGATCTTTTTGAGTCGGGCGTGGGTTTTGTCTGTCATCTGAGGGGATTATATGGAGAGTAGAGGGTTTTGCCAAGCTGGCATTGGGT
>CAYXVS010000297.1:0-4173 GCA_964468735.1 uncultured Anaerolineales bacterium | reverse complement strand
ATGGGCTATCACCACCTCACGGACGGGGTTTCCGTCTGCGTGCCACACATTTGCCCCGCTACGGCTCAACGGCTCCGCAATCTGTGTGGCGTGCAAATTATCCAGGAGGGATTCCGCCACGAAAAAGGGGAGCTTCTCCCCGCCCAACTGCCCTTCATATGGGTCAAAGCGCCTCTCGACACACCGTAAGTATCCGTAAAAACCCCGTCCTCCCAGGGTTGGGGTTGACCGCTCGTAGCGATATGCGACCGAAGGGGGAAAGGGGCGATTGCCAGCCCCCGCTGGTCGGTAGAGGGTCCCCGACCAACTGCGGTGGGGCTCCCCGACGCTCACGGGATTCCCGGGCCAGAGCAACCCGCCATTGTCCCATAGCGTTATCGCCCCCCCCCAATCCATGTCGCCCTCCCGCTGGTCGGGGAGCGGTCCAGGTAAAACCCAATAACGGAGCCTGTCTACCTGCGTAAAGTAATTCTGCGAAAACCGCATAAAGTTACGAAATCGTAACGCTTCTGCGGTCCAATCGGTACCAACGGCACCCCGCAGAAATAGGCGGTTCCCCCAACACGCGCGTCTGTGGGGGTAGTAAATCTGTTGGTTTTTGAGCCAGAAATAGCCCGACTCAATAATAATCTTACACACCTCCGTACTCATCACCCTCCTCCTTTAGGTATCCTTCTCTCCGTAACCATCGCACAGCCCATGGGTTTTGGAACAGAAATGGCGCAACGACATTCTTAAGAAATTTCTTTCCAGCCCGCGGCTTGCGCGGCAATGACAAGTTGGGCAAAACACCATCAATCCTCCCCCAATACGTATCGAGTATATCGGAGACCACTCCGATTGTGCTTGCACGTAGCAGTCCCTCACGGTTTCCGACCAAAAGAATGGACCTAGCCTGACGGGCTCGTTGCCCCTTCAACTCCAGCTCGATTCTGAATAATGGACCAGGCAACCCCTGCTCAATCGCTTTGTCATAAACCCGCCAAAAGCGGTCCGACTTGCGGCTCCCGACGTATAGTGTCTGGTCTTTAATCAAGCTGGCTGTTCCCCTATGATGGTCAAGCTGCTCCTGATAATAATACCGTAGTGGTATCGTCGCTTCAACGTCTACGCACAAGTCCAATCTCGTCACACGAAAGTGCTCCAGTGGAACACTCCCAATCACCTTTTCGCATAATGCTCCCGATATGCGGTACAAAAGAAGCCCATGCTCACGCTCCTTCAGGTGCTGGAGGGAGCCGCAAGCAAAATCATAGCTTTCCCCTTCATAGTTGAAAGGTCCAACGCGGTATTCCATCCTCTTTCGGTTATCAAAATCTGCAGGAATGGGCACAATTCCATCTTGTGCAAGACCAGCAGATAGGGTCAAGTAGTCAATTTGAACGGACCCCATAGGGTATCCGTCACCTGTTTCTTGCCTTACATCCAACCCCCCCCCCCTTCCCCGCAGCTTCCGACTGGCTTCCCCTTTGCTTCCCCGCAGCTTCCGACTGTCTTCCCCTTTGCTTCCTCACGGCTTCCCCTTTGCTTATTTTTATGTTCAAGGGGGGCTCGTAACCCCCCTATTAGTAAGGGGGGTTCTTTCCCCCCCCCCTTCCCAAACCTTCCCTTCAATCCTTGCTTGTTCTTATATCCTCCAATCTGCAGGTAATCGAAGGCTTCTCGTTGTAGGTCCCACGGAGCACTCCGTGGAACCCAACCCTCTCACCCCTCGCTTCCCCGTTTACGAACCGACTACCAAGACTCTCCCTGGTCTCTTGCCAAAACTGCAAACGTATAACATTCCCGTCGTCTGTGCGAACCAGGACGTTAGCATAACCGCCACCCGCCCTTGTCTGCCCTTCCTTTATGCTTGCCACTACTGTCCCTGCTCCCTTAACGATCGTTTCTATCATCTTAAATCCTCCCATCTATCAGCACAGGACTTGTCCTGTGCAAGGTTCCGATTTCCCCGCCTTGCCTCTGTTTCCACACAATGCAGAAAAACAGACAAGGGGCACCGACGGACTTCCGTTGGTGCCCCCACAGCTTCACTCCCCCCACATCTTCTCCTGACTTTCCCTCAACACAGCCAGTTCGTACTGTTTCTTTGCGTTTGAGATAGCCCTGGAGCAGCTTTCAATGTCTGCCTCGATGATCAAAATATTCCATTCCAACCCTTCTTCAGCGTATCGCCGAGCGTATGCTCGCAACCGCTCCCTCTCGAGTTCGATCTTTTTCCCCCATTCACCTGAAGTCTTGCCGCGCTTATTCATCTTCTCCCTCCTTGACCAGTTCGATGTACTGGTTGACAAATTGGTCCATTCGTTCTCTCAACAGCTCTCGTCGTTGAAAACGTTTCAACAGAAACATACACATTTGAAGGTATTCAATATCTTGAATAGTCTCCTCTGTCTGTTCGGTGATGACAACTGAAACCGCTCGCTCCAGAACGTCTACGCTCTCATGTGTGTGTCTTGCCGTGGTCACAGCAGCCACAAAAATCATATCAACAATCCCAACATCAACAACACCCAACTCCGTTTGGTCGGTCAATACCCCGACCAACCATCCTTCCGTAACTGGTGCAAATCCGAAGATCACCCCGAAAACTTGCACGGTAAAGGGCCAGCTTCTGTCATGGCTTTCCTTCACCAGTACAGACAATCCGTTTCGCATAGCAAGCCCAAAAACCCGTTGTAGCTCCCGATAGTCATCAACCCCATTCCATATCTGTTCTGGTCCAAAGGACCAGGGAGGGCTCACATTAACGATCCTATCCATTTCCCGCACAAATGCCGTTCCGTTCCCGTCTGCAGTAAATTCAATCCGTACCTTCATCACTGTTCTCCTTTTGTTTCTGGCGTTCATTCAACGCTCAATGTCAAGTCTAATCTATGTTGTCTATGTTGTCAAATCTGACAATGTGGGCATATACAACACAGAACCCCCCCTTTCCAGGAGGCAAAATCAAAGGGGGGAAACAGCAAGCTGTTTCCCCCCTTTCGTCAATTTTTCTTGATTTTCAAATCTTGTCAATCTCTGAATGCTTTTTGACAAGATTTGAAAATCGCTTTCGTCACGACTTCCCTACAAGGATTGCGCTGCACCCAATGCGTCTCAACCGCGGGCACGGTTGATAGCCATCGCACTCACGCGCACATTGAGTCGCTGCCGAAAGAAGGAGATTGGTTGCCCGTCGGGACCAGCGAGAAGACTTGCAAGTGAGTCGGACACTCCAGGATCAAAGTGCGTACTCATCACCCCTGCCAGTCCAATCAGTTCGGTCGCACCAAGCCTCCAGTCGGCATAGTACCCTCCCATGCCCGCAGCAATGCGGGCCCCCCACAAATAGAGTGTTGCGCTCTTCCCCTGCACGGTCTTCCCCGTGAACGACAGTAAGACCGCTTTCGATAGCGGTGTTGCATTACCACTTGTGTTCTCGCCAGGGTCAACCGTCGTACCAGTGGGGGCAAAGGGCAAGAATAGATTTTCGTCTTCTTGCGCGTACTCTGCCGCCAAAATCTCAACAGCAGCCCTGTTATCCCCCACTTGAAGACCGACCATGCCCAGTGTAGCAGACATCGCAAGCCGCCAGGCTTCCAGCAAAGCCTGCGCGTCAGCCTCCAGAAAAGCCTCCCCTGCAGGTGCCCGCAAGAGTACGCTATGTTCCACGTTGTCTGCCGTGTAAACGGCACGAACCCGCGGGGTGAAGTTAGAAGCGTAATTGGTCATTCTCCCCCCCCCTCATCCACATCTTCCGGGCTGGTAGATGGGGAAATACGGTCCGTCTCCCATGGATTATTATCCAAAACAATGAACGCATCACAAGCAGCAATCAACAGCTGCACAGCGTCTCCCATTGCTGTATCCCCTGTTCGAGCCAACAGCAATGACTCGTACGGATACCGTCTAGCAAAATTGCACAACTCACGGACCCTTGTAAGCAGACCAGCAGTCCCACGAGGGAAATCTGGATAAGCCATATATGAACCCCCCTTTTTGATATATCTTTCACCTACAACATAATCACTCACACAAACTCATTATAACACGGGTAGGCTGAAGTTTCGAGCGGTGGTCAAGGTGATTCCCAATGCGTACCCCGAAACCTCGTGCACCGACGTAGAGCCCCTCCGATGGGCTATCACCACCTCACGGACGGGGTTTCCGTCTGCGTGCCACACATTTGCC
>CAYXVS010000296.1:0-4175 GCA_964468735.1 uncultured Anaerolineales bacterium | reverse complement strand
TAGAAACCAGATACCCGTTTGTTTGTGAGGTGCAACGCACTTTTGGGCTTAACACCAGCATGTGCTGCATCAGGCGTAACGGTTACTCAAGTCCAAGTGCGTTGCACCTTGATCTACTATGAAGCGTTACGGGGAACCTTCGCAAGGGTTGGCGTCCTCTTCCATTCGCTTCGCCATATACGCCTCGATCTTCTCGAAAATCATCTCGATGCGCGGCGAGTCCGGCAGGACATCGCGCAGCATCCGCAGGTAGCCGCGCTCGCAGAGGCGATGCAGCGACGGCGCGAAGTTGATGTCATACACCCACCCCACCTGCAACAGCTTGAAGTCGTTGAGGTTGCGCAGGCGATCGTTGGGAACCACGCGCCCCGCCATCAGAGCCTCGCAGACCGCCTCGGAGACGCCGGGCGTATCCGGCAACTCCCACGCCACCCAACCATTCCCCTCCGTCTCCGGGCGTCGATAGTAGTCCGTGACCACCCGATAAATGTCGAGCTTGTCCGCGTCGCGGAGCAGGCGCGAGAAGAAGAGACAGGTCGGCGTCTCTTCATCTGGCCCCGGCAGCGCCAGGCGGTTGTGATAACCGATCACCCGCAGGAGCAGATCCTCCGCCGGGCCAAGCGCCGCCAAGACCGCGCGCTCGCGCAACACGCGAACGCCCAACGCGGCGTGATCCTCCGATTTGCGGTCGGAGAAGGTGTGATAGCGCGCGTACTGCGGAAAGCGGCCCATGTCGTGGAAGAGCGCGGCCACCTCCGCCAGATGACGCGCCTCCGCCGCCAATCCCAGCGCCGCGCTGATGTACCGGCTCTCCTCGCAGACGCGCAACGTATGCTCGATCTTGAGATCAATCGCATCTCTAAGATCCGGATCAGAACCGGGATCATCGGCGTAGAAAGAGCGCGCGTAGGCCAAAAATCTCTCTTGGAGACGTGCAACCGCTTCCGCTGAGATCGACGCCGGCACGGCAAGCTTCGTCCTCACCGAGGTCATCAGTAGCCGCGCTCCACATCCACCGGATTGGGCATCGATTCGCCGCGCGCCGCCGCGTTGATCAACCGCGCCAGCGCCTCCATCCGCATGCACTCCGTCTCGCTCTCGCTGAGCGCGCCGCCGCGATGGGGACTCATCACGATGTTGTCCAGTGCGTGGAAGGGCACATCGGCGGGCGGGGTGTTGCTGCGCGAAGCCTCATCCTGGGGATAATTGTACCACACGTCCAGCCCCGCCGCCCGCAGGCCGCCGGTGCGCAGCGCGTGATAGAGCGCCTCCTGGCGGACAATCGGTCCGCGCCCGATATTGACGAGCACCGCCCCGGCGGGCATCCGCGCCAGCGCCTCCGCATCGATCAGCCCCTTGGTCTCATCCGTCAGCGGAAGGCAGATGATCACGGCGTGCGCGCGGGGCAGCAGATCGAGCAGCGCCTCCGGCGGATGGATCTCGTCGGGACAATCCGGCGGGATCTCTTCGACATTGCGCCGCGTGGCGACCACCTTCATCCGCATCCCCCGGCAGATCTCGGCCACGCGCTGCCCGATCTCGCCATAGCCCAAGACCAGCGCGGTCTTCTCGGCCAGCAGCAGCGAGGGATTGGGCTGGTAGCGCGGCGTCCAATCATGCGCCCGCAGCGCGCGATCCATCGGGATGAGGAACTTGGCGGCGGCCAGCAGCAGCCCGACGGCCAACTCGGCCACCGGCGCGGCGTTGTGATGCAAGTTGTGCACCGCCGCCTCCGGGAAGTCCAACATCAGCGCGCGGGTATCGCGCGGTAGCCCCGCCCAGGGGATGATCAGCGTCTGGAGCTGCGCCGCCTCGGCGATGTGCTCCCGCCGGGGCCGGCCCGCGATAAAGATGTGGTAATCGGGCGGATCGGGCAATTCCTCGCCCGTCGTCAGCACCACCTCATCGTCGATCAACTCCCGCAGATAATCCAATGGCCCCGGATCGGGCGTGCGAAGTATGTGGACGCGCAACATCTGGTCAGACATCCTCGATCTCCTCTCCCTCAGCGAGCGGGAGCCTGACAGTGAAGGTCGTGCCCTCGCCCTCCTCGCTCGCCACATCGATATAACCGCCCAATCCCTGAACATAATCCCGCGTCCAGAACAGCCCAAATCCCATGCCGGTCCCCTTGGACGACCACCCAATCTCAAAGATCTTGTGCCGTTGTTGCCTCGGAATCCCGATGCCCGTGTCGGACACCGTGATGACCATCTCGTCCGAGGTGGACACGCGCCGGCTGGTAATCCGCACCTCGCCCTTCCGCTCCTCTTCTACTTCCACAGCCTCGACCGCGTTCTTGATCAGCACGCGGAACGCCTCGGTCAACATATCCGCCGACGTCTTGATCGGCAACGCCGCCTCCGTCAGATCGAGCACGGCCTCCACATCCTCCGCCGTTTCCTCCAAATCCAGGCGCTCCACGGCGTTCCGCACGCAGGTGTTGACATCGACCCATCGCTCGGTGACCCGGCGCCACGGTTCGCCCAACGTATCCAAAATTTCCATCACCTGATCCAGGCGCATCTGCACATCGTCTATGCGCTCCAATTGATCGAGCGCAGCCTCCGGTGGCAGCGAGCGCAACATCGAGAGGTAAATATGGAAGATACCGATGTGATTGCGCATCTCGTGCACGGCAGTCGCAGCGCTGAAGGCCATCTTGCTGAACATCTGCGCGGCCATGCGCTGCTCCTCGGCCCGCCGGTAGAGGCGCGCGTTGCGAATGCCGGCGGCTGCCTGTTGCGCGAAGGCGCCCAACAGCGCGATCTCGCTGGGCTTGAAGGACTGGGAGCGCGTGGCGGCGAAGAGATTGCCCACCAACTCGCGCTCGGTTTCGCCCGCCTCCGTGACCGTCTCCAGGAAGAACGGCACCGCGATCACCTGCTGGATGCCCAAGGTCTGTTGAATGCCCTGCACCACATGCTGCGCCGAGAGCGGCGCCACCGGTCGGAAGAGATCGTAGAGCGCATCGCTGGTGATCGGCTCCCCCGCCTTGACAGCCCGGACGCTGAGGTTGTCCTTGTAAGCCTCCTGATGGACGTAGACCTGCGAGGTATCGGGATCATCCACGCTGATGTGCTCGCCGATGACGCGCGAGAGCTGTTGTTCCCAGCGCCGGATGTCGTCCCTACCGCCGAAGGCCGGATCCAGGTGCAACGCCTGTACCGGCATCGAGCCGTCGCGCTCGTAGGGCGCGACCATCGCGCCCACGTAGCCCAAATCGGTCACGACGCCCTTGGCGATCCACTCGTAGATCCCCTCCTCATCGTGCAAACTGGTCTGCACGTGGTAGGTCATCTTCTGGGCGATTTCGATCTGCAGGCGGCGCCGCTCGCTGTCGATGGCGGCGGCGGCCTGGCGTCCAAAGGCGGAAAGGAGGAGTTGATCCTGCTCGGAGATGCGCGTCCGCTTGGCCGCGAAGAGATTGCCGACCATCTCGCGGGTCGCCTGGCCCGCCACCTCGGCCTCCAGGAAGAAGGGCACCGCGATCACCTGCCGGATGCCCAACGCGCGCTGGATGCCGCGCACAATCGGGCGGGACGCGGGCGGCGCGATGGGCCGGAAGAGATCGTACAATTCGTCGCTCAGCGCCGGCCCGCCGGCCTTGGCCGCGCGGACGCTGAGGTTGCCCGCGTACTTTTCCTCATGGATGTAAACGCGGGCCACTCGCGCATCCGTGATGCGGATATCGCGTCCCACTAGGCGGGAAATCTGCCCCTCCCAATGAGCGATATCCTCCAAGGACGCCAGACGGGGATCGACGTAGAAGGCGCGCACGGGCAGCGCATCGCCGTGCTCGTAGGTGGCGACCATCGCGCCGGTATAGCCGAGGACATCGACGACGTCCTCCACGATGCTTTGCAGCATCGCATCCAGCCCCACGGCCGCCGCGCGCTCCAGCGTCGCCTCCTTGAACGTCACATCCGAGATGCGTTGCCGCATCCAGCGACGCACAATCCATTCAGTCAACCACGAAATCGGCGAAATGTTCATCATCCAACTCACCACTTTAGAGTCTAAGAGATTCCGGCGTTCGGCTGTTGACAAGGGCGTCTCCTTTCCTCTTTCCTCAATAAACTTGTTAAAGGAGAATTCCGCCAGAGCATGTGGGCATCTCGGGCAAACGAAGCAGTTCTGAGGCGTCCAAGATACACGAGGTTGCACGCTAAACG
>CAYXVS010000295.1:0-4189 GCA_964468735.1 uncultured Anaerolineales bacterium | reverse complement strand
AAGGCCGAGCGGGCGATGAGGTAGACGGCGCCCCAGACGATCAGCAGGGCGATGGTGCGCTGATTGCGCCGTTTCGCAGCAGCACAGAAGGCCTCGGTTAGGCTGCACGGCGGCCACGGTGCATTCGATTTCAAAAGCCGCTTGGCTTTCTTGATGCGTCCCCTTTCAATAAGCTCTATCAATTGCTTTTCTGGCGATAGTTGCATCATCAATTTCTCCTCTGTCAGAAACTCACTCAATCCGAGGATAACAGTATGGAAGTCCCCTGTCTGTGACGCGCATCATAAAGGCCGAAATTCGTCCTCAATCGTCATCGGGGTTAATTCCGTGCGCAAGCGCGCCAGCAGTGCCCGCGCCGCCGCGTTGAAGCGCGTACATTCCTCCGGCGACCACGGCGTCGGCCCGGCGGGATTGTCCCAATCCAGCGAGGTGTCGTACCATGCCACCAGTCGCGCGACTTCCTGGCGCGTCGCTGCGCGCAGGGGAAGCTGCTCCGCCGTCACGGCGACGCCGTACTGGGCGCGCGTCGCGGCGTCGGCGCTCCACAGGCAGACGCCTGATCCCGCATCGAAGAAGAAGCGCAGGCGAAAGCGGCTCACGTATCCACCCGCAGCGCCCACAGGCCGAGCCACGAGCCGCGCGGCGTGCGTCCTAACCAGAAGTCGGGATAGGTCACGTAAGCCTCCGGGAAGGTGAGGTGGCGCAGCGCCGCGAGGGTGGCGCGCATCGTCGCGGTGACCTCGCGCAGCGCGGCCAGCGCCGCCGGGTTATAGTACTCGGCGACGATGTCGTCATCGAGTGGGTCCCAGAAGAAGGCGTCGCTCCCTGGCGCCAGCGTCCGCACCTGAATATCGCCCCAGAACTGGCTCTGCTCGAACTCGGCCTCGACCTGCCAGCCAATCGCCACCTTGAGCGCCGCGCCGAAGTCGGGCGCATCGGGGAGGCGGAAGAAGCAGGGGACGTAGGGGCTGTCGGTGTCGGTGTGGAGCATCACGTCGGCCAGGCGCTCCGCCAGGGCGCGGCTCGCCGCCGCATCCTGGGCGATGGTGTCCCAGGGTAAGTCAGCGGCGGCGGGATCTTCGCCGGGCAGGAAGTAGCCCGAGGTCCAGAACTGCCCGGCGAACATCGGGGCACTGTTGGGATAGTCGCGGCTCGGCACGCGGCACGCGCGCCAGCGCGCGTTGGCCGTCTCCAAGGGGCGGATGGGGCCGAAGCGGCGCGTGAAATCAGCAAAAGCGCTCACACATTCACCTCCATAAGGCTGTACATTCCAGTATAGAGCAAAACGCCTCATCTGCGCCGTTTTTAGGGCTGCTTAGGGGATTACCCGGCAAAATCCAAAAGACCCATTAACGTGACTTTTCAGGAATTCGCTGCCGGAATGAGAATCTGACAGCCCACCTCGCTAGGATGATCGCGCACCAGCGCCCCCGACGGCGCGTCGCGCAGGAGCCAGAGCACCATCGCGTCGCCGCTGGCCGCCGAGGTGAAGACGACGCCCCAGAGCAAAAGCGGGCCTGATCCCCACAGCAGCGCGGCCCCGAGCGGAAGGACGCCCAAGATCAGGCCCGGCAGCGCCGTTCCCCAGCGATAGGCCGCCAACGGCAGCGTCGTCGTGCAATGCGTGTAGGGCGTCATCTTCTTGACGCCGAACTCGATGTGCTCCCACGACGCGTCGCCCAAGAATTTCCAACCCAGCGCGTGGATTCCCTCGTGCGCCATAATCCCGCCGATCAACAGCGGCAGCAAGAGCAACCAGCCGGTCGCCTGATCGAGGGCGGCCACCAGAGCCTCGAGGCCCCAGATCCCCACGTAGGGGATCCCCGCCGCTAAGATCACGACCGCCATCAGCGCCAGGCTAAGGGCGTTTGCCCTCTCCATCGAGAGCGTGGCGTCGCGCCGTTCCATATTATCTGTCTCTGATAGCGACATCTGGGCCTCCTGTGTGCGTGTACATAGACTGGCGTCATTATAGGGAGATCGCAGCGGGATGTCAACGGTTCGCAGGCTTGTCCTGCTAAGGAAGTGGGTTACCATAATTGTATCTGGTTGGTTTTATAAGCAGGCCAAGGTGCAACGCACTTGAAGTGAAAGAAAGCGCTGTCTCATGCAGTATATGCTTGGCAATAAGCCCAAAAGTGCGTTGCACCTCACGAGACTAAACGATTACCCATAATTGACAAGGATAGGCTATAAGTTTCGCTAGTAAATGAGGTGCAAAGTGAAAGAAATTGCCCAGGATGTGTATCTGATCGAAGGATTGCGGATGGCCAATGTCTATCTCTTGGCCTCTGAAGACGGTTTGGCCTTAGTGGACACCGGCATGGCCGGGGATGTGGATTGGATTGTCGCGCAGATTGCCGAGACAGGCTCCAAGCCGGCGGCGTTGGCGTCGATTCTGGTGACGCACGCGCACCCGGATCACATTGGGGGGCTGCCGAAATTGGTGCGGCGCTACGATGCGCAGGTGATCGCGCATCAAGCCGAGGCGCCCTACTTAGAAGGCGCGGCGCAGATGCCGCCCGGATCTTGGGTGCAGCGCGTGATGGCGTGGCTGGGGGAATTGCTCCCCGGCGAGCCTCCCCAGATCGAGGTCGCGCGGGGCTTGGAGGATGGCGAGGTGTTGGATCTCCTCGGCGGCCTGCGCGTGATCCACACGCCGGGACATACGCCGGGGAGCATGTGCCTCTATCAGGAAGAGCGGCGCATCCTCTTCTGCGGCGATCTGCTCTTCAACGGCCATCCGTTCACCGGGCGCGGGGGCCTGCAATATCCGCCGCGCCTCTTCAGCACCGATCCCGCCGAGGTGCGGCGATCCGCGCGCCGCTTGTTGGATCTGGAGATTGACCTGCTCTGCCCCGGCCACGGCGATCCGATCACGAGCGAGGTCAGGGCGAAGATCGCGGCGTTGCCGGTGTGACTGTATGTCCTGGTGTGCATCTAGAATCTCGCTTGCCGCAACTGGCAACCGAACTGGGCTTGGAATTTGAGGCCGAGGACTATGTTGGTCCTCCAACTCCGTAGATTTTGATCAGGATATGCAAGGAGAAAGTACAAGTGCGGCTTCATCATCCCTTCGGTTATGGTCACGTCGGGACGTAACGAATGGTGCCGCTGGTTACCTGTTGGCCCTGAGCGCTTATTGGATGCTCCGCATCACGTTACAGGATGGTGTTTGGTGGCTGGCGTTGGTCAATGAATTTGCCCCGTTGGTCTTTGTCCCCTTGCCGTTGGTGTTGATTTTGTCCTTGCTATTGAGAGCAAGGCGATGGCAGATATTGGCGATTCTGCACAGTCTGATTTTGGTGGCGTGGTGGGGGCCACGTTTCTTACCCAAACCGCCTCCTCAGGCACCTCACAACCAAGAAAGTTTGCAGGTAGTGAGTTTCAACGTCTGGGGAGACAACACCCAATTGGACGATGTCGAAGCTTGGTTGCGCGCCGTCCGGGCCGATGTGGTGCTGTTGCAAGAGATACCCGATGTCTACGCAGATAATCAGGTGCCGGGACTCGCCGATCTCTATCCTTACCAGGTGAGCCAACCTACGTCCGAGCGTCGGTGGGGAAATCTATGCTTGTCGCGTCATCCAATTCTCGCTGTGGAAGATCTCCCTGGGGCTGGCATGCCAGCTCAACAGCGGATCACTATTGATTATGAAGGGCACGTGATCGCGATGTACAACGTTCACTTGGCTATGCCCATCGGAGCGCCGCGTTTTTCGCATCTGCCGGATAACTTTGTGATGGAGATCGCGTCGCGCTATAATCCTAGCGCTCGGAACACAGAAATACGACGATTGTTGAGGCGCTTACAGACTGAGCCTCATCCTTACATCGTAGCTGGTGATTTCAATATGAGCGAACACACTGTGATTTACGCAGAGATCGCAGCAAGGATGACAGACGTTTATCGGGCGTGTTCGTGGGGCATAGGGGGAACCTGGCCAGTCGCGGTTGTGGAGGAGTTGCCTTCATATTTGCCGCCCTTGCTGCGCGTGGATTACGTCTGGCACAGTGAATATTTTCGTGCCGTGCGAGCGCAACGCGGGCCGGAGATGGGGTCGGATCATTTGCCTTTGTACACGCAATTGGAGCTTTTAGGGGAGGATGAGCATTAATATGGAAGACATCGTAATTCAAGGCCCAGCGATAGAGCCAGCGCAAGCCGCCGTCTGCGCGCCGATCCTGC
>CAYXVS010000294.1:0-4198 GCA_964468735.1 uncultured Anaerolineales bacterium | reverse complement strand
CCTTGCCCCGCAATCGCGGCTCGAAGTAGTCGGAGAGCAGGCTGTAGAGGCCGGGGTAGCTGGAATCGTCGATGCCGGTGCTGGAGCGCGTGATCATAAAAGCGCCGTAGGTGCGCGCCAGCGCGTTGAGCCACGTCGTCGCCCCCCAGATGAAAGAGGCAAGCGCCAGCAGTTTATCCCGCGCGTAGCGGTCGTAGAGATAGCCCCAGAGGGGATAGAGGACCGAAGCGACGATGATGGCCAGGCTGGAAACCGCGCCCATCTGCGCCTCGTTGATTTGAAAATCCTCCATGATGGCCGAAGTCAGCGGCCCGATGAGGAGTTTATCGGCTTGATGGAGCAGGAGAAACAGAAACATCACAGCCGCGACATACCAGCGATAACGAGAGTTCGATTTCATGACACCTCCAACGGCAATGAGCTATTGGGTTTTTGATGTGCGGCGGCGCGGGATTTTAAGACGGCTTAGCGCTTAACCGACCCGGCGGCGACGCCTCGGATGATAAACCTCTGCAACGCCAAGAAGAAGATGATAATCGGGAGCATGCCCATGGTGAGCGTCGCCAGCGCCAAATTCCAGCGATCCGTGTATTTGCCCAGGAAACTGAAAACGGCCAGCGGAATCGTGCGCTTCGCCTGATCATAGATGACCAGGAGCGGCAACAGGAAATCGTTCCAGATCCAGAAAGCGTGCAGAATGACGACCGTGGCCACCATCGGACGCATAATCGGCAATACCACCCGGAAGAAGGTTTGAAAGGAGTTGCAGCCATCGATGATGGCCGCTTCCTCGATCTCCCGAGGCACGGATGTCTTAATGAAACCATGGAACAGAAAGATCGTAAAGGGCATCCCGAAGCCCAGATAAATGATGACCAATCCGGGGCGATTGTCAAGTAGGTGTAGCGTGCTGCCGACTTTCATCAAGGGGATCATGACCGATTGGAAGGGCACCACCATCGCCGCGACGAAGAGGGTGAAAATGGCGTTGTTGATCCGGTGCGGCGCGCGCGCCAGCCGCCAGGCCGCCATCGCGCCGATCAGCACCAACAGCACGATGCTCACCACAGTGATGATGAACGAGTTGAGCGCGGCCAAGGGAAACTGTACCGTCGTCCAGGCCACCTGGTAATTCTCCAAGACCAACGGGCGCGGGAACGACACCGCGCTTCGTAGGACGGCGCCGTAATCCTTCAGAGAGTTGACGACGACGAGATAAAAGGGAGCAAGAAATACGAGCGCCAACCCGGTGATCGCGGCCACGAGCGCAACACGACCCAAGCGCCGATAAGAAAAGAGTAACTTTTTCTTTTTCATTGTTCAATCTCCATTCGTTTCGTGGCGGTGACTTGCAGCAGGGTGATGATCCCGACGACAATGAAGAAGATGACAGCTTTAGCAGAGGCGAGACCGTAGTTGTTGTATTCGAACGCCTCTTTGTAGATGTTTAAGGCGAAAGCTTGCGTGCTGCCATAGGGGCCGCCCTGGGTGAGGGAGAAAATCACGTCGAACAACTTAGAGGACCAGGAGAGCATCAGGAAGAGGCAGACCGTGAACGCCGGCACGATCAGGGGCAAGGTCACGCGCCAGGTGATCTGCCACCATGACGCGCCGTCGATCTTCGCCGCTTCGATCAAGCTCTCGTCGATGCTGACGATGGCAGCGATGTAAATCACCATCAGGTAGCCGGAGGTCTTCCAGACAAAGACGATGACCGTCGCCCAGAAGCCGGTCGCAGGCGTCCCCAACCACGGAAGCTGGAAGAAGCCGAGGTTTGTCATCTCGGCAAAGGAATTGAAGGCCGTGCCGAAGATAAAGCGCCAGATAAAGCCCAAGATGATCCCGCCGATGACGTTGGGGAGGAAAAAGATGGCCCGATAGATCTGGGCGCCGCGAAAAGGTTGCGTCAGGGCCAACGCCAAAGACAGGCCCAGAAGGTTTGAGATGACCGTGCAGGTCAGGGTAAAGCGGATGGTATACCAGGCGGAATTAACGACGCCCGGATCCTGGGTGAAAAGATATTTGTAATTATCCAGCCCCACCCACGTAGCCTGCTTGCTGACGCCATTCCACTCGGTGAAAGAATAATAAATACCAAAGGTAAAGGAAGAGCCGACGATCAACAAAAATATGAAGAGCGCCGGCCCCACAAACAGGATGTCCTCTCTGAGATTTTGTAAACGCTTCGAATTAAAAGACATACGAGGCCTCCATCAGATTGATGTGCATCTCAGGTCTAAAAAAAG
This sequence comes from uncultured Anaerolineales bacterium, assembly GCA_964468735.1. Classification (GTDB taxonomy): domain Bacteria; phylum Chloroflexota; class Anaerolineae; order B4-G1; family SLSP01; genus JAAAOZ01. The sequence continues at coordinate 1,952 of CAYXVS010000294.1, read as the reverse complement.
CCCTTGCGAAGATTGAAGGACATTGAGCATCCAAGAACTTTTGCAACCCTCGCAAGGGCCAGGTTCACGATAGAGCGTTACGACTAGTCGATCAAACGACGCCAAATATCATCCAAGGTTTGGAGCGTCGTCGGCCAATCGGCCTCTCCCGCGACATACTTCTGCATCGCATCGGACATCTCGTTGGGCGCGCCATCGGGGAACTGCCCAAACATCCACGGGATCGTCTTGTCATCGCTGGCATAGCGGAGAATATCTTGGCTGATGCCCCCCAGACCCGTCGGCTCGATGTCCTTATACGCCGGAATGAAGCCGAACTCCTGCACCAGATATTCTTTGCCCCGCTCCGACCCCACCAGGAAATTCAGGAACTCGCGAGCGGCGGCCTGTTCCTCAGGCGAGGAGTCGCTGTTGACCACGAAATAGAAGGGGACGCCCACCGCTAACTTATCGGCGGCCTCAGCATCGTTGCTCAGCGGCATCGGCAGCAGGCCGATCTGCGCATCGGGATTGGCCTCCAGAATGTCCTTTTCCTTCCAATTGCCCTGCTGGATCATCGCGACATCGCCGTTGACAAACATCTCCACCTGCTTGCGATTATCCGTGGTCAGCGGGTTGCGCTCGCCATGCGCCACGTTGAGATCGATCAGCTTCTGGAGCGCGACGAACTCCTCCGTCCCGGCCATCGTCTCCCCGCCGTCGTAGACGGCATCGATAAAGGCTTGGGGATCATCCTGACGGGCGAAAGGAATATTGATGAGATGCAGTCCGTTGACCCACCACTCCCCGTAACCGGTGCCAAAGGGCGTCGTCCCGGCCGCCGAGATTTTCTCCGCCGCCGCCTCCAACTCCGCGAGCGTGCGCGGCCGCTCAGTGACGCCGGCCGCCTCGAAGATCGCCTTGTTGTAAATGTAACCATACCCCTCCAAATTGACCGGCATCCCCATAATCTTGCCGTCGATCTTCAGCCCATCGCGGGCAAAGGGCACCGCGCGGTCGACCCACGGCTCGTCACTGAGATCAGATAAATAGTCGCTGAACACATCCGCTTGCGCGGTGCCTTCTACGATGAAGATGTCGGGGCCATGTCCCGCCGCGAACTTCGACTTCAAAATCGGCATCCACTGTGAGCCGCCGCCGATAATCTCGTTGATGAACGTGACATTGGGATTCATCTCTGAGTATTCATCGGTGAGCGCCTGCCACTCCGTCTGCAAATTCACCTTGAAGTGGAAAATATGCAATTCTACCGAGCTATCTTCAGCGCCGGTCTCATCCGCTGGCGCTGCCTCTTCGCCGCCGCTCGGCGCCTGACACGCCGGCAACAACATTCCGGCCAACAACATCAACACAATCAACAGATACGCGCGTTTCATCAGATCCTCCTCGTTGCTAATAGGCTAATGACTAATGGCTAATGTAAAAATCTAGAGATGTTGACCCTACTCGACTTCACATATCAGCGTTCGATAACGACCTCCTTTGAGGCTGATGGGAGGGTCCTGTCCTGGATGGAAGGTGGTGATCTGGGCGCAATATCTTTGCGGATGTCGCGAATATGATATAATTCGGGACGGCAAAGACGCAACGCGACGCCGGACGCGCAAGCGAATGGCCTGCTACGCGATTTGTCACCTCTGGGAGATACCGGCTAACTTGGCGGTGAGGCGGTATCTCCTCGTTCTATTTTCCAGAGACCCTCTAGATTATCTGCCCTCTCTCGCGATTAAAACTGACCTAAGCAAATGGTAATCGTTTAGTCTTGTGAGGTGCAACGCACTTTTCGGCTTGTCACTAGGCATATCCGGCATGAAGCGTGGCTCTTTCTTCAGTTCAAGTGCGTTGCACCTTGCTTTGCTCATGAAACCAAACTGATTTAGCAAATGAATCACAGAATTCTACGAAAGCTTACGGACGACATAGTAGTTATCGGTCGCGTGCACCACCAAGAC
>CAYXVS010000293.1:2769-4252 GCA_964468735.1 uncultured Anaerolineales bacterium | reverse complement strand
ATTCTCTGGGTCAATTTTTCTCTAACTTCCATCCCCCAAAATCCATCCCCGCCCCGCTTTGTTTTTCCATCACTTACGCTATACTGAAAAGCATACACCCCAGCAACCCAAAATCGGAGGTAAAGACAATGGAACCGATCACCTACGCACGTGAAAAACGCGAAAAATTCGTCGCAGAACTTGAAGAATTCCTGAGCATTCCCAGCATCAGCACGCAGCCGGAGCATAAGGAGCACATCGCGGAGGCGGCCACGTGGCTGCGAGATCAATTGCTGGCCGCCGGATTTCCCACCGCCGAGGTCATGGCCACGCCGCGCCATCCCGTCGTCACCGCCGAGTGGATGGCCGCCGGCCCGGACGCGCCCACCGTCCTGATCTACGGCCACTACGATGTGCAGCCGCCCGATCCGCTCGATCTGTGGGACACCCCGCCCTTCGATCCCACCATCATCGGCGACGACGTCTTCGCGCGCGGCGCCTCGGATGACAAAGGGCAATTGTTCATCCACGTCAAGGCCGCCGAGGCCTTCAAGGAGACGGAGGGTACGCCACCCGTCAACCTCAAATGTCTCTTCGAGGGCGAGGAAGAGATCGGCAGCGTGAGCCTCGCGCCCTTTATGGAGGCCCATCGCGACCTGCTGGCCGCCGACATCGCCGTCATCTCCGACACGCACATCTTGGGCAAGGACACGCCCTCCATCGTCTACGCGCTGCGCGGCCTAGCCTACATCGAGGTGCAAGTCACCGGCCCATCCTACGACCTCCACTCCGGCATCTACGGCGGCGCGGTCGAGAACCCCATCAACGCGCTGTGCCGAATGATCAGCCAGATGCAGGATGCGGAGGGGCACATCACAGTGCCCGGTTTCTACGATCAGGTGCGCGCGCTGAATGAGGAGGAGCGCGCGGAACTTGCCAAAATCCCCTTCGACCGCGAAGCATGGCTGGAGGAGACAGGCGCGCCCACCGACTGGGGCGAGCCGACCTACACCATCATCGAGCGCACCTCGGCCCGACCCACGTTGGACGTGAATGGCATCTGGGGCGGCTACATCGAGCCGGGCGCCAAGACCGTCCTGCCCAGCGAGGCCCACGCGAAGATCTCGATGCGCCTTGTGCCCGATCAAGACCCGGCGGAGATCACGCGCTTGGTGCGCGATTTCTTAGTCGAGATCGCGCCGCCCACCGTCACCGTCGAGGTGAAAGACCTCAGCGGCGGGGAGAGCGCCATCACGCCGCGCGACATCCCGGAGATGCAGGCGGCGGCCCAGGCCTACGCCGAAAGCTTTGGGCAGCGCCCCATCCTCGTGCGCGAGGGCGGCTCTATCCCCGTGGTCTCCTATCTCCAGAAGATTCTGGGGCTCGAGACCGTCTTAATGGGATTCGGGCTGCCGGATGATCGGCTGCACTCGCCCAACGAGAAATTCCACCTGCCCAACTTCCATCGGGGGATCGAGACCGTGATCCACTTCTGGAATCTGCT
>CAYXVS010000293.1:0-2669 GCA_964468735.1 uncultured Anaerolineales bacterium | reverse complement strand
GGCATCGGCTTGATGCAGCCTGGCCCATCGTTCTGGGGCGAATTGACCGTCTTGGAGACCTCGTACATCGTCAGTTTCTCCGAGGGATAGGGCGCTAAGAGGGGATCTAAGTCCTCGGGGCGCGCCTCCCCCGGCGCGATCCAGCGCTCGTAGCTCTCCGGCGGCAGAATTACGGGCATCCGAGGATGCACCGACGCGATGAGATCGTTGGCGTCGGTGGTGAGGATGGTGCAGGAATAGAGCGGCTGTGCATCCGCCTGGCCCTGCGGCTGCCACACCTCCCACAGCCCCGCAAACGCCAGCGGCGCATCCGAGGCCAGCCGCACGTACATCGGCGTCTTGCGGCGATCCCCTGCCCGCTTCGTCCACTCGTAGAAGCCATCCGCCAGGACTAAGCAGCGCCGGTGACGATAGGCCGTGCGGAACGCCGGCTTCTCCGCCGCCGTCTCCGACCGCGCGTTGATCATCGTGTACCGGCTCGACGGCCCATCCGACCAACCAGGCACCAAGCCCCAGCGATAGAACTGCACCGCGCGCTCGCCGTCGTTGGGCGCGACGGCCACCGGGTCTGTCGGCGCGATGTTGTATCGCTCCGGCATCTCCTCCGGGAACTCAAGATCGGGGAACGCCGCTTGCAACGCTGCTTTAGATCGCCATAACGCAAATCGACCGCACATCGTGACCTCCTTCTCCTTTTGCTAAGACAAAAAAGCCGATGTCTATGGACATCGGCATGTTGTTATCCTTGATTCTCGATGAAGAAAAATCAGTCGCGCATCACTGCGCCTGACTTTCCGATGGCGGCCCAGGCTCGGACGTCGTGTAGACCGCCGGCGCCTCGAAGGCCGGCAGCTCCGCAGCCAACCCATCGGGCGCCAACCACTGCTCCGCATCGACGGAGACACCGTTGACCCACATCTCCCAGTGCAGATGCGAGCCGGTCGAAAGCCCCGTGTTCCCCACGTAAGCGAACGGCTCCCCACACTTCACCTCATCTCCGATATTGACGTCGATCTTCGAAAGGTGCCAGTAGCCGGTCACCAAGCCCCAACCGTGATTGATCAGCACCACATTGCCGCGCATCGCCAGCGTATCGGTCAGGATGACCACGCCATCTGCGGGCGCCAGCACCGGGACGCCGCTCCACACGCGATAATCGACGCCGGAGTGATAACCATCCACCATGCCGCCATACGAGCGCCGGTCGCCATACCCCGCCGAAACCGACGCGGGACGCGGCAGGGGGAAATCCAACGGGAATTGCCAGCGCCGTTCGGGCGAGCGCACCAAGCGCCAGAACGCGAGATACTCCAACTCGCGATCCATCAACGCCGCATCCAAGAGCTTGCTCAGGCTCGCCGGCGGATCGATGAACTGAAAGCCATAGCGCCCCGCAGCGACATCCAAGGGGAAGCTGGCGTCCACATCCAAGCCATCCGCGTGCAGATGCAGCGTCACATCATACGAACCGGGCGCCATCAGCGCTGACAGGCCCAGGAACGCATAGAAATGCCGCTGATCCTCCGTGTAGCACGGCTCCGTCTGGCCCAAATAGGTCACCTCACACGTCGCCGGCTCCGCCGTCTCAATCGAGACGACGGTCGTCTGGCCCCGCACCACCGGCGCATCGGGGAGCGTCACATCCACCAGGGGATAGGGACGGCAGCGCGCCGTCTCATCAACATCAGAAGCTCCGGGTAGACGCAGGGACGCTCCCTCGTAGAGCGGCAGGGGATTGTGCCGCGCGATGTCCCACGTGGAGAGATTGTGCCGCGCGGCAAGGCTCAGGGGCGTGTCGTACCGGCGCGCCGCCGTGATGCTCCCGGCCAACGCCGCGAGAGGCACGTAAAAATCCGCCGCCTCGTTCGCCGCATTAAAAAGAAGCGTGGTGGGATTAAGAAGCTGGTTCGCCTGCGCAACAGCCTCCCACGGCACGCCACCCTGATGAGCTAGGCAGCCCAACTCCTCGCCGGGTTGCACCGTGGTGGTGATCCACTCGGCGCCCGCGAGCGGGAGATAGCGAACAGCGCGGGGACGCGCCCGCAACGGCGCCGCACTCTCGCGCGGCTCACCGGGGGCGATGCCCAGGTGCGCCAATGGTGGGGAGATATCGTCTTGAGTTGTGTCGTCGGCTTGTGTCTGGTCGGGGGGCGTATCGGCGGCGTCAGTATGTGCGGAGACAACGCCAACCGATACCTGGACCAAACAAACAAGGACAAGAAAAAGAGATAGGCCTTTTCGTCGCATAAATACCTCGAAGATAAGGATTGATTTCGGGATGCTACAACATCTATCAATCATAGCGAAAAAATGGGGAAATGTCAAATCAAAGCGAGTCAGCGAATCGACGGATCAATGAATCAGTTGACAATCTCCAATGACCGCTTTATAATGCAATCAATATGAGCCAAAGACGGCGAATGGGAAGAGTAGATGGTCCCGGAGCTGGAAAAGAGAGGAGGGTCGCTAGCTGAAAGCCTTCCACAGCCACCACCATCGAAGGTCGCCCAGGAGTCGAGCGACTGAAACCGAGTAAGTCGCTACGGGTTCGCCCGTTACAGCGAGCATCCTTAGATAAGAGGATGACTGAGCGCGCCGGCCAGGCCGGCGAATCAGGGTGGTACCACGGAGCCTGCTTCGTCCCTACGACGAGGCGGGCTTTTTTTGTT
>CAYXVS010000292.1:0-4285 GCA_964468735.1 uncultured Anaerolineales bacterium | reverse complement strand
GCGCGCGCGTCCTCCTCGCCCTCGACGATGGCCTGCCCCAGTCCCGACGTGCGGAAAGCCTTGAGGTCCTCCTCGAAGGGGTGGCCGACGTGATGATCGTCGACGATTTGACCATCCTGCATATCCAACACGCGATCGGTTTGGCGGGCGACGGTCAGGTCGTGCGTGACGATCACGAAGGTGGTATCCAGCTCGGCGTTGAGGCGCCGCAGTAGATTGACGACCGCCCCGCCGCTCTCGGAATCGAGGTTGCCCGTCGGCTCATCGGCCAGCACGAGCGCCGGCTCGTTCGCCAGCGAGCGCGCAATCGCCACGCGCTGACGCTGTCCGCCGGAGAGCTGGTTGGGCAGGTGATCCATCCGATCTGCCAGGCCCACCAGCCCCAACAACTCCTCGGCGCGCGACCGACGTTTGCGCGCGCCGACGCCTAATCCGATCATCGGCACAGCGACGTTCTCCCGCGCGTTCAGCGTAGGGATCAGGTTGTGCAACTGGAAGACGAAGCCCACCGTCCGCGCGCGGAAGCGATCCAAGTCGCGGATTGCGGCCATATCCTGCCCGTTGACGAACACCTGACCGGAGGTTGGACGATCTAACGCGCCGATCATATTGAGCAGCGTGGATTTTCCCGATCCCGACGGCCCCATCACGGCCAAGAAATCGCCGCGCGCCACGCGCATATTCACGCCATCCAGCGCTCTTATCTCCGCGCCATCGCCATAGACCTTGACCAAATTGCGCGTCTCAATAATCAAATCGCTCATCATCACCTCCAACCTCCGACGGCACTCCGCTTCGCTACGTGCCTGACTACGAACAAACGAGCTTAACTTTCAACTTTCAACTTTTAACTCGTAACTTGCTACTCACTCATACCGCAACGCCTCCACCGGCTGGAGGTTCGCGGCGCGCCATGCGGGATAGGCGCCGCCGATGACGCCCAACATCAACGCGGTGCCGAACGCTTGCGCGAACATGATCGGCTCGTAGGTGAGTTGGAAGAAGCCTTGTATCATCGGATGAAGATTCAGGCCCCAGCCCAGCAGGACGCCGCCCACGACGCCCAGTACGCTGCCGACCAGGCTCAGCGCCACCGACTCGCGGATGATCATCCCCAGCACGCGCCGCTTACGCCATCCCAGCGCGCGCAGCACGCCGATCTCGCGCGTGCGCTCGAGCACGCTCATCACCATCGTGTTGGTCATCCCCAGCCCGCCCACGATAAGCGTGATCAATGAGATGCCCCACGTGCCGGCTTCCATCATCTGCATATCCGTCAGGCCCTCGGCAAATTCGCTCGCCTTCGAGAGCGAAACTTCTGGAAAGCGAGCCTCGATGCGCTCGGCCATCGTCTCGGCCCGCGAGGGGTCTTCTAGCCAGACGCCCAAGAAGCTCACTTTGCGCGGCTGCCCGAAGAGCTTCTGCGCCTCGCGCAGGGTGACCACGCCGCCGCCATCCTGAAACGAGACGCCGGTCTCGTAGATGCCCACGACTTTGAACGCCTGATCGAAGAGGCGTAGGGTGTCGCCGACCTCTTTTTCCAAATTATCCGCCGCCACCCGGCCCAGGATAATCTGCCGGCTGGTCGCCAACGGCTCGCCCGCGACGATCTCATATTTGCGGATCGACAGGCCGCGCGGTTCATAGCCAAAGACGACGAAGAAGGGCAAATCGCCGAGGACGGTGTAGCCGGTGAGAAAGCCCTCCGCCGCGCGCACGCCGTCCAGCGTCTCGATGCGGCGCACGATGCCCTCATCGATGGCGCTTAAATCCACCGAGGCGTCCGCCTCGCTGCCCACCAGATGCGCGCCGCCGCCCATCGCCAGGCCGCCCACCGCGTCGATCAGCCCTTCGCCCATCGCGCCTAACAGCACGATGGCCAACATCGCGATGGCGATGCCGATGAGGGTGAGCAGCGTGCGGATCGGCTGGCGGAGGATGTCGCGCAAGGCGGCGGAGCGGACGTGGCGCGTCGCATGCACCGCGCCGCCGCCCTCCGTGCGCATCGCCTCGGCGGGCATCAGCCGCGAGGCGCGCCAGGCCGGGATCGCGCCGCCGACCGTCCCCAGCCCAATCGCCACGCCCATCCCCTGCGCGAAGAGCGCGGGCGTGATCAGATCGCGGACGATGTTGCTCACCGTGGGCACATCCTGCATTCCGCGCAGGGCCAACATCCCCAGCAGGATGCCGCAGCCGCCGCCCAACAGGCTCAGCGCCAGCGATTCGCCCAGCACCATCATCAAAATCCGCCACGGACGCCACCCGACGGCGCGCAACACGCCGAACTCGCGCGTGCGCTCGACGACGCTCATCAGCATTGTGTTCATCACGCCCACGCCGCCGATGAGCAATGCGACCAGCGAGACGGTCCAGGTGAAGGCGTAGAGGTACTGGAGCATCTCCTGCTCCTCGCCAAAGTCGGAGGATGTGGAGATCGTCACGTTGGAGAATCGCTGCTGGATGCGCTGGCGCAGACGATCTACATCGGCATCGGAGCGGAGTTTGAGCAGAAACGCATTGACCTTGTGCGGCTTTTTGCTGATCTGCTGTGCATCCTCCAGCAGGAGCACGGCCGCGCCGTCCTCGAAGGGCTGCCCGGTCTCGTAGAGGCCCACGATGCGATAGGTGCTCTCGTACAGGCGGAAGGTATCGCCCACGCTCTTGTCCAGATCCTCCGCCGCTGTGCGGCCCAACAGGAGCGGTTTGCCGCCCCGCGTGCTCGCCCGTCGTGAGAGCGCCTCCCCCGCCACGATTTTGAAGTGGTCGATGGCGAAGCCCTCCGGGTCATAGCCGTAGACGATGAAGTAGGGCGCGTTGTCGGTGGCCGCGAAGGTGTAGACCATCCCGGTCGCCTCTTCCACGCCCGAAAGCGACCGCAACGCCTCGCCCATCGCTTCATCCACCGCGCTGAACATCACATCCACGGCGTCGGATTGGGCCACCAGCAGATCGGCGCCGCTGCCGCCGGCCATATCGCTGTACCCTTCGATGAAGCCCTCGGCCAGCGCGCCCAACGTCACCACCGCCGCGACGCCCACGGCGATGCCGAAGATCGTCAGCAGCGTGCGGATTTTCCGTCCCCAGAGGTTTTTGAAGATCATCGGGACTAGGGGTTACTTGGATGCAGGGACTTCGATGTCCACAAACGCCGTCATCCCCCAACGGATGTCGGACGCCCACGTCTCCAGCTCGATGATGGCCGTGTAGTTGACGCCGCCGCCGTCGGAGGCGGCCATCGGGCTGATGCGCGTGATCGTCCCGACGAAGGTGCGGTCGGGGAAGGCGTCGAAGGTGACGGTCGCCTTCTGGCCCACGGCGATTTGTCCCACATCGATCTCGTCCAGATCGGTCGTCTCGATGCGCAGCGTCTCCAAATCGCCCAACGTGATCAGCGGCTGCCCGGGCGAGATGAACTCGCCCATGCGGGCGTGGACATCGCCCACGACGCCGGCGAAGGGCGCGCGGATTCTCGTCCGTTCGAGTCGCACCTGTGCCGCCTCGACGGCCACCTTTGCCTCCTGGACGGCGGCTTCGGCCACGGCGATCTCCTCCTCGCTGGCGCCGGCCTTGAGCTGTTCGATCTGCGCCTCTGCCGCGTCGCGCTGCGCCACAGCAGCCCAGACGCTCGCGTTCGCCGCGCGCTCCTGATCCCCCGCGCCGGATTGCGTCGCCTCCAACTGGGTATGCGCCGCTTGGAGCGCCTCTTCCGCCGCGCGGAGCGCGAAGCGCGCCCGCTCCTCCATCGTGCCCAACTGCGGGCAGATCTCTTCTGTGGCGCCATCAGGCTTGGTGATCGTGTGGCACTCCATCGTCTGATCGTGCTCCTGGCGGGCGACCAACCGCTCCACCTCCGCCGACGCGACCTGCGCTTCGGCGGCTTTGATCTCCGCATCCAGCGCGCCGGAGGTGAGCCGATCCCGCTGCGCCGCCGCCTGCGAAAGGCGCGCGCGGTTCGCTTCCAATTGCGCCTCAGCCACGGCGACCTCCTCCTCGCGCGGGCCGGCCCTCAAGCGCGCCGCCTGCGCCTCCGCCGAGGCCAACGTCGCCTGCGCCTGCTTCAGAGCCAGCTCTGCATCGGCGTCATCCAAGCGCACGAGCACATCCTCCGCCGCCGCCGCATCGCCCACCTCGACGACCACCGCTTTCACCATCCCGCCCGTCTGCGCGCCGATGGTGGCCCACTGCGCGGGCGCCACCCGCCCGGTGACGGAGACCATCGGCGTGAACTCCTCCACCGCCTGCGGCGTCGGCTCCGCCTCGCCATTCGATTCGCACGCTACCAGGC
>CAYXVS010000291.1:0-4327 GCA_964468735.1 uncultured Anaerolineales bacterium | reverse complement strand
TGCCTAGTGATAAGCCGAAAAGTGCGTTGCACCTCACAAGACTAAACGATTACATTTTCGTTAGGGAATGATGCGGGGTTTCTGTGACACGGCCAGGAGGCCAGACACAACGCACCGGGGCGAGATCAGATCTCGCCCCGGTGCGTTGTTGTTAATATTGCCCGCGCAGGCGCTCGATCTCCCGGCGGACCGCCTCCAGATCGCGCAGCCCCATATAGACGATGGCGTATCGAATATAGGCCACCTCATCCATCTGACGCAATTCGTCGATGACCAGATCGCCAATCATCTGGCTGGGAATCTCCGTGCGCCCAACCTGGCTGATGGCGTAAGCGACACGCTCCGCGATGCGCTCCAGATCATCGGCGCTGATGGGGCGTCGGGCGCAGGAGATGCGCAATCCGCTGATGAGCTTGTCGTGATCGAACTCCTCGCGCCGACCATCCTTCTTGATGACCAACGGCGTGGTGAGGATCGGTCGCTCTAACGTGGAGAAGCGCTGCTCGCACGCCTGGCACTCCCGGCGACGCCGGACATTCCCCTGCGCATCGTGCCGGGTATCGATGACGCGGGTATCGGTGGAACGACAATGAGGGCATTTCATAGTAATAACTCCTCTTCAACAATAAAATACGCAAATATAAAACCGGTTGTTAGATTAGCACTCTCAGCCTTCGTTTGACAAATCTTGATCTTCAGCTAAGATAAGAGTGTAGCATAATCACACCATTAATCAATATTATGGGAGGAAATGTGATGAATAAGCAGAAACGACAGCCGCAAGTCATTGTTTTTTCTACGCCGACGTGTCCGCATTGTCGGAGCGCGAAGCGCTACCTTAAGAAGAAGGGCGTGCAGTTTCGGGATATCGATGTGTCCCGGGATCGCAGCGCCGCGCGCGATATGGTGCGCTTGAGCGGGCAACAGGGGGTGCCGGTGATCAAAATCGGCGGTAAAGTTATCGTCGGATTCAACCGCCCGAAGATTGACCGCATCCTGGGGTTAAAGTAGCCCGCGACGGCATTCTTTTCAAGCGAGGGGACTGGAGCTATCCAGTCCCCTTTTTGGTTGGCGGCCTTATCGACGCCGGCAGCGGCAGCGTCGCAAAGAGCGAGAGCGGGAAGCGGCGGCGCGTGGGGATGCTCACCAGCACCGGCAAATCCAACGCCTCGACCTCCGCGCGCTCGCGCACCATGGGATCGAGGTAGTGGGCTATGAAGATCAAGCCCAGGCCGACGGCGCCCGCGAAGAGCAGGCGCATCCCCGGCCCCAGAAGTTGCGCCCGGAGCGAGGTCGGCATCGCGGCGGGAGCCGGCGGGTCCATCTGCTGCGCGAAGATGCCGATGTCCCGCATCTGCGGGTAATAGGCCGCGCCGTTCTGCGTCAACTCCGCGCTGAGCGCCTCCGCCAGGGCGACGATCTGCTCTGGGTCGGGCCAGGTTAGATAAATGACGAAGACAGATTGCTCGTTATCGCTGACGACGGCGCCGCGCAGCGCGTGGGGATCGACCGCCACGCCCCGGTCGGCCGCGCGCCGGGCCGCCGCCTCAGCGAACGCGCCCGTGTTCGCGATGTCCGCCAAGCCGTTGGCGATGTACTCGGAGGCCAGCCAGGCGTAGTAGCGGTCGTAATCCGTCGAGAGGCCGGCCGGCTCCCCGCCGGTCGTGAAGCGCATCACCACCTGGTAGCTCGTGCCCGGCGGGCGATAGGTCAGCCCCAGATAGAGCGCCGCCACGATGACGGGGATCGCGCCCAGCCACCACCAGCGCAGAAAAATCCTGAACATCCGTTTGATTTCCATAAGTTGCGTTGTCTCCTTTCGTTCAAGGGCAACGCATTTGTCTTTTAGGCCTAGACCTGACAGGTTTTGGAAACCTGTCAGGTCTGGACGGGAACCTTCCCCCGTTTCCGACGAGCTTGGGGGATCAGACGAGGCATTCATTATCGTCTCAAGGCTTTTCGCCCGCCCAGACCAACGTGCGCTGCTCCTATCGTGCCCACTCATTGTACCTTGCTTACGAAAACTGACAAAATGCGAGGTAACCGTTTAGTCTTGTGAGGTGCAACGCACTTTTGGGCTTATCGCCAGGCATATACTGTATGAGGTTGCCTTTCCTTCAGTTCAAGTGCGTTGCACCTTGCGAGAAATCCCCCTCCATCGGTTTTGATCATCGCCAGGCCTAGGCTATAATAGATTGGTGTCCTTGAGCCTCCAAGCATCGATTCCGTGAGTTATGAGGAGATGTTTATGCTATCACTCAACAGGAAGCGTATTGCGTACTCAATTAATTGCGATATTCAATTGGTAAGTGCGCAAAACTCTCAATTCTTAATTCCTACCCAGACGCCCATTATTTCCAAGAGCATTTCACCCGGGGTGTAACATAATGAGCAACCAAAATTTGCCGTTGGTGTTGGCGGAGACGATCGCGCAGCGGTACGGCGCGTGGCCGCAGGTGATGGCGGCGGCGCTGGGCGGCTCGCACGTGGCCGGGGCCGCCGATTGGGGATCCGACATCGATCTGTACGTCTACACGGCGGCGGAGCTGCCGATGAAGGCGCGCGCCGAGATCGCGACGGCCCGGGCGGAGTATGTGGAGTTGGATAATCGATTCTGGGAGCCGGGCGACGAGTGGATCGACGCGGAGACGGGCATGCACATCGATGTGATGTTCCGGCGGGTCGAATGGATCGCGGCGCAGTTAGAGCGGGTCTTGGAGCAGCACCAGGCTTCCGTGGGCTACTCGACCTGCCTGTGGCACAACGTCGTCGCCTCGCAGGCGCTCTATGATCGCGATGGCTGGTTCGAGCAGCTTCAGCAGGATGCGCGCCGGCCCTATCCCGAACCGCTGCGCCGGGCCATCATCCAGAAGAATCATCCCATTTTGCGCCGGAACATCTCATCGTATCGCGCGCAATTGGAGAAAGCCATCGTCCGCAGCGACTGGGTGAGCATCAATCACCGCGCGGCGGCGCTGCTGGCGAGCTACTTCGACATCCTCTTCGCCCTCAATCGCAAGCCGCATCCGGGGGAGAAGCGGCTCGTGGCGAAGGCGCTCAAGCGCTGCGAGCAGATCCCGCCGGGGATGGCGGAGCAGGCGCAGGCGCTCATCGGCGCGGTCGGGGGCGGCGCGCAGGAGATCGTCGAGCGGGCGGACGCGCTCATCGCCGGCTTAGATGCGCTGCTCCTCGAGGAGGGGCTGCTGGAGGAGCAGTAAGTAAAAGGCTTGGATCTAGCGATCCAAGCCGAGCATTTGAAAGCCAAACCTCGCGAAGGTTGGGGAGCCTCACCACCACCCCAAAACCTCCTCCTCTCCATCGGATGGAGAGGAGGAGGGACGATCTGTCGCAAACAGAGCGGGGAGGAGGTGAGGCTTTACGCCGCCTCCACGCCCTCCGAGGTAATCGCGCGGTGGCGCAGGCTCCAGGCCAGCAGGCCGGCGCCCGCTATGATGAGGAAGAGGGGCCACATCAGAGAGAAGAGCCAGTGACCGGGCCAGAATCGCCCCAGCGGCACGAGGAGCATCATCATCATAAAGCCGAGCGCGCCGATGCTGCACAGGATCAGGCCGGAGATCAACAGCCCTTTCGAGCGCTGCTTGACATTGACCACCAGGAAAGCGATCCCCAGCGAGAGCGGCTCAATCGTCCACATCACGGCCCAGACCTCCCACCAGCCCGTCAGCGCGCAGAACTGGAAGAGCAGGCCGTTGGCGCCGATGACGATGGCGGGCAGCCACAGCCAGATCACCTTGGCGTAGAGCGCGAAGGCTAAGAAGCCCACGGCCAGCGCGATGATCTCCAGCGGCCACGCCCAAGCCCACAACTCCCACGCATCAAAGACGCTGGCGGCCAACAAGAGGCTGCCGGTGGTGAGGATAGGGAATCCAGGGAGGAACATCCCGCCCAATCCCGGCTTCCGCCGCCCGCGAACCCACATCAGCAGCGGGGTGCCAACCAAAAAGATCCCCAATCCCCAGACGAGGATGGGCCAAAACCGCCACGGCGCCCACCAGCCCCACACATCCACGCCAAAGAGGCGGAATAAGATCGTGCTGCTCAGCGCTAACCCGCCCAACAAGACCAATCCTACACCTGCTATCAACGACCATCGTTTGTTCATCATACGCTCCCTTCTATTTATATGATTAGATGTAATCGTTTAGTCTTGTGAGGTGCAACGCACTTTTCGGCTTATCACTAGGCACGTCCTGCATGAGGCGTGGGCTTTCCTTCCGTTTAAGTGCGTTGCACCTTGCTCTGCTCATGTAACTAAACTGATACGATTAGATTATCTTGCGATCTATGATGATGATAGCAGATGTGG
>CAYXVS010000290.1:0-4337 GCA_964468735.1 uncultured Anaerolineales bacterium | reverse complement strand
CCCACTTTTAAAAGGAACCACTTTCTCGGCTACACTGTGGCGCTTAATAGATTAGATGGCGTGTACTACGTAGATCCTCGACCTGATATGATAACGGATGAAGAATTACGGGCGGAAATAGACAGTTTCCAGAGATTTCTCGTCCACGATTTGTGGAAGTTCTAGCAAACTATCCACACGATTATCGCGATGGCGCTCAGTGGAAGTCCGACCATCATGGGGCTGGCCTTCTATCTGATGACGGCCCGCCTCCCGGAGTTTATCGGCGGGCTGGCGCTCAGCGCGATCCTCTCGGCCTATTATTTTCCCCGCCCTGGCGGTCCCACGGATATCGAATCAAGATAACGTGCAGGTATCGACTCCAAGACAAGCCGCTGCTAAGTAAAAACATTGACGTGGCCTTGGAAGCGCAATAAAATGAATGTAGGGAAAGATAATTGGGAAGTTGATTCGGAAACGAATCGGAGGTAGGTATGGGATTACAAAACATTCAGATCCAAGATTTGATTCAAGCGCAACTCTACGAAAGCGAAGAGGAGGTGATGCAAGAGGCCCTGCGTCATCTGCTCTTAGATCGACCTGATCTCCGCATCCAAGTTGCCATTCATCGCTACCACGCCGATCCAGAGCTTTCTCTGGCACAGGCGGCTGCCATCGCCGGGGTGAGTTTTGAGCGGATGAAGGAGCTTCTCGAACAGCACGGGGTTTCGCTGCGGCTAGGGCCGGCAAGCATAGAAGATGCAAAAGCTGAAGTAGCCACGTTAGAGGCTTGGGTCGATGCCGATTCTGATTAACACTACGGTACTTTCCAATCTGGCTGCCGTCAATCGCTTGGATTTGCTCGCATGGTTACACGATGATTGTTATGTGGCATCAGCGGTCTACGAAGAAATCCAGCTTGGTCGTGCCGAAGGATATAAATTCCTGACCCATGTGGATGAAGCTTTTGATGCGGGGGGCTTTACGTTGGTGACACTGGCAAGCGAGGACGAATTACAACAACATCGTGCTTTGCCCCCCAAGCTCCATCGCGGTGAAGCAATGTCGTTGGCTATCGCCCACTGTCGCGGCTGGCGCTTCCTAACCGATGACCAGGCCGCCCGCGCATACGCGGAGCGACTACAAGTTTCCTGCTCTGGCACATTGGGCGTGTTGCTTCACGTGATCCGCCAAGGCCATTTGACTCTGGATGAAGGAAACGCTTTGTTGCATAAGATGATAACCCACGCCAAATACCGCTCTCCTGTACGGGATCTACGCATTTTGTTGGAAGAGGATGTTTAATTGAGGGAAGTATGGTGTTCGCGGAGTCAAATGCACACCCAACTCATCGATAAGATCATCGCATTGGCGCAGGCGGATGACGATATTCGCGCCGTGATCTTGGAAGGCTCGATGGCCGCCGGGGCCTACACGGACGATCTCTCCGACTACGACGTCAACATCTACGCTCGCGATTACGCTCCCTACTTAGCCGACGATCGCTGGATGGACAAGATCGGCGACGTGCTCCTCTATCAAAAAGAGGCCTTCGATTTCTACGACGCTACGATCCCCACCCGCCTGGTGCTCTTTCGGGATCAGCCGCGCGTGGATTTCAGCTTCTGGCATTCCTCGCTGCTCGCCGACATAGTCCGGGGCGAGAAGCGCTACGATAGCTACGAGAACGGCTACCAGATCCTTGTGGATAAGGATCACCTGGCCGAGCAACTCCCACCGCCGCGCGGCGCCGGCTTTCGCGTCACGCCGCCCGGCCGTGAGGCATTCCGGCAAACGCTCTACGACGTCTGGTTCGAGGCGCAGGCGGTGGCCAAACACCTCGCGCGCGGCGATCTGTGGTACGCCAAGCTGGTGAACAACCGGTACATCAAGGAGCACCTCTTTCGCATGGCTCTCTGGCATCATCAGGCGGCGCGCGACTGGGCGCCCGATCCGCGCCTGCACCTGGCGGGCAAGCAATTAGAGACGTGGGCCGGCCCCGATCTGATCGCGGCTCTTGCAGGCTGCTTCGCCGGCTATAACGTCGCGGCGACGTGGGAGAGCCTCCTCGCGACGATGGCGCTCTTCCATACGATGGCCCGGCAAACCGCGCGCCACTCAGGCATCGAGTATCCCGCCCGCGTGGAGCACGATATGCTCGCTTTCGTGCGGGAACTGCGAGATCGATATGGATAAAAGTCCGAAATTTTGAGGAATCCGATCCCCGCCATTCCTTATAGCGAGAGAAAGGCAACCTTTATGCCATAAAAACCGGACCCCCTAGCAGTGAGGGGGTCCGGTTTTGCGCTGTAGGTGACAGCAGCTTGTTTCTAAGGAATGATGAACAATTGGACCGAACCGACCGATCAACACCACTACTTCAAATTTCAGCCCCGACGTTTGCGCCTGACGTGCAGCGCGAGCGCCAGGCCGAGAACGCAGCCAGCAACGAGGAGCGCCCTCGCGCCCCCGCTACCACGCATCCCATACACGCCGACGACCGCCGGCTCGTCATCCTTCAACACAAAGGGGGAGTACGCATCCGCGACGGCCACCACCAGATACCATGGGGGCACATCGTCCTTGCAGGTTATCATCGTCAGCGCTTCCCACTGCCCCCCACCGGCGTAATGATAGGCCGTAGGTTTGCGGTTGCCGTTGGCTTCGTTGGTGTGGTAATAGAAGGTGATCGTCGCCGTCTGCGTGATCTGCGGCGTGATATCGTAGCAGCGCTGGACCGTGTCGGGCAGGGTACCGGCGGCGCCGCATCCCTGGCCGCCCCGCACCGTCACCGTAACGGTGCCCATGTCGCCTTCAGCGTCGATGCTCACGCCGTAGTAACGCGGCTCGCCGGCCTGGGCGTCGACGCCCAGGAAGTCTACCGGCTCTGAGCCATCGACGCTGGCGCGCTGGGTCAGCCGGCCCTGGTTGATAAGCTCCGTCTCGACGTTAAGCGTGCCCCCAGCATCTACGATGAGCACCGCCTCTGGATCGAGGGTCAATTGCCGACAGGTGGCGCTGCCCGTGATCACGGGCCAGTGCCCGCCGGAGGGATTCGCCGGGATGACAACGTTATCGACCACATCCGGAATCGCCGCAGCGCTCCAGTTGGCCGCCGCGTGCCAATCCGTGCCCGCCGTGCCGGTCCAGATGAAGACATCGCGGACTACCACCGTCGCCGTCGTCACGTCAGCGCCGTAGGCGTTGGTCGCCGTGAGATGAACCGTGTAGTCGCCTGACTGTGCGTACGTATGGGTAGGCGCTTCCAACGTGCTGGTGACGCCATCGCCGAAGGCCCAGGCATAGGTCAGCGGCACGGTTCCCGTGGTGATATTGGTAAAGATCACAGGATCGCCCACGGAGACCTCCGTGTCGGCGATAAACGCCGCGCTGGGGGCTATTGGTGAGGTACACATTCCACGCGCGCCCGTGAGCTTGATGTCATCGATATACCAGCCATCCTCAACAACGTACGTATCGGTATCCAGCAAGAACCGAATGCGCGCCTGTCCAGCCCGTGTCAACGCCGGAGCGGCCAACGTCGCCCGCTTCCATGAATTACTGCTCCCCGTGTAACTGTTCAGCTCGGTCCAGGAAGCGCCATCATCGGAAGAAACCTGCACCCGGCCATAGTCATAGTCCTCTTCGATGGCGTAGGTATGCCAGAAACTCAAGCTCACGTCGGAATAGTCGGATAAATCCAGGCGCGGGGAGATCAAAGCGACCGCTTGGCTGTTGCCGTAGTCTCCTCCCGGACTATCGGTCCAGGCATGGGTGGGGGAGTGAGCATCCTCGGTCGTGATGGCCCAGGTCCCTTCCGCCTCCCAATCCCCTTCGCCGGATTCCACATCATTGGAGAAGATGGTCTCCGTCACCGCCGGGTAGAGGTGCGCGTCCTGCTGGACCATTTGCTCATCACGGGCCACGACGCCGGGCAGCGTCTCGGTGATGTAGCCCGGCGTGCTCACGACGAGGTCATAGGTTCCACTGATGACGTGCATCTCGTAGCGGCCGGTGGCGGGATCTACCGTGGTACGGAATCCGCCGGCAGCGACCCTCGCCGGCAGCGGGCCGTTGGTACAGGCGTCGCGAACCCGGCCCGTAATCAGCGGGGCTGTCGCGGGATCAAGCACGTAGACGAACACGGCGCTGACGGCGCCCCAATCCCCCGCCGCATCTTGCCCGCGCACATAGACAATGTGACGTCCGACGCTCCACCCGGTGGTATCGAGCACAGCCTGGACGGCCTCGCTCGTCTCGTCGAAGCCGCCGTCTTGCACCGCCATCGCGTGCGAGGTCGCGCCGGCCTCCAGGCGGGCTATCGCCGCCTCGTAGTCGGCCCGAATCTCCACCGCCGC
>CAYXVS010000289.1:0-4409 GCA_964468735.1 uncultured Anaerolineales bacterium | reverse complement strand
GCTCAGTAAGATCCGATAGATAAATTGTGAGTCGTGCATGCATTTTTCCTTAATAAAATAACGATTGTGAATATTCGTGATTATTGACGTGGCTATGCCACAAGAGGCGGGGTTTGTTTTTCCGTGCCGAAAAAAATCATACCTGATTTCTAGATTTTCACCACCAGGATGAGTCTGGTACACAAAAACCGCGCTCCCGAAAGGGCGCGGTTCGATTTTGTGATGCTGCGAGGCTATGTGCGGTCTTACATCCCCCGGACCCGCTTGCCTAACTTGGCCAGACGGCTGCTCATCGCGTAGCCCGGCACCTGGAACTCCTCACTCAACTGCTCCAGCGAGATAAAGGGCCGCCGGGCGGCCCTCAGCACCCATTTGCTTGGAATGAGAATATTAGCAGCGAAATAGCGCGCCGCTTCATTGCTGTAGGGATACTCCTGTTTCCAATCCCGGCTGGCGCGGCAGACCTCGCGATACAGCAAACGCGCCATCGCCATCCGATATTCGTACCGATGTTCTCCAATGCCAAAGACGAGAGAGAGATCGCTAATATCAATGCTACTGAGTCCCTCTGGAGGATTGGATAAAATCTTCTCGATGGGCACCGGCGGCTCATCGAAATTGTAGCTGGAGATAATACTTTCCGCAAGTTTATCTATAAGGGCTTGGTCTTGTTTTGAGATACCCACTTAAATCTCCTCCACTAGATCACAAAATTCTTTGAATGGAATCCCGGTCAATGTCTGTGTTGTGCCCATCCCCAAGGATTGGATGATGAGCGCGACCTTTGTCGCTGCGCCAGCATCGGGAGCATCGAAGATGTTCAGGAAGTCATACTCTCCGAGCAGGGCGTAGCTGGCGATGCGCTTGACGCCCGGACATTCCTTTATCAGCCGTTGATCCAATTCCTGGTCAATCACGGAGAGCGACTTGATCTCACCGGGGGCACAGAGGGAAAACTTTGAGAGCATAATAAAAACCGCCACGATTTACCTCCTTTGAGCACGTCCTCATTATATAATACTTTCGAGAAAATGCATGATCATTTGTAATCAGGCGCGCGATGTAGTGAAATCCCCCTTATCCCGTGCGCCCGAACTGGCGCGCCAACTGCGCCGTTGAAAGTTGCAGGATTGTGGGACGCCCGTGGGGACACGTGCGCGGATTTTCCGTTCGCTCCAGGTCGTGAATGAGTTGTTTCATCTCCTCGGTGGAGAGCACCTGGCCGGCCTTCACCGCCGCGCGCTTGCAAATGTGGAGCACAACCTGCTCCTCCAGCGCTGTGCGGATGGGTGAAGGGGTCTCTGCATCCGCCTCGGTACTCGCAGCGAGATCGATGAGCAGCTTGTCGGGTTCGAGCTTCGGCAACTGCGCGGGCATCGCGCGCACCAAGAAGGTGTTGGGGCCAAAGGCCTCCACCTCGATGCCTAAGGAGTGCAGCGTGGGCAGGAGCGCCTCAAGCTGATCCGATTCGTCGGGCGCCAGCGTCACCGAGTGCGGCGCCAGCAAGGGCTGCGCAGGCACATCGCCCGTGGCCCAGCGGGCCGTCATCTGCTCGTAGAGGATGCGCTCGTGCGCGGCGTGCTGATCGATCAAATAGAGGCCATCTGGCCCCTCGGCGATGATGAACATCGACGCGGCCTGCCCGATGACGCGGAGCGGTGGTAGCGACGATGTAGATCCAGATGGAGCGGGAGGTTCTCCCTCAGCCCGGTCTGTTGCTGTCTGATCCGAGGCCGGCGCGGCTGACTGCGATGGGTCGAACTCGATCTGGCGGCCCTGCGGTTGGAGTTGCGAGAGCTTGGAGCGGAGTTCGGCGTTCCCTTGGGGTTGCGATTCGGCCTCAGCGCCACCTTCGACTTGGTCGGCGCGATCCTCATCCGGCGCCCACGCAGCGGCCGCCGGCGCCTGCTCGATGACTGTGGCGCGGACGGCGCGCTGCACGGCGCGGAACGCCGCGTCCCCATCGCGGAAGCGCACCTCCGTCTTGGCCGGATGCACGTTGACGTCCACATCCTCCGGCGGCATCGTCACCTCCACAAAGGCGACGGGGTAACGCTTCGTCGGCAGCAGCGTGTGATAGGCTTGGATCACGGCGTAGGTCAGGCGCAGATCCTCCACCCAGCGCCCGTTGATGAAGAGCGTGATGTACCCGCGATTGGCGCGATGCACCGTCGTCGGCCCGACGAATCCGCGCACCTGAATCGGCTGCTCGGTGGTGGTCTCCGGCGCTATTTCCAGCAGACTACCGCCCAGATCCATGCCGTAGACCGCGATCAAGGCCGCCTGCGGGTCGCCGCTGCCGGAGGTCGCCAGCACCTCGCGCCCGTTCTGCGTCACTCGGAACGCGATCTCCGGGTAGGCAATGGCGTAGCGCGTGAGAAAGGCATCGATGTGCTTGCGCTCGGTGCGCTCGGTGCGCAGAAATTTGCGCCGCGCGGGCACGTTGTAGAAGAGATCCTCGATAATCATCTCCGTGCCGGGGGGTCGACCGATGGCCGTGTTGGAGACAAGCTTCCCGCCCTCTAGGCGCAGGCGCACGCCGACCTTCTCATCAATGTGGCGGGTGGTGCAGGTAACGCGGCTCACGGAGGCGATGCTGGCCAGCGCCTCGCCGCGAAATCCCAACGTCGCGATCCGCTCCAGATCGGTTGCCGTCTCCAGCTTGCTCGTCGCGTGGCGCTTAAACGCCAACGCCGCCTCCTCGCGCGGAATCCCGCCCCCATCATCCTGAATGCGGATGCGCTTCTGTCCACCCTCGACGATATCGATCTCCACGCGGGTCGCGCCGGCGTCCAAGCTATTCTCCACCAACTCCTTCACCACCGAGGCCGGTCGCTCGACCACCTCGCCCGCCGCAATCCGCGCCGCTACTGTTTCTGAAAGTATTTTGATAGCCATATAGAGGATTGTAGCGCGGAGGGAGCTAAATTGCAAGGGCGAGTAATCGGTGGGTAAACAAAGCAGTTCCGAGGAGTCCAAGATACACGAGATTGCACGCTAAGGTAGTTCCAGAAATTAAAACCTCCCCAACCTGATACTTTTCCCTCATAAAACTGTTCATTTTTGAGAGACTTATTTTCTTGGAACGGCCTAAACGATTTATCGCGCCCATCACCCCCAACTTCGTTTGCCTTGAACTTGGATAGGCACGCTCCGGGGCATCGAGAGCGATTTTCTCAGTCGATTTGCTCGAATTTCCATCGGTTGGTCAGGTAGTCGGATAGTCAGGCAGACCAATCGACTACTCGACCATGGGGAGCGACGGCTGATCGTTGGAAAGCATCCCGCTATCGATCCTCGTTCTCCTGGGCCAGGCGCAGGAGCAGGGCGACGTTTCTCGCCTGGCCGGCGTCGCGGAGCGCGTGCGCGACGTCCGTGAAGTAGGTGTGCTGGCGCAGGAAGTGATACTGGCGCCAGTACCACGCCGGCAGCGGGACGCACGTGCCGTGCTCGGCCAACTCCGCCCGGAGATTGAAGCTGGTCTCCAAGTAGTCCTCTCGCCCCAGCGAATCCAGATCCGCGTCGCACATCAGCGCCTCCGCGAAGCTGTTGGGCGCTTGGGGCATCTGCGTCGCTAAGATCATCGCCTCGATGCGCCGAATCTGCGCCGCGCTGTAGCCAAACTGGGGCAGCGTCGCCGCCGCGATGCGCGCGCCAAGCGGCTCGTTGTGGGCGTAGCGCTCCACGTAGCCCAGATCGTGATAGAGCGCGGCCGTGAGAAGCAACAACTCGCCCTCGGCATCCAAGCCGGCCAACGCCGCGAGCCGCGCGGCGGCCGGCAGGACGTCATCGCGGGTGTGGTGAATCCCGTGATAGTAGAGATTCCCCGGCAACTCCGCCCCCAATCGCGCCAGAACATAGGCCTTAGCGCGTGTAAAATCTGGCTTGCGGACGTTCATCTTAGATATACCCCTCCCCAACAGCTCTGTGTGCATGCATTGTACACTATTATGCCCCGGGGTTCAATCAAACTGAAGCGGGGAATTTTGCCTCGAAGGCCAAAAGGGTAGAATGATAGAAACCTATTAATTCTAGACTGACCACCCCTTGTAGAAAGCTTAAAATGCGCCTAGTCAAATTTCGACGCCTTCTGGACGATGACAACGCTCTAAGAGTGAGATTTGAGTTAGACCAAGGTCGAGTTATCAGATTTATGGTACAATTGGAGTGTCGCTTCAGTGACACTCCCGGATGGTTGGCTGTCATACGTTATGATTCCGCCCATGGTTTTGCTCATTGCGACATCCTCCACCCCTACCAAAAAGCAGAGAAAATAGAAATGGCAAGTCGTGATTACAATGATGCTCTAACATCCGCAATGGATGATTTGGTCAAGAATTGGCTTACGTACCGAAGGAGATACGAACGATGGCTCAAACGAAAGTAAAGGCGCCGGCTAATGTTGTGGA
>CAYXVS010000288.1:0-4409 GCA_964468735.1 uncultured Anaerolineales bacterium | reverse complement strand
TGTTCCCTGCCCGTTGGTCGGCGTCGGCGCCCAGGTGTAGGTGATGGGTTCGGTGGCATCCGTGGGGGTGATGACGGCGGCGAAGGTATAGAGTCCATCGACGTAGAGCGTGCCGGTGACGCCGACGGGGCCGGTGATGAATACGTCGGTCAGTGGCACACACACTGTGGATGATTCTGTAACATGGATATAGTCGGGGTGCATCAACGTATCCACGCCGCCGGTCCCGCTCACCGCCAGCGTGACCGTGTAGCGGCCCGCAGTCGTGTAAACGTGCGTCGGGTGCTGCACGGTATCGGTCACGCCGTCGCCAAAGCCCCACAGCCAGGCGGTGGCCGCGCTGCCCACGGTCTCGGTAAACGCCACGGTCAGCGGCGCAGCGCCTTCCGTGGGCGCGGCCCAGAAGCCGGCGCACAGGCCGTCCTCGACCAGCATCCCGGCCAGGTTGTTGGCCCGCGTCGTCTCGGTGAGCGTCTGCTGCGGGTCGGCCAGCACGTAGACGCCGCACGCCAGCGGCCCGCTCACCACGCCGCTCACCGTTGCCGCGCCGTTCGGCGCCAGGAGGGGCAACGTCTGTGTAAACAGGAAGGTGGTCTCCAACAAAGCTGGATTGCTGTAGAAGGCGACTGTCACATCGGTCGCCGTGATCGGCCCAACGTTGTATACCGTCGCGGTAATCGCCACATTCGTCCCCGTCACAGGGCTCGTCCACAGGTCGTGCGGTGTGACCAGCAGATCGGGCCACACGTCTAAGGTGGTAGTGAAAATGTTGTTCACTGTGACCGTCTCGCTGAAGTCGCTCTGGTTGTGGTTGACGACGGCGACCAACGGATACGCGCCCTCCGGTAATGAGCCGAAGTCCCAGGGCGTGGTCAGTGTCACCAGCGCGCCTGCCTCCAGCGCCGGGACGGTATCCGTCACAGCCAGTGTGCCCGTGAGCGCATCGCGGTAGAAGGCCAACGTCGTGGTCGGCGCGGGCGTCGTCCCCAGGTTGTGAATGTGGGTCGCCAGCCCGACCTGGTTGCCGCCCCAGTATTCGACCGTGGCGCGCGTGATTTCCAGGTCGGGGCCAAAGGCCGCCAACTCAACGCGGTTGTCAGTCTCGTCGGATTCAACCATCAGATCGTCCGGGTCAACGATAAACGCCAGTTGCCGCGCGCCGCCGGTTGCCGGTATCGTGTACGGTGTGGTCACGGTGAACACTTGCCCGGCGACCAGAGGGCCGGGTACCGTTTGGGTGATCAAATCGCTGCCGTCCTCGCGGAAGGCGACCACGATATTCTCCAACGGCCGGTCGCCCCAGTTGGCGAGTGTGGCGGTCAAGACGACTGTGCTGCCCGGCGCGGGATACTCGTCCGCGAGCGCCAGCGACTCGGCGGCCACGTTGGCGCGCAAGCTGTGCTTCAGGGTATACAAATCAGTCTCACCCTCCACCGGCAAAGTGTACGTCACCACAAGCCCGGAATCGGGCAAGGTGGCAGTGTATACTTCCGTAGCGATGGCGGTCTGGCTGTAGGCCATCAGAAGCTGCTGGCTGCTGTCCAGACCGGCGGCCGGGTAGCTCACGCTGGCGCGGTCATCGGTCAAGCGTTGCGGCTGGCCCCACAGGCCCAGCGCCTGATCGTAGTAGGCCAGGTACAGGTCGCGCTGCTGCGTCTGTTGGCCGGTGAAGACGGCGAACAGGTTGTCGCCGGCGTCGCGCAGCACGCGGAATTGGTCGACCTGCACGTTGCTCTGAAGCGTCACCGCGCTGCCGTGGGTTGCGGATGGGAGACGGGGATTTGACAGTCCTTTCAGAGCGGTCGGCTGGTAGCCGGCTGCTTGCAGGCTGCCCAGGCTTTGCAGCGCGAGGGTCTGCCCGACCAACCAGACGACGTAGGGTTGCCCGCCCTGGTAGATCACCTGTGGGTGGGTGTGCTGCACGTCGTCGTCGGTGAGTTGCTGTGGCGCCGTCCAGTTGGAGCCGTCGAAGCGGCGGGCGAACAACTGCATCGTGGGTGTCGTGCTGCCGGTGGGCGTCACTTCGGTCGTCCAGGCCAGCGCGGCGTCGCTTCCCTCGTGCGCCAGCGCCAAGCCCGACAGTCCGGGGATGTCGGCTACAACAACCTGTGGGGATTCCCATCCGGCGCCGTCCCACCGCGCGACATAGATGCGGTCGGGGTGCTGCGCGTCGCCGGAGAGGTGGCCCTGGGGATTGGTGCGCCACGCCGCCCACACACTGCCATCGTCCGCCCGTGAAAGGGCCGGCGTCTGGCTGCTGGCGGATGCGTTGCGCGTGAGCCAGGCGGGGTCGCTCCAGGTCTCAGTGTCAGCGTCGAACGTCGCCCAGGCCAACTCCATCTTGCGGGTCTGGGTCAGGTTCAAGGTCGCCGATACCGGCAGGGCTGGGTCGTCGAGGCGTTCCCACACGGCGAGCGCGTTTCCGTCCGGCAGCCACACCACCTGCGGCTTGGCGTCAGGGTACGTATCGTTCATCACAAAAGTAGGCGCGCTCCAGGCTACGCCATCCCAGCGGCTGTAGTGCAGGTCATAGCCCTGGCCCACAGGCCGGCTCGTATCATCGTAGTTCCAGAGCAAGAGCGCCTGGTCATCGCCGGCCACGGCCAAAGCCGGTTCGGTGTAGGGGAAGACATTGTCAACCAGCGCAGCGTTGTGCGTCCCCTGGATTGCGCCCCCGCGCGACGCGGCGAACGGTTGCTGACGCGCCTCCGTCGCACGAAAGGTCGAGTAGGACGGGGTGGCATAATCGCGGGGGATCAAGGTCCACGTCACATCGGCGCTTTCCAGAGCTTCCAGAACCTGCGCCATTTGGACTTGCCCGCCTTCGTAGGCCACCCACTCAATTTTCCCCTCGCGCGAACCTGTGAACCAGCCGGCTTTCAACTCGTACCCGGCCTTGCCGTAGAATGTCCATTTGTCTATCCCTACTTCGGGCACGAACATAAACTCTAGCTGGCTGCCGCCGCCCAGGTAAACCTTACCCTCGGCGACGTAGACGTCGATCTGCATGCCGCCTTCCAGATCGATCTGTACGTACAGATTGGCCGAGACCGGTTCGAGGTCTTGAACGCCCCAGTTGAGAGACAGATCGCCGCCCAGTTCCGGCGTCAGTTGGATGTAGAATTTGGCCCGGTCTTTAACCCAGTCATAGACAGGCGGGATCACTTTCAACCCGTTTACAATGACCGGGCCTACTGGCTGAAGCGGGTAAATAACTACCACGGCACTTTCAGACTGCTCGAACGTGACTTTGCCACTAGCAGAAACCTTGATCAAGTCCGGGCGGCCCAGGTATGGAACTGTGCTATGTAGATTGCCCTGCACCTCGCCCATAAAGTTTGTTTCCAGGTCGTTTTTGCCCAGCAAAGAGAGCGCGTTGCGGCCGTACCAGGGTTTGCGACCGGGCGTGGATTCATCGGCGGATTCACCGGGCGCAAAACGCTTCCCGATGCCTAACTCGTAACGCCCGCCGCGCAAGGGAACGGCCAGCTTGCCCACGGCCTGCGGCCCCAGCTTGGTCGGCTTGCCCGGCAGCCACACATCCACGCCCAGCATTTCGATGGGATCTCCGGGTATGTGAACGGTGAACTCTATCTTGTCCGGCCCGACGTAGGGCAGCAAGCTGGCCAATATCTGCTCCAGCCAACCCAATTCGGCCGACCAGCCGGTCAGTTGATAGGTTCTGGGGTCCGACGTGGTCCCATCGGCCGCGACGGCCGTGATCTCCAGCGTGTTTGCTCCTTCGCGCAGCACCTGATCGAGCCGGAACATGTGGCTGGAACTGTTACCGGTGATGGTGTCATCGACTAGCGCGCCGCCGCTGAACTGGTAGCGCACGTAGCCCGGCGTTCGACCACCCCAATCCACAGTGACCTCGATCTTGTTCTTGACGGTACCCAACCCCACTGGGTAGAAGCCCGCCAGGTCATGGTCGGCTGAGACGTTCAAAATCAACACCTCGCCGGACACAGAACCGGTATGCGCCGCAACTGTCGCCCCAGAGACGGGATTGCCGTTACTATCCGTCACCCGCCCGGAGATGGTATGAGGGCCGGTTGCCGCCGGCGAGGCCGGCAAGCCAACGTCCGTAAATCCCTGTTGCGCCGGCCCGGAAGCGTCCACCTCGAACGCTTGCGCGGGGAACATCGGCAGCAGCAGGGCCAACACAAGGCATAACGCCGTAAAACGGTAACGCGACTTCTTGGTGTGCATAGCAGACTCCTTTAACTGTGTAAATAAGTGTGTGATATTCTATCCGAGAAATCACAACGCTTGCCAAAAGACACTCAAGCATGACCCCCGGAAGCTTACAAGGTAAGTATAGGTGAGTCACGGGAAAAAGCAAGTGTGATGTTGATTTTCGCGGCGAACCTCGCGAGCGCTTCGTCGTGGCGCGCGGCCTCCTGCGC
>CAYXVS010000287.1:2473-4423 GCA_964468735.1 uncultured Anaerolineales bacterium | reverse complement strand
AACGGCCTCAAGCTCGCAGTGCAGCGCTTGGGGATGATCTCCCTCGTCTTCCCCGTCCCGGCAGCGCTCGATGATCTCCGCCGCCAGATCGTAGCGGTGGAACGCGGGCATGATGTACAGGCCGCCGGCCCACGCCCGCAGCGACGCGATCAGCTCGCACGCGATGCGGACGCCCTCGTGTGGGGCGTCCTCGCCCGCCGCCTCTAACCGCGTGAAGATCTCCGACGCGATGGTGATGCCCGGCACCTCATTGTGCAGGAAGCGCGCGTGACGGACGCTGTACAGCGGCAGCACGCCGACCAAGATGGGCGTTTCGAGTGGCCCGTGCTCCTCGGCGTAGTGATCCAAAAAGGCGCCCGCCGCCGCCGGATCGTAGACCGGCTGCGTGAGGAAGAAATCGACCCCGGCCTCTAGCTTGCGGCGCAGCACCTTGATCTCGCGCGCGGGGTTCTTGGGCGTGAGGTTGAGCGCGCCGCCCACAAAGAACGACGTCGGCTGCCCGATGTCGCTGCCCGCGTGATCCACGCCAGCGTTGAAGCCCTGCTTGATCAAGCGGATCAGGCCGGAGGGCACGAGGTCGTAGTCGTCCATCGCGTCGGGATAATCGCCGATGGCCGTGGGATCGCCCATCACGACGAAGACGTTGCGGATGCCGAGCGCGTGCGCTGCCAGCAGATCGCCCTGGACGCGCAGCAGGTTGCGGCCCCGCGTGGGGAAGTGCAGCGTCGTCTCGATGCCGACCTTCTCCTGGACAAGATTGCAGACCGCCCAGGGACTCATCCGCATCCGCGCCATCGGGCTGTCGGCCACGTTGATGACATCCGCGCCGGCCTCGGCCAACAGACTGGCCCCGGCCATCAGCTTGTGCCGCGAAAGGCCGCGCGGCGGGTCCATCTCCACGGAGATCACAAAGTGACCGGCGGCTAACTTCTCAGAAAGACACGAGGGCTGATCGGGCGAGAGGGCGGGCACGGCGGCCTGGGATTCCACCACGCCGTTGACGTAGACGGGCGAATCGGGCGGGCCGCTCTCCAGCGCGCGATCCATCGCCGCGATGTGCTCCGGCGTGGTACCACAGCAACCGCCAATGACATCGGCGCCGGCCTCGGCGAAGGCCCAGGCGTACTCGCCGAAGTACTCCGGCGTGGCGGGATACATAATCCGCCCGGCGACCTGCTCCGGCCAACCCGCGTTCGGCTTGACCCAGAAGTGAGCGTCGGGTTCGGCCTTCTGCATCTCGCGCAGGAGGCGCAACAGTTGCACCGGCCCGCCGGAGCAGTTCACGCCCAGCACATCGGCGCTGGCCTCGCGCATCCGATGGGCGACCTTGGCCGGGGAATCGCCCAGCAGCGTGCGGTCATCGCGGGTGAAGGTCATCGACGCGACCACGGGCAGGTCGCAGACCTCGCGCGCGGCCTGGATCGCCTCGACGACCTCGTAGAGATCGGTCATCGTCTCGATGACGATCAGATCCGCGCCGGCCTCCGCCAACGCCGCGATCTGCTCGGCGAAGACGGCGCGCGCCTGCTCCAACTGCACCCGCCCGAAGGGCGCCAAGCGCACGCCCAGCGGCCCCACGTCCCCGGCGATCCACACATCTTTGAAAGAGGCCGCCACGACGCGCTGCGCCAGTTCGACCCCTGCGCGATTGATCTCCGCGACGCGCTCCTCCAGGCCGTGCTCGGCCAGCTTGTAGCGGTTCGCACCGAAGGTGTTGGTCAGAATCATCTCCGCTCCCGCCTCGATGTAGGCGCGATGAATCTCCGCCACCTCCGCCGGGTGATGCAAATTGAGCGCATCGAAGCACGCGGTGAACGCGACGCCGCGCGCGTGGAGCAACGTCCCCATCGCGCCATCCGATAAAATTGGCCGCTCCTGGGCCGCCAACCACGTTAAAAATTGTCCTAAGGTATTCATTTTTCCCTCCACTTCAGAAACGTATTTCGTATT
>CAYXVS010000287.1:0-2373 GCA_964468735.1 uncultured Anaerolineales bacterium | reverse complement strand
CGTATTTCGTATTCTGTAATCAACTAGTTGCGAGATTCGATTGGTAGGTGCGCCGAGTATGCACAACCCAATTACGCAATACGTTTCACGCAATATGTCTTACACAATACGCATCGCATAACAACTAACTCAACCTCTACTCAATCGCCTCCCGCATCTCCTTCACCACCGCGATGATGTTGCGCAGCGCGGGCCATACCTCGTCCCAGGCGCGGGTCTTCAAGCCACAATCGGGATTCACCCAGATCTGCTCCTGGCGCAGGTGCTCGCGGAACATGCGCAGCTTATCCGCGATAAACGCCTGCGTCGGCACGACGGGGCTGTGAATGTCGTAGACGCCGGGGCCGACCTCGCGGGGATAGCCGAACTCCGCCAGCGCGCGCAACATCGCGTCGCCGCTGCGGGCGTTCTCGATGGAGATGACGTCTGCATCTAAGCGGTCGATGGCGGGCAGGATGTCCTCGAACTCCGAGTAGCACATGTGCGTGTGGATCTGCGTCGCCGGGCGCGCGCCGCCGGTCGTCAGGCGAAAGGCATCGACGGCCCAGGTGAGGTAATCCTCCCAGCGCGCCGACTTGAGGGGCAGGCCCTCTCGCAGGGCCGGCTCATCCACTTGGATCACTCGCGCGCCGGCCTCTTCCAGCGCGGCGATCTCATCGCGCAGGGCCAGGGCCAACTGATAGGCGATCTGCTCGCGGGGGATGTCCACGCGCGGATATGACCAATTCAGGATCGTGACCGGGCCGGTGAGCATCCCTTTCACGGGCTTCGATGTGAAGGACTGCGCCGCCTCGAACTCCCGCACCGTCATCGGCGCCGGGCGCTGCACGTCGGCGTAGATGATGGGCGGGCGCACGTAGCGGCTGCCGAAGCTCTGCACCCAGCCGTGGCGGGTGAAAGCGAAGCCCGTCAGCTTGTAAGCGAAGTACTCGACCATATCGCTGCGCTCGAACTCGCCATGAACCAGCACATCCAAATCCAACGCATCCTGCACGCCGATGGTGTACGCAATGAAGGCGTCCACGCCCGCGTGATAGGCCGCCTCGGAGATCTCGCCCTTACGATAGCGAGCGCGCAGCCGTCGCACCTCGCGCGTCTGCGGGAAAGAGCCGATGGTCGTCGTGGGGAAGGGCGGCAGTTGGATCTGCTGATCGCGCCGCTCCTCGTAGGGCTGCGCGCGCCGGAAGTCCTCCTCGGCTAACGACGAGACGCGCGCCTGCACCGCCTCATCCGCCGGCGCGAACGCCCGGAAGGCCTGCCACGCCGCGATGGCCTCCTCTGTGTCATCCGCCGCCAAGTGCGCCAACTCCTCTAACTTCTGCTCGGCGAACGCCAGGACGCCCCGCAACGCTGCGGGGATCTCGGTCTCGCGCTCAACATCGTAGGGCACGAATTGCAGCGAGCACGAGGCGCTCAGGCGCAGATTCGGGGCGGCGGCGCGAAGCTTCGCCACGAGCGGCAACACCTCGTCGGGGCGCATCCGCCAGACACTCCGCCCATCGATGACGCCCGCCGCCAGGGTCTTATCCTTGGGGAAGCCGTGCGCTTCGATTTGCGCCAGCGTCTCGCCGCGCGTGAGATCCAACGTGACGGTGTCCACGGGCAGGCGGACGATCCAGGGATAGGCGTCGCCCACGTCATCGAAGTAGGTCACCAGGTTGAGAGGCAAGCGCGCATCGGCGAACATCGCATAAGCCGCCTCGATGTGCGCGCGGAGATCGTGCGCCTCCGGCAGCACCAGGGCCGGCTCGTGCAGTTGCACCTCCGGCACGCCCATCGTCTTCAGTTCGGCGAGCAGGCGGCGATAGAGTGGCGTCAGCTTGTTGAGGAGTCGGCCCGCATCACCTTCATTGCCTCCGTTAGCATCAAATCGCGAAAGATGAATCAGCGTCGCCGGGCCAAGCACGATGGGCGCCGCGCGCGGGCCTAAGATTCCCTGTGCGCGCCGCACCAATTCCAGAAAGTCCTCGGTATTTTCCTGGAGCGACATCTCGGCATCGATTTCCGGCGCCAGATAGTGATAATTCGTGTCGAACCACTTGGTCATATCTAAGGCGGGGATACCCTCCGCGCCGCGCGCCATCGCAAAGTAACGCTCGCGGCCCTCCAGCTCGCGGAAACGCTCCGGGATCAGCCCGAAGCGCACGGCCCAATCTAGGACGTGATCGTAGTACGTGGCCGATCCCACGCCGACAAAATCGATATCGGCGGCCAGTTGATCGCGCCAACTCTGCTCCGCCACCGCCCAGAAGGTCGCCTCCAGCTCCTCCGCGCTGCGGCGGCCCTTCCAGTAGCCCTCCAGCGCGCGCTTGATCTCGCGCTGCTTGCCGATCCTTGGATAGCCCAAGGTCTGTGTTCGTGTCTTCGCCATCG
>CAYXVS010000286.1:0-4426 GCA_964468735.1 uncultured Anaerolineales bacterium | reverse complement strand
GGGATTGGTTGGGTTAACCTTCCCATACAGCCTTTTTGCATTGCGTATTTGCTAGTGTCTTAAAGTTTTCGCCGCTTGGCCCGCCTACGAATGAATTCGAGGCTGATACACAAAACCCGTTAAAAACGGGTTGAAAAACCGCTCAAGAAAGCAACCTCAGTGCGTTTCAACGCACTTTGGATATCAGACGATGGTTTCAACCATCGGTGCGGCGCAGTGGCAAATACTCTGTGACAGTAACCGTATTTCGTAAACCATAACGAGCATAATTTTTACAACACAAACCTACGCATTACGCAATACGAAATACGCACCGCCCTCACCACTTTCATCTCCACATCTAATTGCATCCGCCAAGGCAGACCCCCGCCCATTTGCCGACTCACAACACATCCATCGGATCGATGTCCACGCGCCAGCCGGCGGGGATCTCGATCTCGCGCAGGAAGGCCGCCGGATCCAAACTCCGCAGCAGCAGTTGCCAGCGATATCGACCGCGCAGGCGCGCGAAGAAGGCCGGCGCCGGCCCGATGAGATCCGATTCCGGCAGATCCTCCTCCATCAGCTTGATGCGAATCTGCGCGGCTAAGGCGTTCGCCCGCTCCTCCACGCGCCGCCGGTCGGGATGCGTCGTCAGCAGGCGCGCCAGCCGAATCGCGGGCGGATAACCCGTCCGCCGCCGGAAGGCCAACTCGTACTTGGCGAAGCCCTCGTAATCGTGCGCCGCCGCGTACTGCACCGCGTAGTGCTCGGGGTGATAGGTCTGCAAGATCACGCGCCCGCCCAACAGCCCGCGCCCGGAGCGGCCCGCGACCTGCGTCAAAAGCTGGAACGTCCGCTCGGCGGCGCGGAAATCCGGCAAATTGAGCGCCGTATCGGCGGAGATGATGCCCACCACCGTGACCTTGGGCAGGTCTAATCCGCGCGCGATCATCTGCGTGCCGACTAACATATCCGCCTCGCCCTGCGAGAAGCGCGCCATAAGCGCCGCGTGCGCCGTGTGCGAGCGCGCCACGTCGCTATCCCAGCGCAGCAGACGCGCCTCCGGCCAACGCTTCGCCGTCTGCTCCGCCAGCCCCTCCGTGCCCAGGCCAAAGGCCCGCACGCGATGCGATCCGCACATGGGGCACGTGTGCGCCATCGGCTCGCGGTGCCCACAATGATGGCAGATCAACGTCTCGACGCGCCGATGGGCCGTGAGCGGCAGGTCGCATTCGGCGCACTCGGCCACCCAGCCGCAATCCCGGCAGAAGACGTAGGTCGCCGCCCCCCGCCGATTCAAAAAGAGCAGCACCTGCTCCTCGCGCGCCAACGCCTGCGTCACCGCCGATTGCAGCGCTCCGCTGAAGATGGATCGATTGCCCGCCTGCAACTCCGCGCGCATATCGACGATCTGCACGGGCGGCAGCGCAATCGTGCAGGCGTGCGGCGCGGACGCGCTTGCCCGATAGCGGCTCCGGCGCAGATGGAGCACGCGCTGCCAATCGGCCACCCGGCGGCTGTGACTGACGATCCGCCGCTCCAGCGTGATCAGCCGGTAGCGCCCGGCCTGCGCCCGCGCGTAGGCCTCCAGCGAGGGCGTCGCGCTGCCCAGGATGAGCAGCGACCCCGTCAAGCGCGCCAACGCCGCCGCCGTCTCCCGCGCGTGATAGTACGGCTGGCGACTCTGTTTGTAGCTAACGTCCTCCTCCTCATCGATCACGATCAGCCCCAGATCCGGGAACGGCGTGAAGAGCGCCGAGCGCGCCCCCACGATCACGTCGATTTCGCCACTGCGCACGCGCTGCCACGTATCGTAGCGCTCGCCCCGGCTCATCTGGCTGTGCCACAGCCCCACCCGGCCGGGGAAGCGCACCATAAAGCGGCGCACCGTCTGCGGCGTCAGGCTGATCTCCGGCACGAGAACCAACGCCTGCTGGCCCCGGTCGAGCACCTGGGCCGTCGCCCGCAGATACAGCTCCGTCTTGCCGGAGCCGGTGACCCCCAGCAGCAGCACCGGCGCGGGCGCGCGCCGCGCCTGGCCGTGATGATGCTTCGCCAACTGGCCGGCCAACTTCTCCCACGCCGCCTGCTGATCCGGCAGCAGCAGCGGCGGGGCATCCGGCGTGTAAAGCATCTCGGCGAGCGGATCGCGGACGATCTCCTCGCGGCTGAAGGAGATCAACTCGCGCTGATCCAACATCTTGAGGTGATAGCTCTGCGCGCCCGTCTCCGCGCAGATGACGTCCAACTCGACCGGGCCGCCCTCCTCCGCTAAGAAGCCCAGGATCGCGCGATAGAGCTGGGTGCGGCGCAGCCCCGACATCTTCTGCTCCCACTGGGCCGACGGCGCGATAAGCCGCGCCTTGCGCACGGTCTTGGGCCGGACGTGGGGCAGCCGCAGGCGCCGTTCGACTTTGACGAGATCGCGGCGTTGGAGCGTGCGCCGCGCCGCATGCCAGTCGATCTCAGTGAGGGCGCGCGCGATCTGCGAGCTGCGCAGCGGGCCGCGTCGCAGCAGGAGGCGCAGCAGATCAGCGGCGGGATCGGGCAAATCGGGTGGCAGTTGCGTGACCAACGGCGTGAGGCGCAGGTAGGCTTTGGGCCGCATCCCCGGCGGCAACATCGTCTGGACGCACTTGTGGAGCGGGGCCAACGTCTCGCGCGCGATCCATTGCGCCAACTTCCGCCGCGTCTCGTCCAACACCGGTTCGGGATCCAAGACGCTCTCAATGGGCCGGATATCGTCTGGCGCTAAATCGGAGCTGTCCGCCAGCGCCATCACGATGCCGGGCAGCTTCCGCGTGCGCAGCGGCGCCACCACCAGCACACCCGGTCGCACCGTGGACGCCAGTTCCGGCGGCACCCGGTAATCGAAGTAGGGCGAGCTTTTGGCTTTGATGGGGAGAAAAATCAGGACCTTTGCATACATGGTTTTACTGAAAGACGGGAACTATCTCACGCCAAGACGCAAAGTCGCCAAGAATTTTAAGGCTGGATTTAATTCTATTCATCATTCGCAATTCTTCATTCCCTATTCCTCGTCCGGCGTCAACGGCACCAGATCGCCCAGGGTCTGCGACCAGGTCGGCGTACCGGGCGCGACGCCGTGGATGCGCACCAGCGTGCCAATCTCAGCCCACTCGAAGAGCGCGCCCGCGTCGCCCTCATCTAAGATGATGCAGCCAAACGAGGCCGGCCAGCCCAACACGCCGGGCGAAAGCCGCGTGCCCCACGCCATGATCGGCAACTCGTGAATCCCATTATGAAAGCCCTCAGCCTCCTCGTAGATGCCCATAAAGTGCGGCATTTCCAAGCTCCAGCGCTGGGCGAACGCATCCTTCTCTTTGAAGAGAATCTGAAATTGCCCCGCGATGGTCGGCGTGCTGGAGATGCCGCTGGAGACGGTGAAGGTGAAAATCTGCTGGCCGCGATCAAAGACGTGCATCCGCTGCGTCGGCAGATCAATCTCGATCCGCTTATCGGGCGGGATGGGATGCGGGAAGAGCACATCTAAGCTGGGGATGGTCAACTGCTGGCCCACGTTGAGCGCGCCCGGCTCGACCTCCGGGTTGGCCTGCTCCAAATGCCACTGCGGGAAGCCAAAGTTGTAGGCGATGTCGTAGAACGCATCGCCCGGTTGAACGATGTAGTTCCGCGCCGTGTGGCCGATCTGCGCACGCGCCCGATGCGTCGGCGCCCGCAACGCCGCGATGGTCTCGCCGAAGGTGGCGGGTACATCCAAGCGGCGCATCTCGCCCTCAATCTGCGGCGCGATGTTCTCCAGCCACGTCCTCACCGCCGCCTGGTTGATCTCCAGCTCGATCTGGGCCGGCGTCGGGCGGAGGACGATCCAACTGGCCAACGTCCCCGTCGCCACGGAGAACTCGGCGTGGTAGCCCTCCGGCATCTCGCCGGTGAGGGGATCATCGGCGACTAAGGTGAAGGGCCGCGCCAGGAGCGCCTGCGCCGCGCTGTAGGCCGGCTCCGGCGCGGCGCGCTCCGGCGGGATCGCGGCGACGACCAGCTCAACGGCGTCGAGATCGCGACGATGCGCAACAGCCGCACTCGCCTCCAAGGCCGTCATCACCCGCGCCGCGCTGGCCTCGAGGTCGAGTTGTTGGCCCGCCTGCCCCTGGCGCGCGCTCAACCGCCCGCCCGGGCCGATTTGGAGATCGGCTTCCACCGGCGGCGTAGCGACCTGCGCCGCGATCTCCTCCAGATGCATCGTCGCCTGCGCCGGATCGGCGAGCGCCACGTCCGGGGCGACGTCGTGCTGCTGCGAGCGGAGGCCCAACGCTAACAGGCCCCGCCGCTGCCACGGCGTGCTCCGGCTGATCTCCAGCGCGGCTTCGACCATCGCCTCGATGCGGTAGTGCTGCCCCACCTCGGCCCACGTCAGATGCCACGTCTGCGCCTCGGTGCGGAGCGGCAATCGGATCGCCTC
>CAYXVS010000285.1:0-4443 GCA_964468735.1 uncultured Anaerolineales bacterium | reverse complement strand
TGGTCTAAACCTTATCTGAACTTGTCGAAAGCTGTCAAAAATAGAGGCCTTGAGAACAAGCCGTAAATCTGCTTCCATCTGCTAAATCTGCTGATGGTTCTTGGGTAAAAAGAGGGAGGGAGAGACCACACAATGAGAGCCGTTCAGAAAATCATCGAACATTTGAGTCAACAGGAAGGCTTTAGCTCCGTCGTCCTGACCGACGCGACCGGCCTGACCTTGGCGACCTCAGCGGATCGCGCGATGGCCGATGAGTTGGCCGCCGTCGTGGCCGAGATGCTGCGGGCCTCGGAGTCCGCGAATCATCGTCTGAACTTAGGCACGATGGGCGAGATCATGCTGCTGGCGGATGACGCTCAGCAAGGCCTGCTCTGCCGCCGCTTCAACGATGGCGCGCGTGATTACGTCCTGGCCGTCGTGATCCGCCCGGATAATGCCTACTGGCAGGCTACAGCCACCGCGATCCGGCAGATCAAAGACGCGATGAATGAAAAGCGCGCGTGAGTGGTCACATTCTTCATTCATCATTCGCAATTCTTCATTCTTTATTTTTTAAGGAGGTGTGAATGGCGTTACAGGGCAATTTGAGTGATATGCAGATCTCGGATTTGATTCAACTGACGTGCCAGTCGGGCGCCACGTCGCAGTTGGTGGCGGAACGCGAGGATGAGACCGTCGCCCTCTACTTCGACGACGGTGAGGTCGTTCACGCTGCCTCCGATACCGACACGGGCGAGGAGGCCGTCTATGATTTGTTGACGTGGGAGACGGGCACATTCAAGGTGAATCAGAATGTCTCACCGCCGACCAAAACCATTGACATCCCCTGGTCGGCTTTGATTATGGAAGGGATGCGCCGTTGGGACGAACAACGTGAAACCCAAAACAAGCAACGAAAGGAGCAGAAAGAAATGGCAGCAGAAACTCGTCGTGAGCGTTTAGCAAAAACGCTGCGTAACTTAATCGATACATCAGGAGACATCAGCGGGGTGGCCGTCGTCAGCCGGGATGGGCTGATTATGGCGGCGGATTTGCCCGCCAACATCGAGCAGGCGCGCGTGGGCGCGGTCTCCGCCGCGATCCTGAGCCTCTCCGGACGCTCGGTCGATCAGCTCAAGCGCGGCGACTTGCAACAGACCATGGTGCAGGGTGGGGATGGCAACATCGTCATCACCTACGCTGGGAAGAACGCCGTGCTCGTCGGCTTGACCGGCCCGAACGTCAATTTGGGTATGGTATTTTTAGAAGTCCGCGAGGCCGCCAACGCGGTCGCCGAGATTTTAGGCTAGGGGGGAAGCGATGACAGATCACCAATTTATCGATGAGATCAAAGCCGTTGGGCGATTGACCGACAAAGATCAGGCGCTGTTAGAGGAGATGCATCCCGCGCTGGAGCGCCAGGCGCAAAACGTCGTGGATGCGTTCTACACGCACTTGGAGACCTTTGAGAAATTGCACAACATCCTCCATGCGAAGCCGGGGCGCGTGGAGCGCCTTAAGGGGCACCTCAAGACGTGGCTCATCGGATTAGGCGCCGGCAGTTATAGCGAGGATTACTTCGAGGAGCGCTACCGGATCGGCAAAACCCACGTCGATGTGGGGTTGGAGCCGCGCTACGTCATCGCGGCGATGGCCTTCTGTCGCGGCATGGCCGCCGAGATGATCGTCGCGGCCGAATACGCCGCCGATTCCCAAAAAGAAGCGCGCATTGTCGCCCTAAATCGGGTGATGGATGTGGATTTGAACATTATGCTACAATCTTATGATGATCACCGCCTCAAACAATTCTTGGAGGTGACCGGCTTCAGTGAGGATCTGTTCGAGACCTTGATGGCGGGCGAGTGATTATTTGACGTGTGAGACACGTTGAGAGGAGAGCGGATGGCTACGCAAACATTATTTGAGAGCGCGGATCACAAAAATATCCTGTTGGAGGATTTTACCTCCGGGCGGATGGTCCAATCGAATCAGCATCTCATTGTGCATCAAGGCAAGGGCTTGCTGTTTGATCCCGGCGGGCACAAAGTCTATTCATCGGCCATAGACGAGGTCTCGACGATGATCTCGCCGGGAAATCTGGAGTACATCTTCTTTTCCCATCAGGACCCAGATATCGTCGCTTCGGCGAACGCCTGGCTGATGGTCACCGATGCCCGCGCCTTCCTGCCGCAGTTGTGGGTACGCTTTATCATGCACTTCGGCGTGGATGATATGGAAGTGGATCGCATCACGCCCCTGTCCGATAAGGCCAGCACCATCGATTTGGCGGGGTGTACCTTGCACGTCCTGCCCGCGCACTTCATGCATTCCTCCGGCAACTTTCAGGTCTACGATCCGACCTCGAAGATTCTCTATTCGGGCGATTTGGGCGCCTCGTTGGGTCAAACCTACGTCACTGTCGAGAACTTCGAGGACCACATCCAATACATGGAGGGCTTTCACCGGCGCTACATGCCCACCAATCGCGTGCTCAAGCTGTGGGCCAAGATGGTCGCGCCGTTGGACATCGAGATCATCGCTCCCCAGCACGGCGCGATGATCGTAGGCAAGGAGAATGTGCGGAAGTTTATCGCGTGGGTCGCGCAGCTTTCGTGTGGATTGGATCTGATGGAAGGGGTGTATCAGACCCCGGATGTGTAAATGGGTCTTTTGGATTTTGCGGGACATTCCCCTAAGCCGCCCTAAAAGCAGCGCAGATATGCGCGTTTGTGGGGATCACAGACCTTTTTTCCGTCGTTACTAGGTTGTGGGTGGGGATAGCATAATTGCACCCGGCGAATTCCTAAAGAACCGTGTAAATTAATCAAGAGTAAGATAGCGTGGGGAAGAGCGTGGGTATGGAGCAAAAAGGGACGATTTTAGTTGTCGATGACGATATGTTGGTGCGGAAGAGCGTCGGGCGCATCCTCTCCGGGCGCGGCTACGCGGTGCAGACCGCATCCTCGGCGGCGGAGGCTAAGCAGGTGCTGGGGCGGCGCTTCTACGATCTGGTCATCACCGATCTGGAGATGCCGGGCGAGGATGGCATGGCGCTGCTGGCGCACGTCAAGCGCCGCCTGCCCGATACCGGCGTGGTGATGCTGACCGGCCACGGCTCGAAGGATGTGGTGATCGAGGCGCTGCGCCGGGGCGTGGACGATTTCCTGGAGAAGCCGTACAAACCCAACGAGCTAATCAACGTCGTGGAGCGCGAGGTCGCGCGGAGCCGTCGCAGCGCGCCGCCCGGCATGGACGCGGGCCTGGGCGTGCAACTGGCGGTCGAGCAATTCGACGAGATCGAGCGGATGTTGGCCGAGTTGCGCGCGGAGGCCAACGCACGGAGTGTCTTCGTCGTCCAGGGCAACGGTTCCGTCATCGCGGCGAAGGGCGCCGTGAAAGACCTCAACATCTCCGCGCTGGCGGCCTTGGTCGCCGGCGACTTCGCGGCGACGGCGGAGATCGCCTCGCTGATCGGCGAGGAGCGCGCCTTCAAGCTCAACTACCACGAGGGCGCTCAATACAGCGTCTACTCGGCCCAGATCGTGCCCGGCGTCTTCCTGCTGGTCATCTTCAGCCCCGACATCAAGTTGGGCGTGGTGATGTACTACACCAACACCATCTTAGAAAAATTGCAGGCCGTCTTCAAGGACGCCGTGACCTCCCCGCCGGAAAGCCGTCCGGCGCGCGAGCCAATGCCCACCCCCACGCCGTCGGCTTCTGCTACCCAACGAGAGCCGGAACCGCAACCTGCATCTGCAACGGCTGCACCATCCCCCGCACCAGAAGAAGATGCCGGTCTCTCCGATTCGGACGAACTCTTCTCCTTCGAGCAAATCCTGGAAAGCGGGATGCTGGATGGTGAGCTATCCAGCGCGTTGGAATCGCAACTCAACGACCTCTGGGAGACTTGATGGTCGATGGGGCCACATAGATCTATAACTCAGGGCGTCCCTTGATGGGGCGCCCTCTGTTTTTAGTCAGGCACGAAATGAACGCCGTGAAATGAAGGTAATTCGAAGCAGAACGACAGGGAAAATCACTCTCATTTGCCCTAACTCGCTCTGCTTTGGCGTCTTCACGGAGGCAGGCGAGCAGGTGGGGCTGGCGCGCGTGGTGATGGATTACGCGACCTTCGCCTGGATCTGTGACGTCTTCATCGCGCCGGCGCATCGCGGGCGTGGCTTGAGCAAGTGGCTGGAGTGTTGACATATTGTTGAACAGAGTCTTAACTTGACGCCCTTCTTTTTGCCGCTAAAATTCTCACGGGAATGGTATTTGAATCACGCTGTGATTTCCCCCTTTCTTTTTGTGTGAAGCATCTATTATTCTCGACTCCCCAAATCAAAAATTAGGAGGTGGCCATTGAAGATGATTGACGAACTTTTGTGACGTTGGGAGGTTTTAATTTTTGGGATGGTTCACGAGCCAGCAGAAATTGGTTTACACTTTTATTTT
The DNA here is from genome assembly GCA_964468735.1 of uncultured Anaerolineales bacterium. GTDB lineage: Bacteria > Chloroflexota > Anaerolineae > B4-G1 > SLSP01 > JAAAOZ01. The sequence continues at coordinate 9 of CAYXVS010000285.1, read as the reverse complement.
GCGCAGAAG
>CAYXVS010000284.1:2391-4456 GCA_964468735.1 uncultured Anaerolineales bacterium | reverse complement strand
GCGGCCAACAGATCCGGGCGACGCTCCCAGGTGCGGCGCAGCGCCGATTCGCGCCGCCACCGCGCAATCGCGGCGTGATCGCCGGAGAGCACGATGGGTGGGACTTCATACCCCTCGAAGTTCGCCGGGCGAGTGTAGTGCGGCCCTTCCAGCAAGCCAGAGGCATGCGAATCGCGCGCGGCGCTTTCGGCGGCGCCCAACACGCCGGGAATAAAGCGCGCCACCGCGTCGATCACGACCATCGCGGCCAACTCCCCGCCGGTCAGGACGTAATCGCCAATGGAGATTTCGTCCGTCACGAGATGCTCCCGCACGCGCTCATCGACGCCCTCGTAGTGGCCGCAGAGGAAGAGCAGCCAGGGCCGCTCCGCCCACGCTATCGCCATCTCCTGCGTAAAACGCCGGCCCTGGGGCGTCATCAAAATGACGGGGACATCATGAGATTCGCCCACAATCGAGCGCACCGCGCGGAAAATCGGCTCCGGCTTCATCACCATGCCCGCGCCGCCGCCATAGGGCGCATCGTCCGTCATCTGGTGACGATCCAGCGCGTAATCCCGGAGCTGGTGCAGCACCACAGAGAGCAACCCGCGCTCCTGGGCGCGCTTGAGGATGCTCTCCTGCAGCGGCCCGAAGAACATCTCCGGGAATAACGTCACCACATCGATACGCATCATTACCTCGCTGGTGCGCTTAGCGCGTAGTTCGCTTAGCGAACCGCGCGCTCCCAGACCGCCGCCGCCAACTCCCGCGAGCGCGCGGTGATCTCTTCTTCATCTAAGGTCGGCACCTGCCGATCCCGCATCAGCACGCGGCCCGCGCTGATGGTCGTGGTGATGGCTGAGGCCTCGTAGCCGAAAATAAAGTGCCAGGGGAGATTGCCCGCCGTCATCGGCGTGGTGGGGTGATAATCGACCAAGATCAGATCCGCCATCGCGCCGGGGACCAGCGCGCCCAACTGCTGCTCCGGCCAGAAGAGCCGGGCCAGTTCAGCGTTCGCGTCGTAGGCCATGCGGAAGACCAAATCCGCCGGCATCGACCGGGGATCGCGTTGAACTAACTTGTGGCCCAAGTAGGCGACCTTCATCTCCGCGAACATGTTGTTGCTGAAGCCATCGTTGCCCAAGGCGATGCGCACGCCCTGCGCCAACATCTTCTCCACCTCGGCGAAGCCGACGGCGTTGTTCATATTCGAGCGCGGCTGGTGGGTGACCCACGTCTCCGTGCCCGCCAAGACGGCCATCTCGCCCTCGTCGACGTGGACGGCGTGCGCCACGATGGTGCGCGGGCCTAAGATGCCCGCCTCGTGCAGGCGATGGATGACGCGCTTGCCGGAGCGGGCGAGGCTGTCCTCGACGTCCTCGATGCCCTCGGCGGCGTGAATATGGAAGCCGGTCTCCAGGCCCTCGGCGGCCGCGACGGCGGCGGCCAAGGTCTCGGCGCTCAGGGTCAGCGAGGCGTGCAGGCCAAAGGAGGCCCCTAGCTGGGGATGCGGGGCCGCGCGCATCCGGCGGAGGAAGCGCACATTCTCTTTGATCCCGGCCTGGGCGCGTTCCGGGCCGTCGCGATCCGTGACCTCGTAGCAGAGCGCGGCGCGGATACCAGACGCCACCACCTCCTCCGCTAAGATGTCCAGCGAGCCGGCGATGGCGTTGGGGCTGGCGTGGTGATCGATGAGCGTGGTGGTTCCGTGCCGGATCGCATCCGCCAGACAGACGCGAGCCGAATAGCGGACATCCTCCGGCGTAAGTTGCTTATCCAACCGCCACCACAGGCGCTCCAGGATCTCGCTGAAGCGCGCGGCCGGCGGGCCGGGATAGCCCCATCCCCGCGCGAACGCGCCGTAGAAGTGAGTGTGCCCGCACAGCGAGGCCGGCAGCGCGACTTGGCCGTCGGCGTCCAAGCGCTCTTCCTCTGGATATTGGGTCGCCAGCGCCATCGTCGTATCGACCGCTGCGATGCGCCCGTCCCGGATCAAAATCGCGCCATCGTCCATCAACTGGGGATCCTCCCCCAACGTCGCCACGTTTGCGTGCGTAATCAGCATCGTCATCCTCCCTCAGCA
>CAYXVS010000284.1:0-2291 GCA_964468735.1 uncultured Anaerolineales bacterium | reverse complement strand
TACGAGAACCGTTCGTCCTGCTCCAAAATGCGCGCCAGGCCCATACGCAGATCGACGCGAGGCGCGTAATCCAACAACTGCCTCGCCAGCGAGATGTCCGCGCGCAGGCGGGAGACGCCGCCGCTCTCCACGGGGCTGCGAATGATATTACTGGATGAATCCGTCAACGTCAAGATCGTCTCGGCCAGGTCGTTGACCGAGGTCTCCGTGCCGCTGCCGACGTTGATCGTGCGCCGATCCACGTCCTCCGCGCGGAGCGCCGCGATCAGCGCGCGGACGACATCCGCGACGTAAACGAAATCGCGCGTCTGCTCGCCGCTGCCAAAGATCACGAACGATCCGCCGCCCCGGGCCTGATGCAAGAAGCGCGGCACGACGGGCGAGTGGGCCGGCAACAGCGGCTGACCAGGGCCGTAGGCATTGAAGATGCGCAGCGCCAGCGTCGAGATCCCCCAGAGCGCGCCGATGGTGTGGGTATAATACTCCGCCGAGAGCTTGCTCACCGCGTAGGGCGATTGGGGATTCGGCGGCATCGTCTCTGTGACGGGCTGCCGCTCCTGCTCGCCGTAGATCGCGCCGGACGAGGTGAGGATCAGGCGCGGGACGCCCACATCGCGCATCGCCTCCAGCAAGGCTAACGTGCCGCCCACGTTGACCTCGTTGTACTCGCGCGGGTAGAGGATCGATTCGGCCACCAGCACGCGCGCGGCCATGTGATAGACGCACTGCACGCCCTGGAGCAGCGTCCACAGCTTGGGCCGATCCTCAATGCTGCCGCGATGGAAGAGCACGCCGGCGCGCAGGCGCGTCTGATCGCCGGCGCTCAGGTCATCCAAGACCAGCACCTCGTGATCGCGCGCGACTAAGGCATTCGCCAGCGCGCTGCCCAGAAAGCCCGCGCCCCCGGTGATCAAAATCCGCATGCGTTCTCCCGTGGTGGCTCGGCCAGAGGCCGGCCACAACTTATGCCGTTCTCCATTCGCCTCGTCACGCCGCCGCGTCCGACCCCGTGGCCTGCGCCGCCCAATAGCGATGCTGCATCCACGCCAGGAGGCGCGGTCGCAGCAGTGCGTACAATCGATAGAGCCAGCCGCGCGGGGCATAATCGTAGGCGCCGATGTGCGGCGCGAACTCCGCGCCAAAGCCCTTCTTGAAGCGATAGACGCCCCACATCGGATCGCTCTCGTCCAACTCGTCCGGCGCGCCCCAGAGATCGTAGGCCGTGCAGCCCCGCGCCTTCGCCCGCCGGATCGCCTCCCATTGCAGGCGATGGTTGGGCATACAATCGCGATGCACCGTGCGCGACGCGCCGTACATATACCACGCCCGGTCGCCGAAGTGCAGCAGAATCAACATCGCGACCGGCGTCTCCTCCACCTCCGCCAGCAGGGGGATGGCCAAATCGGCTTGCATAAAGCGCGCCCACACATCCAAGTAATACTGGCGCTCGCGGATGATGAACTCGCCCCGCTGCGCGGTCTCGGCGTACATCTCATAGAGCAGGGGCAGCGCCTCCTCGCCCACCTCGCGCACCGTCGCGCCCTTGCGCGCCGAAAGGCGGATGTTGTAGCGCCACTTCGACTTCATCCCCGCCATGATCGTGTCCAACTCCGGGCGGAGGTCCAGAAGCATCGTGTTCTGGAATTGAATCTGCTCAAACGACCGCTGCCACGCGCGCCGCTGGAGCATCCGCAAGATTGCCTTGCCCGTCTCCGTATCCGGGCGCACATCCGGGTCGATCTTGAGGAGCACCAAGCCGTAGCGCGCCGCGAACCCTTCCAAATCCGCGAGCACCTGCTCGACTAGCGCCGCATCCGACCAATCCACCAGCGGCCCCTTGGGAATGTACCCAAAGCGCAGCGGCCCCTGGCTGCGCACCAAAATCTGCGCGGCTGCCGCCGGATCGTCCTCGCGACGCCAGAGCCAGCGCGTCGGCTGCCAGCCGTACTCCGACTTGAGATCTCCCCACGTCCAAGATTGCAACACATGCGACGTCGCCAACCGCGCCACCGCGCGATCCCATTGTTTCTGATTCTCGATCTCGACTCGTGCTATATTTTCCATATTCATGTCCCTATTTTAACACAGGACGGGCAATCCATTAAATGGCATTCATCGCCGACTCTGCGCACCCTATCGTGTGAGGACACGATTTGACCTAGCGCTCACTTTTGACAATCATTTATTTTCCTGCTAAATTCTAAGTTGTGGATTAGTCTTCGACTAAACGTGAAAATAGTAGATACGCCGGGAAGAAAAAGCTGGTTCTGATGGATTTTGTGGTTAGCGTT
>CAYXVS010000283.1:0-4466 GCA_964468735.1 uncultured Anaerolineales bacterium | reverse complement strand
AAAAGTGCGTTGCACCTCACAAGACTAAACGGTTACTTCGATCCTATCGATCTTGCACTTGATCCCGGAGCAGCACGGGCAGGTAGGCCCAGTGGAGGCGCTCGCCCACGTGGAAGATGGCCGTGGCTTCCCCCGCGCCCCCGTTGGCCGAATTGAAGGTCGCGGTGTTGGGGATGGGCATCTGGAGCGTGAGGTGGGCCTCATCCCGCAACCGCGCGGTGAAGACCCAGCGATGGCCGCGCATCGGCGGGAGGTCGCCCGTCCACGTGAGGACGCGCGTGGCCGTGGTCGCACTCACGTCCGCCGCCCGCTGCACCCACGCGCCAAAGCTTACGTCAGGCGGCAGCGCATCGCGCAGGTGGACGTTGTAAGCGGTGACGACGCCCGTGTTGGAGAGCGCCAGCGTGTAGGTGACTAACGTCCGGGGCGCGACGTTCTCGGTAGGCGTCACGGCCTTGGTCAACTGAAGATGGGGGAGCAGCTCCGTTATGTCTAACGTCGTTGCCAGGGGATCGTGATCCGCTGCGCCCCACATCGTCGGCGCGTTCGCATCGTAGCCTGCGGGGAAGTCGGCGTTGGCGTGAAGCGGGGCCGCCGCTTGCAGTTGGTAGAAGAGCGGCGGCGATAGGAGGATGTGCGCGCGCGCTTGCGCGATGCCGCGCTCGATCTCGGTGTAGCGCTCCGCCGCCGGCACGATCTCCCAGGCGTTGAGCATCTGGGTGATGGCGTGGCCAGTGCGGAGCGCGGGCAATGCTTGGAGATCGCTGACGCCTAAATCGCCCAAGAGCATCACATTGCGCGTGCGGCTGATCGCGATGCGCTGGCCCAGATCGGCCAGGAAGGCGGCCTGCGCCTGCCGGCGCTGGTCTACGGCGGGATCATCGCCGGTGGGGAGGTGGGCCGCGAGCGCGGCGAAGCGCGTCTGGGCGCGCTCGTAGGTGAGCGTGCCGGTCAGGACGATGGGGCGGTGCGCGAAGAGCGGCAGCAGGTCGGCTCCCGCATCCGCGCAATCATCGTCGTAGGCTGCCGCGTCAGGGTCGCCGTGCGGGGAGCAACTCTGATAATCCGCCGACCACGTGACGTCGCTGACCTGATCGGGGCGCCACAGCAGCGCGGTCGCCTCTCCATTCGCGTCGGGAAGGGCGTGCGCGGATGCGTAGGCGCATCCCACATCCGCTAAGGCCGCCCGCAGCGGCGTGATGACGGCCTCGGCGTGGATCTCCTGGAGCGCGAGCAGCGAGGGGCAGCCGAGGCCCAGCACGGTGGTGACGACCTTGGTCAGTCGCACGCTTTGCGGATCGTGAAGCGACTGGAGGTGAAACGTCGCGGCGCTGAACTCGCCCGGCTCCGGCGCGGGCCAGGTGGGCGGGGTGGGCGGCGCGGCGGCGCGCTCGACCACCTCCCACGGATCGCCGGCCTGGGTGAGGATGGTGTAGGCGCCGGCGGTGAATCCCAAGGGGCCAGCGACGTTGCGCACCGTGCTGCCGGTGAGTAGGTCCGGTGGACGCTGCCCGTCGATCAGGCCATAGCGCTCGTAGTGCCGCACCCCGACCGGGCGGCCCGTGTGCGGCCCGTCGTGCATCACACGCTCGAGGCCCGCCGCGCCCGCGACCGCCCACAGCGTGTTCGACCGCGTCGGCCCGACGACCGTCGCCGTGGCGGGATGGGTCACGCGCATCCCCTCCAGCGACTCCCAGTAGATCGCCGCTGCGTCGGGATCGCCGGGCGGGGATAGCGGCAGCGCGGCCGGCAGCGAGATCGCCGTCCCGACGTGGAGGGCGTCCTCGGCAGTTAGATCGACGCGCACGCGCGTGAGGCAGGCATCGCCGGCGCAGTTTGCGCCCTCGGCCTCGGAGAACTCCTCGACGACGCCGGTGACCGTGATCCAATCGCCGGGTTGGAACGTGGGGATCAGCGTAGCGTCGTAGGCGACGAAAATCGCATCGGAGGTGGCGGGGTCGCCATCTCCCACGGGGTCTTGCAAGAAGAAACCATCGAAGTCGGTCGGCGCGCTGCCCTCGAAGAACCCGGTCAGCGCCCCGGAGGTTTGGACCTCTTCATCTACATAGGGGGAACGCGGGCCTGCGCCCTGAATCGCGGCGGGGGGAAGATATGGCGCGGCGGACGAAGCTTCTCCGGTGTGGGGGCCGAGGCCCGCACTGAGCAAGAGGAGCAGAATCGCGAGGTATATTCCTCGCCGCTCGAGCCGTTGTCCTTGCCGCATGCGGGCCTCCTCGTTGAGGTTAGGTGGAATTTCTGGGGAGCTTTCTTGAAGCGGCTTTATATCTCGGCAACTTCTCTTGTGATTCTTTTTAATCTTTTCAGAGCGTCGCGTAGTTCTTCCTCGAAATGCTTAAAACCGGCATCAGCTTTGCCGACTTTATATAAATCTAACACTTCTGCGATATCTTTGGCGTACTCTTTACCGCCCAGCGGGGGGTAGACTCCGGCTTGGTTGATGGCTTCCCGTAGTGCATTTTTATATCGCCCCTTCTCACATTTATAGCGCGGCGTATCCGGTTTTATCTCGGCTCCCACAGCTTGGGCCAATGCTTCGGCATCTTCGAGATACCAGCGTTCAATGTGGGGATCAGGCACAGCATAGACGACCGTTCGTCCATAGCCGGAATGCTTTACGATATCGAGTAATTGTTTGTGTTTTCCCTGGTAGCCCTGACAATTGCCATCAATAGCGATCACTAAAATATCGAAGCTGGTTTCGGTCTCGCGTTGCACGTCATGCAGAAATCTACGTAATTCTGTGACAGCTTTACCTTTGCCGCCCGTGGCATTGCGTGAATCATGAAGCAATAAGCTATCCTCAAGGCCAACTTCCTGCGCCATGCGTTCAATCAAAGCCTGTAGAAACTTTTCTTGACCAACATCTTCCAAGAAGTAGCCAACGGTTATCTCAGCCACCGAAATCCCCCCGCATTAATCGCTCGGTAAAGGGCGTCCCTTGTTCTGACCCTACAGCATCTTCAACGTCATCCTGGAAGAACAGCGGTAACTCCAGAGGCTTAAATACTGTGGCCCGATCTTTTTTCTGGCAAAGCAATACAGAGGTTACCTCTGCTTCCCTAAAGTATGTGGGTAGGTTCGGTGAGTGGGTGTTGATGAGAAGTTGTTTCCCCGAATTGGTAGCATTTTTGAGCAACTCGGCGATTAATTGTAGGCGTCGAGGATGCACCCCATTTTCAGGTTCCTCGTATCCAATCAACGTTGTAGGAGAGAGGGGGTTTGTAATAGCTAAGAGACCTAGGATGCGCAGTGTGCCTTCGGAAATGACACGTGCTGAGAAAGGGACTTGCGCCTCAAGAACTTGTAATTGCAGGAACCCTTCACCAGTACGTTCTACTTCAAATCCGTCTAAATTAGGAATTAAATTATTTAAGCTCTTTTGTAGAGCTCGATACTGGGGTTGATTGTTCGCTCGTAAAGTGTTATAAAATGCGGCCAGATCACTCCCAAATGGCCCCAGCGTGAGCACTTCTTTCAAGGCTGATTCTTCTCGCATAGATTTGGGTTCCAAGTAGTAGAAACGCCAGCGCGATAATTCCTCCTTAAAAACAGTTATGTGAGGATAATGAGGGGGATAAAGTGGGCGCGAGATAAGTGTATAGGGTAATCCAATCTCATGCACGGTGGGATGACTTTGTCTTTCCTTGCGTAAATGAAGACGGTCTCCCATCTTCTCTACAAAGGCATTGCGCGATTTACGTATTGAGCCATCCTTGTTCAGAGCCACTAACCGTTCATCTAAAACGCGCAGGTAGCCGGAGTCCGTTTGAAGTTCTACGGTCAATGTGTAACGCAAACGGCGCTCGATGATTTGTCTCCGATGTTTGCTCTCGCTTTTCTGATCATCTGGAAGGCCTTCGCGCATCTTTTGAATACGGTCTTCAACATCTTGGACGACGTCATCTCCAAGATCAACGTCTACTTCTATAGTGAACTGCGCTGCCTTTTGAGATAGTAGCGCCCTAATGCCGCCATCGCCATAGTAAAATGCTTCTACAGGCATGCCTCGATGTTCCGCGAAGGCTTCGCGTAAGGTGTCTTCGGTTCCCATGCGGCTCAATAATGCCAGTGCATCTAATAAGTTGCTCTTGCCTGCGGCATTGGGGCCGAGGATCAAGGTAAGCGAGGATAAATCAATATCAACGTTCCGTAGGGATTTGTACCCTTGAATTTTTACATGTCGGATCATCTTGCCTTATCCTTTGTAAAGTAGTGAGGACTCCGCCCTTGCTGCTAATAAGCTGAAAATCTACCCAATCTCCTCGCGCCACTCGAATTCAAAATCGCCGATGCGGACTGTATCGCCCTCTTGGACGCCGGCCTTGCGCAGCGATTTGAGGATGCCCTGGTACTCCAGGTATTTGTGGAGCCGCATCAGGGCGTCGCGCAGATGGGTGGGGGTGCGGTGCACCATCAATTCGACCTGGTCGCCGCGCACGCGCCAC
>CAYXVS010000282.1:0-4466 GCA_964468735.1 uncultured Anaerolineales bacterium | reverse complement strand
AATCGGGGACGCCATCGCCGTCGGTATCGACCGCGCAGAACTCATCCTCCGGGCCCAAATTCTCACAGATACAATTCGGGCCGGGTTGGGTACAGTCCCCCATCTCATCGGCGGTGGGGATACCATCGCCATCGTCGTCGGGGTCCATAAAGTCGGGGACGCCGTCGCCGTCGCTATCGACAGAGCAAAAAACGTCGTCGCCTTCCTCAGCATCTTCAGGAACACACGCGCAATTATCCGTCCCCTCGAGGCAAGGATCAATTTCCTGATCCGATGGCAGGCCATCGCCATCATCGTCGGGATCGAGGAAGTCAGGGACGCCATCGCCGTCGGTATCGACCGCGCAAATCTCACCGTGCGGCGGGCCAAAATCACCACAGACGCAATTGTCATCCCCTTCCTGACAATCTCCAATCTCGATGCTGTCGGGGACGCCATCGCCGTCCGAATCGGCATAGGGCAAGGCGGGCGGGGAGGATTGCTCAGGCAGCGGTTCGCCGCCGATGCTGCTGGTGACGCTGGCGACGTTGCCGCCCACGCTGTTGAAGCCCTCCAAGACCCTGACCACAAGTTGTAGCGTGACGCTCTCGCCCGGTCCCATCTCGCCAAGATCGGCAACCACGACTTGCGGGGTCAACAACGATCCATCGGGATAGCGGAACTCCCAGTCCTCGCCGCCCGCGAATTCCGTCCCCACGGGCATCTCATCGGTCACCAAGACGTCGGTATGGGTGACGACGGTGGGATTGCTGACTTCGATGGTGTAGGTGATCAACTGACCGGCTTCCAAGGGCCACTCCAACATCGGATCGGCGACCTTGGTGATCTCCAAGGGGGCGATCTCCGAGAAAAGAAGGTCGTAGCGCACATCGCAGCCATAGAAGCCGGGATTGTAGTTGTAGACCTTGACGTAGTAGGCGCCATCGGCGGGCGCGCGCCACTCGATGCGCGAGGCGTTCGTGCCGCCGTAGTCATCGTTCTCATCCAGCATAGTGACGCCATCCGGCCCGTAGAGTTCGAGCACGGTATCGGCAAAGAGGCCGTTCGGATCGTATTCTGGATTTAGATTATCCGTGTAGATGATGTACATCGCGCCTTCCAGCGCCTCAAATTTGACCCAGTCCTTGTCCATCCATTGGTGGAAGGTGTGACCGGGCTGTCCCGGCGGCTGCAGCCAGGTTGCCTGGGAGAAGGAATCGTCAACCTCGTAGCCATCGCCCTCCGGGCACGGCTCCACAGTGATGGCCAACAACTCCCAGGCCCAATCCGCCAAGGGTTCCGGCGGCGCCGCGCTCACGCGACCCGCCATCACGCCCAAGGCTATGACCAACATCAATACTAACATAGCTTTCTTCATCATAGTTTCTCTCCTTCAGGAATCAGTTAAAAGTTACAGGTTACAAGTTGAAAGTTACGAGTTCTCTGCACAGATGTTCCTCTGATAGTTGATGCAGAAACATATATGAGAACTTTACTAATCGAATCCGGTTTTGGTAACCGTTTAGTCTTGTGAGGTGCAACGCACTTTTGGGTTTATTACCAGGTATATACTACATGAGGCGTTGCTTTTCCTTCAGTTCAAGTGCGTTGCACCTTGGTCAGAACTAAACAGATTCCGGTTTTGTATCTTCGGCGCTGGCATCTACATCCTCACCCCCTTTACCCGATCGCGGGCCTCTGACGACGTTATTCTCCCTGGATTATTGAGACCGTGTGATAATGGGCAGGTAGATCTGGTAAAGCACCTGCGTCGCCGCGAGCGGGGAGACAGCCTCCTTCGTCTGTTGGTCACTCTTGACCTGGGCGTAGTTCACGAGCGTCTGCCCGCGCGCGTCTCGCGTCACCCGCACCTGGAACGTCAACGTGATCTGCCCGCCGACGGCCAGCTCCGGCACGCGCGCCACCAAGGGATCAGGGCCGCTGAGCGCGCCCAGATTCACCTGCGCCGAGTCCGAGATGTACGTCGTGTGCATCGGGATCGCGTCGGTGAGCACCACGTTGGTCTGCGGTTCATTCATCTTGTTCCAGACCACCACCGTGTACTCGATGGTGTCGCCGGCTAAGGTCGGGCTACCATTGACATCTTCCGCCCACTTCGCGATGCCGATGGTATCCTGCTCGGCGGAGATGATATACCGTCCGCCACAGACCTGCGAGTAGCGCGGGTCGTAGGTGTGATCGAAGTGCGTCACGCGGACGTAGATGGCCCCATCACGCCGGGCGACCCAGACGATGCGCGAGGCCCGGCTGTCCGACACGTAATCATCGTTCTCGACGATCAACGTCCGGCCATCAGTATCGTAAAGCTGAAGCACGGTGTCCACATCCGCATCTAAATGCGAGGTGGTGATGGTGTATACCTCACCGGCGCGGGCGTAGAAGGTGAACCAATCCTTGTCGGACACCCGATTAAAGTAGCGCTCGATCAACTCGCCCGTGGTGGGCAACTCGACCGCGCTCACGTAGTGATCATCGGGTTCGTAAGGATCACTCAAATCGCAGAACGGTGTCGCGACCGCCACGCGATAGTCATTGCCGCAGACGAGGGCCGCCGCCGGATCGTAGGTGGGATCGAAGTGGGTGATGCGGGCGAAGTATTTGCCGCTCCGCGCGGCCGTCCAGACGATCTGCGAGGCATCGTTAGCAGCCAGATAATCGTCGTTCTCGTCGATCAAGGTCTTGCCGTCGGTATCGTAGAGTTGGAGCACGGTATCGACCGCGCCGCCCAAACGCGAGGTGGTGATGGTGTAGGTGCGCCCGGCCACCGCGTCGAAGCTGATCCAGTCCTTATCCGCCGTCGTCTCGAAGCTGCGGGTGATGGGCTGCCCCTCAGCGGGCCGCCAGGCCGCCGTCGTAAAGTGATTGTCCGGCTCGTAAGCGTCCTCGGCCACGTCGCACAGCGCCGTCTCTACCGCAACTTGGTAGCCGTTGCCACAAACGGGAGCCGCCGCCGGATCGTAGGTGGGATCGAAGTGGGTGATGCGGGCGAAGTATTTGCCGCTCCGCGCGGCCGTCCAGACGATCTGCGAGGCATCGTTAGCAGCCAGATAATCGTCGTTCTCGTCGATCAAGGTCTTGCCGTCGGTATCGTAGAGTTGGAGCACGGTATCGACCGCGCCGCCCAAACGCGAGGTGGTGATGGTGTAGGTGCGCCCGGCCACCGCGTCGAAGCTGATCCAGTCCTTATCCGCCAGCGTCTCGAAGCTGCGGGTGATGGGCTGCCCATCGACGGGTCGCAAGACCGCCGCCGTGAAGTGGTCATCCCGCTCGTAAGCATCAACGTCGATCACACACGGCGCCGTTTCCACCATCAACTGGTAAGCGTTGCCGCAGATGAGCGAGGCCGTCGGATCATACGTGCGGTCGAAGTGGGTGACGCGGATGTAGTACCAGCCATTCTCCGTCGCCTCCCACACGATTTGTGAGGCGGCGCTCTCGGCCTGATAGTCATCGTTTTCCCATAGCAGCGTGGCGTCGTCGCCCGCGTAGAGCTGCACGACGGTGTCCACATCGGCGGAGAGATTCAGCGTGGTGATGGTGTACACACGCCCGGCCCAGCCGTAGAACCTCGCCCAGTCCTTATCCGCTACGATGTGGAAGGTGCGCGAGATGACCGTGCCATCGGCGGCGATGTCCGTCGCCCGATCATAGAAGTCATCCGGCTCGTAATCGTCGGCTACGACGGGACAGGTGAGGTCGATGGGAGTCTCGGTGGGATCGCCCTCCTCATCCGGCGTATCCGGGTCGTCGGTCGGCAGATCGGGCAACTCGTTGCTGGAGATCCGTCCTTGATTAGCGACAACTGTAACATCATCGGGCAGCGGATCATTGATGCGCACCTGGAAGCTGATCTGCACGCTCTCACCGCCCGGCAGATCGCCCACGTCCACGCGGACGCTGGTATCGCCCGCCGCGTTGCCCGTCACCACCGCGCCATGGCTGGTCTGCACCGAGCCGGTGATGAGCGTGGTGTTCGGGTCCAGAACGTCGTCAAAGACGAGGCCCGTCGCTGGCGACCAGCCAACGTTAGAGATGATCACGGTGTAGGAGAGCGTCTCGCCCGGCCCGGCGAACCCGTTGCCGTCCACGTCATCCACCAAGACGTCGTGCTTGGTCGCTACTAAATCGACCACAGCGCTCGGTGTCGGTGTGACGGTATCGGTGTCGTTGCTCGGATCGGGATCATCTTCATTGCCGCTCACCGTGGCCGTGTTGGTATAGTCGCCGTCGATGTTAACCGTAACTGTGATGAGCAGCGTCGCGGTATCATTGACCGCCAGGTCGCCGATGGTCCACAAGCCGGTCGTTGTGGTGTAGTTACCCACACTCGCCAACGAATCCACATACGTGTAACCGCTGGGCAACTGATCGCTAACTTCGACGCCCGTCGCAGCGCTGGGGCCAGCGTTCGTCACGACGATGGTGAAGGCGATCTCATCCACCACGTTCGGCGTGGCGTCGGAGGC
>CAYXVS010000281.1:0-4475 GCA_964468735.1 uncultured Anaerolineales bacterium | reverse complement strand
CTACACCGGCAGCGATTGCACGCCTTAACGAACGTCATCCTTGCGAAGGTTGGGGGAGGCGACGCTATCAAAATGTCGCATCGTCCATCGGAGATAATTGCAGTTGCGCATTTTTTAGCGCTTGAAGTTGATAGTTAAAAGATAGATTGAGGAGAGATGTCTTATGCATCCCGTTCTTTTTGTTTTTGGATCGTACCCGGTGCGCAGCTATACGGTAGCGCTGGTGTTGGCTATTCTCATAGGCGATGTCGTGCTGCTCCAGCTTGCACGACGCGAGGGTGAAACGGCTATCCGTGTATTACGCTTCTGCGGGGGAGCGACCTTTTTCGCTCTTATCTGTGGGCGGCTTTATCACGCGGCGCTGCATCCTGCCGCATATCTCGCGCAACCGGAGACCTGGCTCACAGGAGGGCTGATGGCCCCCGGCGCTATCCTGGGCGTTGTGGTGTGGACGGCGCTGCTGGCCCGTTGGGAACACCGATCTCCGCTTTACTGGTTGGACCTCATCGCGCCGGTGATTCCCTTGGCGGAGATGGTGCTGCGCCTGGGTTGTTTATTGAACGGTTGTTGTTACGGACGCGAGACCACCTCACCGTTGGGACTTTACCTCCCCGGCGCGGGCGGGCGCTGGGCCTTCCGCTTCCCCACGCAGATCGCTTACGCCGTCGTCTCGCTACTCATCTTCGCCCTGCTGATGGCCCGTCGTCAGCGCGCGGGGACGGGTATGACTTTCTGGTCCTTCCTGGGTCTTTACGCCGTCGAGTATGCGCTCTTGGATTTTTGGCGTGCTGATGCCTATCCCATCTGGGGGCCTCTCACACACCGTCAGGTAGTTGCTCTCATTGCTGGTATAGTTGCTCTTGTCGGATGGCAGGTCACGCGGCGTCGTGTTCTCTCTCGTCCAGAACCATCTCAACAACCTCATGGGCAAGTTGATATCTTCCGCCGTTCTTGGGTCTCCCCCGTCTTGGTTGGTCTCTCCGTTATATTCATTTTTTGGACGCTAGGATGTGGTTATCGCTCTGTGATGTTCGATGTACGCGAGGATGGGCGCGTTTACGTGAATGTTGTGTCGGCACACAGTGATGATGAAGACCGACCTGATTGCGCGGATACTCGAACGCAGTGGGAGGAAGATGTGCAGCCGGACGTTGTCGCCTGTTCAGATTATACTAATACTGACGAAGCGCTCGTTGGCTGCGAATGCCAACTGCGCTATGACCAGATCCATACCTTTAATCAGAACTTTCAAATTGATAGCTCCAATGAAAGTGAAGAACCTGCGCTGACCCCGGAAATCATTCAACTCTCTAATGGCTATCGTCTGGAGATTCATGTCATCCCTGGTAGCTTGTGGTATGATGGCAATCATCCGATGGAGCTTTCTGTGCGTTTGCCGGGGGTTATCACAGATCACGAAGAGGCGCGCTCAGACATTCAAACGACGATGCTGGGGGACAACGAGATCCGTTGGGTTTTCATCAAAGCTGTTGAAGATAGCGAGGGTAATTTGAGTTACGTTCTTTCGGCGACATCAGAGATAGAGGAGCGCAGCGGCAGTGGTAACGGCGGGATATGCCCGAGCGCGCTACTACCGTTCACAGCCAGTGTTATGCTCTATCTGCATAAACGTAAAAACTATACATTCTAACCATGCTTCCGAAAGAATTAGTAGAGGTTAAGAGTCATAAGAATCTATGAGAGAATTTATTGGCGAAACTTTTGGACAGTACGAAATCACCGGCGTCATCGGCGAGGGCGGGATGGGCGTTGTTTATCGCGCGCAGGATACCAAACTGCATCGCGACGTGGCGCTCAAAGTGCTCCCGCTGGATACGGCGCAGAACGATGAACTGCTCAAGCGCTTCACGCGGGAGGCTAACGCCGCCGCCGGATTGGATCATCCCAACATCATCGACATCTACAACTTGGATACGCAGGATGGGCTGTACTACATCGCGATGCGCTACGTCGAGGGCGAGACGCTCTCCCAGCTTCTGCAGCGCGAAGGCCCGCTGCCGCTATCACGGGCGGCCGATATTGTGGCGCAGTTGGCCGATGCGTTGGATTATGCGCACGCGCGCCAGATCATCCATCGGGATATCAAGCCGGCGAACATCATGGTGGGGCCGAGTGATCGCGTCACCTTGATGGACTTTGGCATCGCCAAGGCCCCCTCCAAGGAGAAATTGACCCGCGTGGGGCAGGTGATGGGCACCATCGAATATATGTCGCCGGAGCAATTCCAGGGCAAGCCCGTGGACGCTCGCACGGACATTTACGCCCTGGGCGTCATCTTATATCAGATGTTGACCAGCGCGGTCCCCTTCAGCTCGCAAGCGTTGCTCTCTGATCCCTCGATTTTCGGCGCGCCGCCGGCGCTCCGGCAGTACAATGAGCAGATTCCGCCTGCCGTGGAACAGGTCGTCCTGCGCACCTTGGCCAAAGCGCCTGGCGCGCGGTATCAGACTGCGACGGCGTTATCGGAAGCGTTGCAGGCGGCGATGGGGACATCTCCAGAAGCCCCGTCTCCGGCGTCGACGCCTGCGCCCGCGATCCCGCTGAAGTTGGTTTTCCCCAACGGCTACGAGCAGCAATTGACGCCCGGCGTGTTGCGGCTGGGGCGCGCGTCGGATAACGACATGATCTTTCAGGATGATCGCGTCTCGCGTCACCACGCCGAAATCCATTGCAAAGAGCAGCGCGGCTGCGCGATTCTCGATCGGGGGAGCGCGAACGGCACGCGCATCAATGGCCGCGCGCTGCGCCCAGAGGTCTTCCTGCCGCTGGCGCCGGGGATGCACATCAACTTGGGGCCGAACGTCGCGATGCGCGTGCGGCGCGGCGTCGCGCCCCGCCGCCCGGATGAATCCCACGCTTGGCCGCCCGGCTCCCCGGATACGACGAAAGAAGATGGCGGCGTCAGCCATTCGATCCTCTCGCATCCCACGCGGATCATCGCTCAGGCCGCCACCCGACTCGACGACCGTCAATTGGTCTTGGTCGTGGCGGGTTTCGTCCTCTTGACCGTGATCGGCGTCTGGTTCGGGACCCCGATCTTGCGCCAAAGCCCCTTCGTGTGGACGAACATCCCGCTGATTGGGCTGACCGGCGCGGCAACCTACGCGGCGACCCGGCGCCCCTGGGGAGCGGCCATCGCGCACACCTTGGTCGCCTTTGTAGGCGGGAGCGTTCTCTGGCAGCGCGTCGGGATCTATGGCGAGCGCTATGGCGCTCTGTTCATCGGCGCTCTCGCCAGCGGCCTCTTTATCCGCGCCTGGTTGACGTTCCTGCCGCAGATCAAGAGCGGCCAGGAAGAGGCGCCGTGGCGCGAGGCCGGTTGGCTGGCGCTGATGACCACGCTGGCGGTCGCCATCCTCTATGGGATAGTGGATCTCGATGAATTGGCGCGCGTTGGGCAGTGGTTTGGCGCGGCTTTCATCGGTGGATTGGGCTGGTTCTTGGGCGATATTATGCATCAATTCTTGGCGTTGCGGGCTGCGCGCTGAAGGCTGGACTGGAGGAGAAAATGTACAAGCGACAACGAGTGGCAAGTGTTGTGATGATCGTCCTGATCGCGGCGCTGCTGAGCGCCCAGGTCTGGGCCAATGATGTGGCGCGTCGCGACATTATGCGCGTCGAGGAGGTCTGGGCGCAGTTGGGCCTCTATGGGCAGGGGCAGATCGTGGCCGTCGCCGATACCGGGCTGGATACCGGCAATCTGGACACGTTGAGCGCCGATTTCGCGGATCGGGTCGTCGAGACCTTCGCGCGCGGTCGTCCCGGCGATTGGAGCGACGCCAACGGGCACGGCACCCACGTCGCCGGCTCGGTGCTGGGGAATGGGAGGGATTCCGGCAGCGATCCCGACGCGCGCGACTACGGCGGCTCCTTTGCGGGCGCCGCGCCGGAAGCTAACCTCATCTTCCAATCGCTCTTGGATGAGAACGGCGGGCTGGGCGGCCTACCGGACGATCTGGGCGATCTCTACCGCCAGGCCTACGACGCCGGCGCGCGCATCCACACCAACAGTTGGGGCGGGAGCTTCTTCATCCCGCCGCTCTCTCGGTTTGTCACCGCCGGGACCTATCCGCCGGCCAGCGTTCAGACCGACCGCTTCGCCTGGGAGCACAAGGATATGGTCATCCTCTTCGCGGCGGGCAACGATGGAAATGACACGGCGCCGCCGGATGGCATCGTGGACGAGGATTCGATTGGATCGCCGGGCACCGCGAAAAATATCATCAGCGTGGGGGCGTCGGAAAATGTGCGCAGCAGCGGCGGGAACAGCGATCAGGCGTGGGGTGAGGGATCGATTGAGGGCGCACTGCTGGGCTTCAATCCCGTGATGGAGCCGCTGGTCGACGACAAGCCCTCCGACAACGCCGACGGGATGGCGATGTTCTCCAGTCGCGGCCCAACCAACGACGGGCGCATCAAGCCGGACGTGGTCGCGCCGGGCACCAACGTGCTCT
>CAYXVS010000280.1:0-4482 GCA_964468735.1 uncultured Anaerolineales bacterium | reverse complement strand
GGATCGCAACCTCGCCCAACGTGACGAACGACCCATCCCCCGCCGCCACGCGCAGATCGCAGACGCCCGCCGGCATGCGCGGATCAGTGCGAGGCGCGTAGCGCGTCACGTAGCGATGGCCCTGCGGCCACATCCCCGGATCGCCGGGTGCAATCGTACTATCCCCATCCGCAACCTAGTAACGACGCAAAAAAGGTCTGTGATCCCCACAAACGCGCAAATCTTCGCCGCTTTTAGGGCTGCTTAGGAGATTGTCCGGCAAAATCCAAAAGC
Source organism: uncultured Anaerolineales bacterium (assembly GCA_964468735.1). GTDB lineage: Bacteria > Chloroflexota > Anaerolineae > B4-G1 > SLSP01 > JAAAOZ01. The sequence continues at coordinate 4,209 of CAYXVS010000280.1, read as the reverse complement.
CCCACGTTACTGAGATAGTTCCAAAATTCAAAACCTTCCAAACCAGATGTTTTTTTCTCGGAAAATCGCTTGCATTTGGGAGGTTTGTTTTCTTGGAACGGCCTGATCCGAATGGAAACACATCCTTGGGAGCTTGCAGTGCAGAGACACTAAAAAGCGAGACAATTTCACACAATCGCAACAAAATCCGCCCAAGCGGCTGCTTGACAGGTTTGGGCTTTATGTTACAATCCTTCTGTGTGTGAATGGGTCCCCATCGTCTAGTCTGGCCCAGGACACAGGCCTTTCAAGCCTGCGACAAGGGTTCGAATCCCTTTGGGGACATCAAAAAACCCCCGGCAAATGCCGGGGGTTTTTTTGTTGCTCGCTGACCTTCCCGGAAGCTGGTTTTGTTAGCTTCTGGGAAGGTGCCGGGGCTGCTTACGTGCCGGACTCCCACGAGTTGAGGTAGGCTTTCTGCTCCTCGGTGAGCACGTCGATCTCGACGCCCATCGCAGCGAGCTTCAGCTTAGCGATCCGCTCGTCGATGTCCTGGGGCACAGCGTAGACGGTGTTCTCCAGCTCATCCGAGTGGCTGAGCATATACTCCGCGCTCAGCGCCTGGTTGGCGAAGGACATATCCATCACCGCGCTGGGATGGCCCTCGGCCGCGCCCAAATTGACCAGGCGGCCATCGGCCAGGATGTTGATGCGCCGACCATCGGCCAATCGATACTCCTTGACGTAAGGGCGCACGACGCGCGGCGCTTCCACCGCCATCTCGGCCAAGGCGGCCAGGTTCAACTCGACGTTGAAGTGGCCGGAGTTGCAGACGATAGCGCCATCTTTCATCGCCTCGAAGTGGTGCTGATCCACCACGTTGATGTCGCCAGTAGAAGTGACGAAGATGTCGCCAATCGGCGCGGCCTCGATCATCGGCATCACACGGAAGCCATCCATCACGGCCTCCAAGGCCTTGAGGGGATCGATCTCGGTGACGATCACGTTGGCGCCCAGGCCCTTCGCGCGCATCGAGATGCCCCGGCTGCACCAGCCGTAGCCCGCGACGACGACCGTCTTCCCCGCGATGAGGACGTTGGTGGCGCGGATGATGCCGTCCAGCGTGGATTGGCCGGTCCCGTAGCGATTATCGAAGAGGTGCTTGGTCAGCGCGTCATTCACGGCGACGATGGGATAGGAGAGCGCGCCATCGTTGGCCATCGCGCGCAGGCGGATGACGCCCGTGGTGGTCTCCTCGGTGCCGCCGATGACGTTGCCCAACGCCTCACGACGATCCTTGTGGAGGATGCTCACCAGATCCGCGCCGTCGTCCATCGTCAGATGCGGCTTGTGATCAATCGCGGCGTGGATGTGCTCATAGTAGGTCTCATTGTCCTCGCCCTTGAGCGCATAGACGGGGATCTCGTCGTAGGAGACAAGCGCGGCGGCGACATCGTCCTGGGTGCTCAGCGGGTTGCTGGCGACTAAGACCAGATCCGCGCCGCCGGCGGCCAACGTGCGGGCCAGGTTCCCGGTCTCCGTGGTGACGTGCAAGCACGCCGACATCCGCACGCCCTTGAGGGGCTTTTCCTTCTCGAAGCGCTCGCGAATCATCCGCAGCACGGGCATTTCCCGCTCGGCCCACGTCATCCGCAAACGCCCAGAGGGGGCCAAATCCATATCTTTCACGTGATAGTCCATCGTTACATTAGCTCCTTTGTTAATTATAGTTGATTAATGTCTACCTTCCGGGAAGCTGCTACTGTGTTTTCTCAGAACGAAGATAACTTTCATAGCTTCCCGGAAGGTTTATCGGTTGAGGTTTTTGAAATTTTATCTCGCCGTCGCAGCCAATTTTTGTAGGGCGATGGCGAGGGTTCCGCTACGACGCTGGCGCGGTTCGGATCGATGAGGGGGGAGACGCCGGCCTGGCGCAGGCGCATCATCAGCGCGTCGGCGCCGTGCTCCAGCTTGTACTCGCACTCGTTCGCCGTGATAGGCGCCACCCACAGGAAGCGACATGGCGCGCCTGCGATATCCAAGGTGTCGAAGGCGTCCGGCTCGAAGGGCGGGAGCAACATCACCGCCGAGAGCTTCGATCCCGCGATGAAGGGATCGGCATCGTCGCCGGTGACGGAGTGCCCCGGCGCGAAAAAGGTATCGTGCTGATGCAGAAAACGCCCCAACTTCTTGAGCATCCGAAAAGGCCACCACGACCACTCGCCGCTCTCCTCGAAATCCAGATCCCAGCTCGGCGGCAGATAGAGCATCAGCTCCTGATGACGATAATCGCGGAGATCGGGCGGAGCGTTGAGCGGCGCATCGCTCACGCCCATCGTGATGGCGGTGTAGTAGGGACGCTCCGCGCTCGGCTCGAAGATGGCCAAATCCAAGTGGATCAGATCGGAGACAATTTCGTGGTAGACCCGAAAATCGCCCAGGTGACGCAGGAGATGCTGCTCCAGACCCTGGCGCCATCCCGGCGGCGGCTGGATCACGCGCGTGCCGTCGGCTTGCTCGTCATCGTAGGATACGATTTCGGACCCGCCGGGCGAGATATTCCTGTTGGTCATTGTGTGTCTCCTCAATCTGCCGAAAAAAGAGGCCGCCCTGAGGCAGCCTCTCTTTCCTTGAAAACACTCCCAAAAAACACTCCCACATCTCCACTCGCATCACAAAAACTTTACCACAGAATCGCGGAAAGTCCAAGCCGCTTCGTCCAGACCTATCGGGTCTCTCAGCGACTAGGACTGAACCTTCACCAGATGGTAGCTCTTCTTGCCCTTGCGCAGGACGATGAATTCGCCGTCGATGGCGTCCTCAAGGGTGAGGTGCGCGTCCTTGTCCTGAACGCGGACGTTGTTGACGTAGATGCCGCCGCTCTTGAGGAGGCGCCGCGTCTGCCCCTTCGAGCGGACGAGGCCGCTATCCGCCGCCACATCGACCAGCGAACAGCCCGCGCCTTCCAGCGCCGATTTGGGCAGTTCGCTGGAGGGCACGTCGCTGAAGATGTCCGCGATGTCCGCCGCATCCAGGCCGGCGATCTCGCCGCCGAAGAGGACGTGCGACGCCTGCTCGGCCTTCGTGAGCGAGGTTTCGCCGTGGACGAGGCGCGTCATCTCCTGCGCGAGCGTGCGCTGCGCCGCGCGGCGCTCCGGGCGCGTCGCCACCTTGTGCTCCAACGCCGCGATCTCCTCCTGGGTCATCCAGGTGAAGTACTTGAGGAGGTTGATCACATCCGCGTCGTCCTGGTTGAACCAGTACTGGTAGAAGCGATAGGGCGAGGTGCGCTCTGGATCGAGCCAGATGGCGCCGCGCTCCGTCTTGCCCAACTTGGCGCCGTCGGCGCTGGTGACGAGGGGATAGACGAGGCCATAGGCGCGCTCCCCGCGCGCGCGGCGGATCAGCTCGACGCCCGCCGTGATGTTCCCCCACTGGTCGCTGCCGCCGGATTGCAACACGCAGTTGTGATGATCAAAGAGGTGCAGAAAATCGTAGGATTGGAGGAGCATGTAGCTGAATTCGGCGTAGGAGATGCCGCCCTCCTCGCGATCCAGCCGCGATTTGACCGAGTCCTTCGCCATCATGTAGTTGATGGTGAAGTGCTTGCCCACATCGCGCAGGAACTCCATCATCGTGATCGGCTTGAGCCACTCGGCGTTATTAATAATCTTCGCCGGATTGCTTTGCACGTCAAAATCCAAGAAGCGCGCCAATTGGGGCTGGATGGCGGCCACATTGGCCTCCACCTGCGCCATCGAGAGCAACTGCCGCTCCTGGCTCTTACCGCTCGGATCGCCGATCATGCCGGTGGCGCCGCCGGCCACCGCGATGGGCGTGTGGCCAAAGCGCTGCATCCGCGCCAGGCCCATCAGGGCCAGCAGGTTGCCGACCTGCAAGCTATCGGACGTGGGATCAAAGCCGATGTAGGCCGTGATCTTCTGCTCGGCCAACACCTCCGGCGCGCCCTCCGTGTGATCGTAGAGCAAGCCGCGCCACTTAAATTCATCCAATACACTGGTCATCATAAACCTCCTCAAAAGTAGTCAGAAAGTCAAAGGTCAGAAAGTCGAAAGTCCAAAGTCATCGTGATCTGACAATAAAAAAGACGCGGAGCCGGTCGCTCCACGTCTCTGAAAGAACTCTGTCGGATGAAAATCAATCCTACATAGCATCCCTCGCAGCGCGAAGCGACCGTCCCCAGGATTGGGGAGCAGTATAATAATAGAC
>CAYXVS010000279.1:0-4498 GCA_964468735.1 uncultured Anaerolineales bacterium | reverse complement strand
GGCGGTTCTTTTCGGGGTGATCCTGGCAAGTCTTACAGTAGACAACCTCCCTTGCTTCTGGTAAACTATAATTGTTGTCAGAAATCGATTGAGCAAGGGAGGGTAGATGACGATTCGCGTCGTGTTGGCCGATGACCATCCGCCGACGCGCCAGGGCGTCCGCGCGTCGCTGGAGAGCGCGCCGGACATCGCATTGCGCAAACTGGGCGTGGCATCTCGATTGGAGGCCGCAGCGTGGGTGCACGATCATATCCCCGCTGACCTGTGGGATGACGAGGCCCAGGCGACCTAGGGAAATCCCTAGGGGGTAAACTAGGGTTTTCCCTAGGGACAAACCTCCGCGCATAAGGTATACTAAGCTTGTCGTTGGATAATCTAACTAACAAAGGAGGTTTGAAAATGCGCAAGTTGAAGTTGTTTTCGGTTTTCGTGTTAGGGGCGCTAGTGTTGAGCATTGGCCCTGGTGCGGTAGTGGCCCAGGATCCTTTGCCGCCGAGTAATTTTGATCAAACGTTGCAGAATGACATCGAAGCGGTGTTGTCCGATTACAGTCGAGCCCTTTCCACCGGCCAGATGACTCGAAAGGACCATTACACTTCGGTGATGGAAGACCTCATTCAAGAAAGGAGGAGCTTCTACGAAGAATTTTTCGAGATCGGGCTGCATTCTACCTTGGACAGTGTGAAGTCGGAATTCGTGTTTGAACCTGGTAGACCTGACGTCGAGGTCTCCAAGCTTTCAAACGACCAACTTTCTGTCAAAGTTACTGAGATAGTGGCTTTGCATGGGAAGTACAATTCTTCCCCTGAGGAATCCCCTCTGGTTCAGGCAGGACGTTGGGCTCTCTCAAAAACGGACAATGAAGCTGTGAAGAGATCTCTCGAGGAGTACATCCGAAGCATAACAGAGGATATGAGCAAATCTTTGGAAGAAGGTTTTGAAATAGAATTTGTGGTACGCCATGAACTGGTTATTACCAACGGTAAAGATGGTCTCCGGATTGTGCAGGACTCCTTTACCGATCAAGACAAGGATAACCCTACTGGCACCGATGTGGTGAGGTGGGTAGATGGAAGGTATGTCAGGAATGTACCTGATCTCACACAAATGCCAGACTACCAGATATACGCCACTCCAATTGAGGAGCTGAGAGAAAGCTTGCTGGATCAATACACTGAGATGTATAGTGAGCAAGCGTCCGCATCGCACGTCTATGACAACTACTACAGTGACCATCTGGCCATAAACTATGCTAACTATTGGGTCGATCCTGAGCTATACAATGGGTGTAATAATGGTGTCACTCGATACAATCCAGACGCCTACAACCAGGCATATACCTGGTATTGGTGCAACGATTGCACGAATTATGTCTCACAAGCTCTAGCCCGTGGTGGCGTGGGGCTAACTGGCGAGTGGTCTCCAGGTACTGATGCCTGGAAATACCCAGGGGCACTGCATGGTTGGCTAATACAGAGTGGGTGGGGTGACGATATTTCTATACTGTTCATGAGCAAGGGCGACGTCTTGTTTAAGGATGACTATACTCACTCAGCGCTGCTTGTCTCTACGAGTCCATTGCAATACAGTGCCCATACAAACGACCGAAAACAACACGCTTACGATTTGACTCTTAATCGCCCAGTAGCCATACATTTGTATCCGTATCCGTAGATATGCAACCCCACTTTGCTAATTTCGTCCAATCAGTCCAGGCAAACTGGGTTCTACTTCGGCTACGAAGTTTCCACCCGAGAATCGGTTCGATAAGCAACCGATGGGGTGGTAGCTCCGTAGTCGAGTATTTTGGTGTTGCTGTTAAATTCCTGCTTGCGATAAAGCCCTCAGCTTATGCTTGACCGATCATTGCACAAGTGGTATACAATGCTACAGGGAGATATGACAATGAACCGAAAAGGCATAGTTGTTCTGTCCGTTCTGCTGGCCTGCACTGTTCTTGCTTCTTTTTCGATGATCAAGCATTACCAGGCAAGGAATCTGGAACGTTCTATTGATGAACTTCCCATCATCATCGCCCATAAATCTGATGGCTCAATGCACTTTACGTGCCTGAACAGGGAAAAATGTATCCCGCCAATAGAAAGCTTTGGTTGGTTGAGCAGTTGTGGGATTGGCGAGGAATCTAATCTCTATTGCCTCTTTGGTCTTGGTGATATCGTTTACGTAAACCTGGAGCAACAGTCGGCGAGACACATTACCATTGATCCTGACCCCAAATTTGAAGGTGCTCTGCATTTCTTGTATGCTTATGGGAAGATCGTCTTGGCTGATTTCGAGACTGTCGTCATCATAAGCAAGGATTCTTCCTACAAGATTGTTCAACCAGAGGAGGTCAGAGGTGTTTCGATAGGCGGCCTTGTCCGAGGCAAAAAAGATCAGGTAATCACGTTCAATCCATCGCCGGTGGAGAAAGATGGCAAAAGCTTTGTAAAAATCTTCACCATTGACCTGAACTCCGGCGATGTTGTAGAGAAACTCCTTCCGTGCCCTCCGTTCGTAGAAGCCACCCAGAGCTCACTCGCGGAGTGGAAACCAGGGGTAAAGTATGGGTTAAGGCTCGTCAGCGTCACGCCGGATTTGAACAGGCTATATTATATTTTTGAGGGAAGTGGTGAGGAGGCGGGGGAAGTGCGCCTGCGATTGGGGGTGTTCGATACAAAAGACGAGAGGGAGCTTCACGTGTACGGTGGATCCAGTTGTGTCCCACCGCCGGGTAGATACCGGCAGCACAACGAGTATCTATTTGTCGAGCCAGGAAAGGGAGGGCCGCTTCTGTTGCGTTTGAAGGATCTATCTCCTGTCGTAGATTTTGAGGCGTTGCAGAGAAGGGGATTAGGGCTCGGGATTCAAGCATTTAGCCCGCTCGGACAATATTTTCTCGTAGGAACGCCAACCGAGGCTTTCGTTCTGTCCCAAGATGGAGACGTTTTGAGAGAGTACTCCTTGCCGGTGGAACTATTTGGCAAGTCCTATACGTTCGTAGAGTACTTGAATGACTAGGTCCTATGGAGATCAAGGGAGCAAAAGTGATTAGGCGAATATTGCGATCGAAGCTCATTTTGATGATAGTGGCCGTTGCGATCGTGGTCGGTGCACTCACTCTGGCTGTGTACGTAAAGACTTCGTTTTTTCCGAGACTGTTAGTCAATCAGGATTTACGGAACGATATTGAAGCAGTGTTGCTTGATTACAGTGAATCCCTTTCTACCGGTCAGATCAGTCAGGAGACTTGTTACACACCGATGATGCAAGACCTGGTTCGGGAAAGAAGAAGATTCTACGAAGAATACTTCGAGGTTGGGCTGCACTCCACTTTGGATAGTGTGAAGTCAGAATTCGTGCTCGGACCCGATTACGCTGGCGTTGAGATTTCCACGCTTCCAAACGACCAGGTGTCTGTAAAAGTTACTGAAAAGGTGACCCTGTATGGAAGATATTGCTCCCCGGAAGAATCTCCTACGGTTCAGGCAGCATGGTGGGCCATATCGAGAACAGATGATGAGACAGTTAAGCAGGCACTTGAGGAATACATCCGCAGCATAAAAGAGGATGTGAGTGAATCTTCAGAAGATGGTTTTGAAACAACGTTCTTTCTCCGTCATTATTTGGTCATCGCTGAAAGCAAGGGTGGACTCCAGATCTTGGAAGACACTTTTACCGATCGGAATTCCATAGATAGCCCTTCTGGTACCGACAATGTTATCTGGAGGGACGGGCAATTCTACAGAAGTAAGCCTGATTTTACAAAGATGCCAGATTACCAGATATACGCTACTTCAATTGAGGAGTTAGGGAGGAGATTACTGGAGGAATACACCAAGGCCTATGGTGAATAAATACCTAATCTCGGCATCGTTTCAAAACGAAAAATAGGACCTTTACAATTTAGTGGCTCTCCCTGGGCATGGTATACTTGGGACAATGACGATTGTCCTACACAACACCACAAAGGAGAGCCAAATGAATTATACCATCACCTCGCCAGACAGTCCATCCACGATTGCTTGTGGGTCGGATGGAGCATTTCTCATCCCCTTCGGGGAACTGGGGGATGATCCACCTGTTGCTCCCCAATTCTCGACGAGGGCGATTGCTTGTCACCACGTCCAGGGAACAGAATGTGAAACGTCCGCTTGTCCGCATCGCCGGTGCGCCACGTGCGCACGGCCAAGTGGCGCCTCTTCCCCGCCGACGAGGCCGCCTACGCCGACACCCGCGAGCCGCTGGAGCGAGCGCCGGGCATCGACGTGGTGGGAGAGGCCGGCGATGGCGCAGCGGCGAAGAAGCTCGTCGCCGCGCTCGGCCCTGATATTTTGCTGTTAGATCTGATCATGCCCGGCCCCAAGCCTGCTGATATCGAGCGCTGGGTGCGTCACAACCACCCGGAGACCATCACGTTGATCCTGACCGCCCACGACCGGGATGCTTTGCTGGCGGAGATGGCGGCGGCGGGCGCGGCGGGCTTCCTCACCAAGGA
>CAYXVS010000278.1:0-4498 GCA_964468735.1 uncultured Anaerolineales bacterium | reverse complement strand
CCGGAATCAACACCGCGACCAAGCGCCCCTCGGCGTCCTCGGCCTGGAGGTGCGACGCCTCGGCGCGCTCCGGCGTCGGCGGGAGGGCGATGCTCTGCCCGTAGCGCACGGCGCGCTCCTGCGCGGGCGTGAGCCGCACGCTTGGCATGTCGTAGAGCGCGGCCTGTGGCGGACGCAGAGCCTCGTCCAGCCGTTGCTCCTGCGCGAGCGCGTGGAGTTGATCCAACGTGTAGCTTTCTTCTAATCGAAACGGACCGACGGCGGTGCGGGTGAGATCCCGGAGATAGGCGCCGCAGCCGAGCGTCTGCCCCAGATCGTGGGCCAGGCTGCGCACGTAGGTGCCGGAGGAGCAGCGCAGGTCAAGCGTCAGATCCGGGGCTTCGTAGCTCGCGATCTCCAACCGATAGATCGTCACCCGACGCGGCGCGCGCTCGATCTCTTGCCCCTCACGGGCCAACTCATACAGACGCCGTCCCTGCACGCGAACGGCGGAGTACATCGGCGGCGCCTGGGCGATTTCGCCCTCGAAGGTGGGCAGCGCCGCCTCAATGGCCGCGCGATCCACATTGTCCATAACCGAGGCCGGCGCGCGCGACGCCACCTCCCCCTCCTCATCGTAGGTCGTGGTCGTGACGCCCAGGCGAATCACAGCGTGATAGACCTTGTCGGCCCCCACAATGAACTGCGTCAAGCGCGTGGCCGGCCCCACTAAGATGACCAGCACGCCGGTCGCCAGCGGATCTAATGTGCCGGTGTGCCCCACCCGGCGGATGTCCATAATCCGCCGCACGGACTGCACCACATCGTGGGAGGATTTTCGGTAGGGCTTGTTAATGTTCAAAACGCCGATCATGTCACATCCATAAAAGGCAAACCTACGTGTTATCCTGAATAAAGCTCTTGACGTGCGACTCGATCAGGTCTCGAATCTCGCGGAATTTGGCCAACTTCTCCTCATCCGATCCCTCGAAGGCCGCCGGGTCCTCGAAGCCCCAGTATGCTCGCGCCCCCACGCCGGGATAGATGGGGCAATTGGCCTCCGCGTTGGAGCAGACCGTGATGAGGCGCCCCACGTGAACGTGCTTCTTGATGTAATCCTCCCAGATTCCTTTGGGATGATGACCTTCGGCCTCCAGATCGATCCCCACCTCCTTCATCACCTGGAAGGTGAAGGGATGAATGGGGGCCGGCTCCAGGCCGGCGCTGTGCGCCTCGAAGTGTTCGCCGCCGTACTTACGAAGGAACGCCTCGGCCATCTGGCTGCGGGCCGAGTTGTGGGTACAGAGAAACAACACGCGCGTCTTGTTTGACATCTTTAACCTCCAATTATTTTGTGCCTAGCTATAAACCGACTACAATTCGCTGACCTCTTTGCCATAGACCAACAACGCCTCGACTTCGTCGTCGTCGCGGCCCTCGGCGTAGACGCGAAGCACCGGCTCGGTGCCGGAGGGGCGGATCAACAGCCAGGAGTCATCGGCCAGCAGATACTTCACGCCGTCTTTGACGCCCAACTCGACGACGGCCTCCCCGGCCAGCGTCGAGGGCGCGTTTTCGGTGAGGCGCTTCACCATCTCCGGCTTCGGGACCGGCTGCTTGAGCGGAATATCGACACGCGCGTAGCGTGTCGGCCCGACCAGTTCCTGAATTTCCGCGACCAGTTCATGTAAAGGCGTCTTCGCGGCAGACATAATCTCCAGCAGCAGCATCCCCATCAAAATTCCATCGCCCTCCGGGATATGCCCCTTGATGGAAATTCCACCCGATTCCTCGCCGCCGATGAGGACATCATCGTTGAGGATGTAATCGGCGATGTGGTTGAAGCCCACGGGCGTCTCGTAGAGCGGCAGATCATAGCGCTTCGCCAGCCGGTCGACCATACGGCTGGTGGAGACCGTCTTGACCACCGAGCCGCTCCAGCCGCGCTCCTCCACCAGATAGCGCAGCGTCAGCGCGAAGATGTGGTGCGGATCGACGAAGTTGCCCTGCGCATCCATCGCCCCGATGCGGTCGGCGTCGCCGTCCGTCGCCAACCCCACATCCGCGTGATAGGTCTGGATCGCGGCGTTGAGCGCCTGGAGATAGTGACCCATCGGCTCTGGGTGGATGCCGCCGAAGCCGGGGTTCATCTCGCAGCGGATCTGGTGCAGGCGGCAGCGGGTGCGGCTCAGCAGATCGCGGAACGCGCCGCGCCCGGAGCCGTACATCCCGTCGGCCACGACGCGCAGTTCGCCGCTGGAGATGACGTCCAAGTTGATCATGCCGGAGAGGTGTTGGTAATAGGCCCAGGCCGGATCGAAGCGATGGATCAGATCCTGCTGGAGCGCCTGCTCGTAGGCCATCAGGTTGGGGCCGCGCGCCGCGCGCTGATTGCGATCCAGCAGCGCCTCGACCTGGTGGGATTGTCGGGGCAGCGCCGCGCCGCCGAACGCGGCCTTGAGTTTGATGCCGTTGTAGCGCGGGGGATTGTGGCTGGCGGTGATCATCACGCCGGCCTCGGCGCCCTTGCTGAACACCGCGTAGGAGACGGCGGGCATGGGCGCATCGGCGCGGGTGAGGTGCGCGATGATGCCGTTGCCGGCCATCACGCGGGCCACCTCGCGCGCGTAGCGGTCGGAGAGGAAGCGCGTATCGAAGCCCACGACGATCTCCGGCGTCTCGCGCTCGCTCTGCTGGATCACATAATCGGCAATCGCCTGAGAAACCAGGCGGACATTTTCAAAGGTAAAGGTGTCACTGATCACGGCTCGCCAGCCGTCTGTGCCAAAACGAATGCTCATATTTAAAGTACCTCCGTTAGGAAATAGTATGAACTAGATGGTCTGTTAGTCAAAATGTACGTAAAACGTATTGCGTATTGCGTATTGCGTAAAAAATAATTACGAAATACGATCCATCTCTTGCTCAACAATACTCAAAAAAATCCCCATCCCTTGGAATGTCTCTACAGATCGTAATACAGCTCAATTTCGTAGGGATGCGGGCGATCTCGCACTTGACGATCCTCCTGGCGCTTGCGCTCGATCCAGCGCTCGATGAGGTCCACATTGAAGACATCGCCGGCCAGCAGGAAGTCGTAATCCGCCTCTAAGGCCGACATCGCTTCCTCCAGCGAGGTGGGCAGCGCTTTGATCTGCGCGCGCTTCTTGGCCGGCCAACTGAAGATGTCCTCATCGATGGGGCCGAAGCCCATCTCGGTGGGATCGATGTGGTTGCGGATGCCATCGATGCCGGCGAGCAATTGCACCGCCATCGCCAGGTAGGTATTGGCCGTCGCATCGGGGGGGCGGAACTCCATGCGGGCGGAGTGGGGCTGGTTGGCGTATTTGGGGATGCGGATCGCGGCGCTGCGGTTGGCCAGCGAGTAGATGGCGCTGATGGGTGCCTCGTAGCCGGGGATGAGGCGGCGGTAGGAGTTGGTGCTGGGATTGGTGAAGGCCATCACGGCGCCGCCGTGCTTGAGCAGGCCGCCGATGTAGTAGCGCCCCAGTTCGCTGATCGTCCCATAGCCTGCGGCATCGTAGAAGAGGTTCTGATCGCCCTGCCAGATATACTGATGGAAGTGCATCCCGGAGCCGGCCTCGCCGTAGAGCGGCTTGGGCATAAAGGTCGCCGTCATCCCCAGCTCGAAGGCGGTCATCCGGGTGACGTATTTGATGATAAAGGCCGCGTCGGCGGCTTTCATCAGGGATTCGAGCGGCGTCTCGATCTCGCACTGGCCGGGGCCGCCGACCTCGTGATGATGATATTTGACCTCGACGCCCATCCGCTCCAGATGGACGGTGATTTTGCTGCGCAGGTTATAGAGATGGTCTTGGGGCGGGATGGCGTGATAGCCGCCGTGTCGGGGGATTTTGTAGCCGCTGCCCATCTCCTGACTGTTCCAGTCGGCCTCCACGGAGTCCACGCGATAGGCGGCGGCGTTCATCCGATTCTCGTAGGCGACGCCGTCGAAGACGTAGAACTCGAACTCCGGCCCCCAGAGGCTCTTATCCGCGATATCGGTCTCGCGCAGGTAGCGTTCCGCCCGCCGCGCGATGTTGCGCGGATCGTAGGGGAAGATGTTGCGCGTGTCGGCCTCCAGCGTCGTGCAGATGAAGCTCAGGGTCGGCAGATCCCAGAAAGGATCGGCGAAGCCGGTGCTCAGATCGGGCACCATCACCATATCGCCGGCGCTGACGGTCTTGAAGCCCACGCTGGAGCCGTCGAAGCCCACGCCGTTCTTCATCAGCCGGGGGTTGAATTGGCTCACGGGCACGGTGACGTGATGCCAACGCCCCCACAGATCCGAGAATTTGAGGTCCACCATTGCAACGTCGCGCTCGTGGATAAATGCGGTTGCTTCTTCTAGCGAGTGAAACATCAAATGACCTCCGTATAAGCTAAACAAGCTAAGGATGAAAGTGATTGGGAGGTGTTTCGTCAGGCATAATGTATTGCGTAATGCGTATTGCGTATTGCGTGGTAGCGTAATCATTCTCGGAGACGAAACACCCAA
>CAYXVS010000277.1:0-4499 GCA_964468735.1 uncultured Anaerolineales bacterium | reverse complement strand
GTCAAGTCTAACGTGACGCTATGACTTCAGCGAGCCGACGGTGGCGCCGTCCTCCGAGGCCGCAGCCTCATCGTCCGATTCGGCCTCACCGCCGCTCCGGGCTATCATCTCGCGGACTTCCTCTCGACCCTCTTCCAGCCACTTGGCCTCATCGCCGGTCAAGATCTCGAGCAGGTACATGAACTCACCGACGTGCTCCCGCTCCTCGTTAGCGATGTCCACCAAGACCTCCTTCGCCAGGGGATGATCGGTCGCCTCGGCGTGGGCCATATAGAGATGAATCGCCTCGTGCTCGGCCGCGATGTTGAGGCGAATCGCCCGAATCAACTCTTCTTTGGTCAATTTGCGCTCTGGGACTTTCCCGCTAAATGGATCTGCAAACTCAGGCATGGTTTAAACCTCCTTAGATTAAACAGCGAGCTATGTACGACACTTGAATGAATAGTGGATAGCCAGCCATCAAACAGCACCCAAAGGCCTCTCGAACCTCGGGTGCAAGCGACGGGCTTCCATCATTATACTGTTGCGTGAAGAGAAGATCAATTATCCTTTCGACTTTGCGACCTCGTCGCTCTCATCCAGATCCCGGATTAGCCGGAACTCGTTGTCTGTGAACGGGGCGCTCTCCACATTTTCTTCAATGGCGATGCCCGCCGCATCGACGATGATGATACGCGCTTGGGCGGGTGCATCGAGCGGCATCACCGGCGCGCCCGCGTCCTCCGTTGGCAGATCGGGCGGCGCGAGCATACGGAACGCGGCGCGCGCATCCAACGCCTTCACGCTGGTGGCGCGCACCAGGGATTCGTCAGGCCGCTCCGGCCTAGGCAAGGGCATCGATAATGGCCCGGCAAAACGCGGGCAGATCTTTGGGGGTGCGCGAACTGATCAGATTGCCGTCGCGCACGACCGCTTTGTCCTCCCAGATCGCGCCGGCGTTGACCATATCATCCTTGATGGCGAAGAAGGAGGTCGCCCGCTTGCCCTCGACGATGCCGGCGGAGATGGGCACCCACCCCGCGTGGCAGATCATCGCCACGACGCCGCCGCGCTCAAAGATGCCCGACACCAAATCTAGCGTCGCCTGATGGCGGCGCATCTGATCCGGCGAATAGCCGCCGGGGATAATCACCGCGTCGAAATCCTCCGGCGCGACATCCTTCGATCCGATATCCGTCTTCACCGGCATGCCGTGCTTGCCGTGATAGGTCGCGCCCTTGGTCGTGCCCACCACGGTGACGTCGGCGCCCGCCTCGCGCATCCGAATGAGCGGATACCACAGCTCTAGATCCTCGTATAATTCCTCGGCCAACACAGCGATGCGCTTCCCTTCCAATTTCATCTCAAATCTCCTTTTGTTTTGTGAGGTGCAACGCACTTTAGGCTCTCACCAAGCAGTTCAAGTGCGTTGCACCTAGATCTATTTAGGTCTACTACCCATGCGCTATCCAGTTGCCTCGGCGAGGGCCTTGCGGACCACGCCTCGAATCTGATCAATGCGCAGCGGCTTGTCCAAACAGCAGTAGACGTCCAATGCCTCGGCCTCCGAGCGGACGCGATGGCAGCCATAGGCCGTCATCCAGATAATGGGAATCTCCCAGCCGGCCTCGACGAGGCGCTCGGTCAGCGCCACGCCATCGATATCCGGCAGGCGCAGGTCGGTGAGGAGCAGATGTAGGCCGTTTTTTTCGGCTTCCAATATGGCTGCCTGCGCATCCTCAACCACGACAATCTCATAGCCATTGCCCATCCGCCGCAAAATATCCCGGAGAATTAGTCGCAGCCACTTTTCGTCCTCCACCACTAAAATGCGTTGACTTTCTGTCATATAATATCACCCGACTCACTGTCCAAAAGCCAATATGCCTCTCCATAACGACGCCAGCTTTTAACGTGCGACGATCTACGGTATGGGTAAAGCTCAATCTATACTCAAGGATACCATAAACAGCGTCTCAAAACTGATGTATATCGTCATAAATAATTTTGGCATGGGTTGGAAAGGTTGGGGTTAGGTTGGAGGTACGGGAGGTAGTGAAAACAAAAGCCCCGACAGGTTATATGGGCCTGTCAGGGCTGGATAAAGACACCTTAATAGTCGTTCGGGCCGGCGTCCCGCCGCGCCCGTGTGGCTCGGCCAGGAGGCCGGCCACAACTTATCAGCGATTTTCGTTATCGTTGGTAATTGACTAATCGGAGAAGCTCTTCGGCAATCTTCGCAAGGATTGCACTCACTCCGCGAAGCGATAGCCGACGCCGCGAACGTTGATGACGTACCGAGGGTTCGAGGTGTCGACTTCGACCTTCTTGCGCAGGCGGTGGATGTACCACTTGATAATCTGCCGGGCCTCGTGCTCCGTATCGGGCCGATAATCGCGCACGACTTCCACCAATTCCGGCGGCGATACCACGCGATGCGCGTTCTCGATCAGGCAGGTCAGCAAGTCGAACTCGCTGGGGGTCAGATCCAACGGCTCCCCCTCTTTTTCAGCGATGTGCTTCTTCAAATCGACGTAAAAAGGGCCGTGCTCCAATATCTCCTGCTGCTCCTCCCCTTCATGGATGCGCTCGATCTGCGCTTCCTTTTGATGAAATGCGCTCGCCACCGCCTCGCGCAGTTCTTCCGGCTGGATGGGTTTGAGCAGGTAGCGATCCACGCCCTCGCGGATGGCCGCCTGCGCCGATTCCAAAGAGCCGTGCCCGGTGAGGATGATCACCACGGTCTCCGGCCAGCGCCAACTCAGCGCCTCCAGGACCCGCAGACCATCCGTCCGCCCGCCCAGTTTGAGATCCACCACCGCAAGATCGAATGGCGTATCGCGCAACTCGGCCAGCGCCGCCTCCCCGCTATCCGCCGTGGTCACCACGTGGCCCGCGCGCGTCAACGTCTGCTCCACGAAGAAACGAATGCCGTCCTCATCATCCACGACTAACGTGTGTATGGGTTTCGCCATAGTTTATCTCCCCCCAACTTTCGCAAAGATCAACTTTTTCACTCCAGCTTCCCTATTGTACCAGAAATCAGGCTGGGAGCCACACGGTGAAGGTTGCACCCGCGCCAGGCTCGCTCTCCACTTCGATGTGGCCGTCGTGCTCCTCGATGATCGAGGCTGTGATATATAGCCCCAGGCCGAGGCCTTCCGATTTGCTGGTGTAGAAGGCGTCGAAGATTTGAGACAATCCTTCGGGCGCGATCCCCACGCCGGTGTCGGCGAAGGTGAGACGCACGCCGTCGGGATCGTAGGTGCACGCCGACGTGATCTTCAACTGCCCGCCCTCCGGCATTGCATCGACGGCGTTGAGGATCAAATTCAAGACGACCTGCTGGATGCGGTTGGGCACAAGGCGGATCTCCGGCGCCACGGGCGTCGGTTCCCAGATGACGGCCACATCGTGGGAGCGGCACTGCTTTTCTGTCAACGTGATGACGCGCTCGATCAGCGCGTTGATGTCGACCGGCTCTTTGTCCTCCGGTCGGGAGCGTCTGTTGAGGTCGCGCAGGTCGGAGACAATCTTCGCCGCGCGATCCAACTCCTGCGCCGACACCTCCAGGTAATGATCCGGGTCTTCACCCTCGGCCAGCACCTCGCGCGCCAGGCCCAGGGCGCCGATGACGGTCTGGAGCGGGTTGTTGATCTCGTGCGCCAGCGACGCGGCCAGCCGCCCGGTGAGTGAGAGTTTCTCCGCGTGCAGCAACTCCCGCTGGGCCGCCTTGCGCTCGGTGATGTCCTCCACCATCGCGATGGTGAAGGGGGGCGTCTCATCATCTCCGATCACGACCGAAAAGGTCACCTGGGTGATGATCTCGGCGCCGTCCAGGCGGATCAACCGCAGTTCGTTGCGATAATAGTCGCACTCCCCGGCCAGCAGCGCGCGGTAGTGTTCTTCGGCCACGCTGACATCCTCTGAATGCATCAATGCCGTGAAAGCCATGCCTTCCAATTCGACCTCACTATAACCGGTCAATTTTTCCAGCGCGGGATTGCTCGCAAAAATATGACCTCGATCATCGATCAGAGCGATACCCATCGCTGCATTGTCGAAAATCGCCCGGAACCGCGCCTCGCTGCGCTGCAAGGCGGCGGTGCGCCGCTCGACACGCTTTTCCAGCATCTCCGCGTGCTGGGCGCCGCTCGAAGAGATCGCCTGCGCCTCCGCGCCGTCCAACGCGGCCAACTCCGCGTCCAATTCCTGGAGCAGCGTCCGTTCCTCTGACGTCACATCCTGCGATTCGAGACGCGACTGGAGCCGGGCCACAAGCTGCTGCATCCGCGCAACGCGACGGTTCATATCCAGATCGTTCGTCATGTTCTCTCCTGTGAAAGAAGGGGGTGTTTCGTCTTGGTGGTAAATGCGCCGCGCATTGCGTATTTCGTATTGCGTATTCCGTAAATTAGACTCTTGTGTTTTGCGCGCCGGCTATCCCAGACGAAACACGCCCAAATCAACTCCCAAAAGACCCGCCTTATGTCGCATTACGGCAAAAGTGACACGCTATT
>CAYXVS010000276.1:0-4500 GCA_964468735.1 uncultured Anaerolineales bacterium | reverse complement strand
CCCACCGAGGGAGACGCCCTGGTGATGGGCCACTCGATCCGTCGCGAGCCGGAGGCGGCCAAAGCCTGCCTGGGCGTGGTGCCGCAGGACATTGCGCTCTATCCCGACCTGTCGGCGCGCGAAAATCTGCTCTTTTGGGGCAAGATGTACGGCCTGCGCGGCGCAGCCCTCAAGCGGCGCGTGGACGAGGTGCTGGAGATTATCGGCCTGGCCGACCGCCAAAAGGGGCGCGTGGACAAGTTCTCCGGTGGGATGAAGCGGCGGGTGAACATCGGCGCGGCGCTGCTGCACAAGCCGCAGGTGGTGATCATGGACGAGCCAACGGTGGGCATTGACCCGCAGAGCCGCCGCCACATCCTCGATAATGTCAAGGAACTCAACCGCCAGGGCATGACCGTGCTATACACCACCCACTATATGGAAGAAGCCGCCGAGCTTTCCGACCACATCGCCATTATGGACCACGGCGAGATCATCGCCTACGGCACGCACGACGAACTGATCCGGTTGGTGGGCGAGCAGACGCGCATCGACCTGACCCTGAACGAGGACGCCGAGCGCGTCCTGACCGCCTGGCAGCAGGTAGAGGGTGTCTCGCGCGTCTCTGCCCAGGATGGCCTGGTCACGGTGCTGGTGGACGACAGCAACCGCGTCTTGCCGCGCCTGTTCGAGGCCGCCACCGCCGCCGACGCGCGCATCACCGGCGTGGACATCCGCGAGCCGAACCTGGAAGCGGTGTTTTTGCACCTGACCGGGCGGGCGTTAAGGGACTGAGAGAATGGAGAATAGAGGAAAGAATAGAGATGACTCTACTGAAGAAAGGCTAGCTAACCGCAGAGAGCGCAAAGAACGCGAAGTTGAGATACAGATTATTAACTCATCGAGGCGTAAACCTTAGAAATATTAAGTTGTCTTTACGACCTCTGCGTCCTTTGCGGTTCATCCCCCCTTCTTTCAGGGAAGTCAGAGATTCTCCATTCTCCATTCTTCTTCCCCGGAGGAGATTATGAAACTGATCGACATTGCGCTCAAAGATATGCTGCGCTCGTTCCGTAGCCTGTTTGCGGTGGGGATGATGATCGTCGCGCCACTACTGATTACCGGGCTGATCTATCTCGCGTTTGGCGGCACGAGCAGCGAACAACCCGATATGCCGGCCATTCAGGTGGGCCTGGTCAACGCGGACGCGCCATCTGCCGATGCGCCGTTCAACCTGGGGCAAACGCTGGTTGAGATGTTCACCGATGCCAGCGTCGCCGACTGGCTGACGGCGCGCATGTATGCCGACGAGGCCGCCGCGCGCGCTGCCCTCGAACGCCAGGAGATCGACGTCGCCGTGCTCATCCCGGCCGGCCTGAGCGCGGCGGCGCTCTCCGGCGAACACTCGCCGGACACGGCCGTCGTCATCTTGCACGATCCCACCTTGAGCCTCGCACCACAGGTGGTCGGCGGCATGGTCACGTCGCTACTGGATGGCGTCGCCGGCGGACGGATTGCTATTCAGGTCATCCAGGAGCGGCACGCGGCGCACGGGCTGGCCTTGGCCCCGGCGCAGATTCCGGCCCTGATCGCGCAGTACCAGACCTGGTACACCGATTTTCTGCGCGCCCTGTTTCACCATCCCACCGAAGCGGCCTTGCGTTTGGTCGCACCAGGCGTGGACGAGACGGCCGCGCCGATGAGCCAGATTCTAGGAGCGACCATGGCCGGGCAGATGGTCTTTTTCGCTTTTTACACGGCGGCCTATTCGATGACCTCGATCCTGCGCGAGCACGAAGAAGGCACGCTGGCGCGTCTGTTCACCACGCCGACCGACCGCACCGTCATTCTGGGCGGCAAGTTCCTGGCGGTGTTCCTGACCGTCATCCTGCAGGGCGCGGCGCTGATGCTGTTTGCCGGGCTGGCCTTTGGCATCCATTGGGGGCGCGCCGGCAGTGTCCTGCTGGCGCTGGTCGCCCAGGTCGTCGCGGCAGCCGGGTTGGGCGTGCTGCTGATCGCCCTGGTCAAGCACTCGCGCCAGGCCGGGCCGGTGCTGGGCGGCGGGCTGACCGCGTTCGGGATGCTCGGCGGGCTGTTCACGGTGGGGATTCAGGGGATGCCGGCGTTTTTCGACGTGGCCGCGCTGTTTACGCCGCACGGCTGGGTGTTGAAAGGCTGGCGATTGGCATTGGCCGGCCAGCCGCCGGACGCGCTGCTGCTGCCCTGTCTCGTTGCCGTGGTGATGGGCGCGGCCATGTTTGCCCTCGGCGCAGCGCTGTTTCGCCGCCGGTTTGCCTGAAGGAGGCTCTCGTGCGCATCCTGGATTTAGCTCTCAAAGACCTTTCGCAAGTGCTGCGCGACAAACTGTCGCTGCTGTTCTTGATCGTCATGCCGATGGTGTTCACCTTTTTTATGGGGCTGGCTTTTAGCGGCGCGGCGCAGCCGGACGATCCGTGGCTGGCTCTGGGCTGGGCCAACGCCGACGGCGAGAGCCCCCTCAGCCAACAATTGTATACCGATCTGGATGCCTCTGGCTCGGTCAGGTGGGTGGAGGTGGATCCCGCCGATGCCGAGACGGCGGTGCGCCAGGGCGACGTCGCCGGCGCGCTGGTCATCCCGGCTGGATTCAGCCAGGCGGCGTTTTCCGCTGCGCCGCTCCCGTTGACCCTGATCGTCGACCAGTCCAGCACGACCGGGCAATCGCTCTACCAGCTTGTGCGGGCGGCGGTGGTACGGACACTGAGCGCGGTCGAGATTGCCCGGTTGGACGTGGCCGCGCTGGACGCGCAAAATGCTCTCATTGACGAGAAGGCGCGGGCGCAAGAACGCGAGGCCGCGCTGGACGCCGCCCTGACCGGGTGGACGCAAGCCAATCAGCAGGGGGCGTGGGTGCGCGTCGAAAGCGCCGTCGCCCAGACCGAGCAAGCCGCGCCGCTGGGCGGCAATCCGTTCAACCAAAGCTCGCCCGGCATGCTGGTGCAGTTTGCGATTACGGGCATGATCGGCGCGGCGGGCATCCTGGTGCAGGAGCGCAAGACGCGCACCTTGCAGCGGCTCATCACCACGGCCATCAAACCCTGGCAGATCATCGCCGGGCATTGGCTGGCGATGGTGGCGCTGGTCTTGGGACAGACGCTGCTGCTCGTCCTGTTCGGCCAGCTCGTGTTGGGCGTCCATTATTTCCGCGAGCCGTTGGGCGTGCTGCTGGTCGCCGTCACATTCAGTTTGTGGATTGCCAGCATGGGCTTATTCATCGGCATGTTGGCCCGAGGGGAAGAGCAGGTCATTCTCTTTTGTCTGATTGCCATGTTCCTGTTCACCTCGTTGGGCGGGGCGTGGTTCCCATTGGAAACAACGGGCAAGGCGTTCTCGGCGATTGGGCATCTCACCCCCGGCGCGTGGGCGATGGACGGCTTGCAGAACATCCTGGTACGCGGGTTGGGGCTGGCGTCGGTGTGGCAGCCGGCGGGCATCCTGCTGGCCTACGCCTTGGGCTTTTTCGCCCTCGCCGTGTGGCGCTTTCGGGCAAGAGAGGCATGACAGATGGCAGAGAAAAGAAAAACCTGGCAGGATATGCTGTTCGGCGGTTTCGAGGTTGTTTGAATGAAACGTCATTTGCTCTTTTTGTGCTTGCTGTGCGTATTGCTACTGACCGGCTGCGGTCATCGGGCAGCGCGACGGGCTGTGCTCACACCGGCGCCGGAGGTCCTATCGCCCGGCGATACGACGCGCACCCTAAACCACGATGGACGCGAGCGTTCGTATATCGTCTACGTTCCCCCCACCTACGATCCGACGCAGCCAACACCGGTCGTGTTGGTCTTTCATGGCGGGGGCGGCAACGCCGAAAACGCCCGGATGATGACCGGTTTTGACGCCATCGCCGACGCCGCAGGGTTCATCGTCGTCTATCCGAATGGGACGGGGCGGCGGCCAGACCGGCTGCTCACCTGGAACGGCGGGCGCTGTTGCGCGTATGCGCTGGAGCAGAACGTGGATGACGTGGGCTTTGTACGCGCGCTGCTGACCGATCTGGGAACGGTCGCCAACGTGGACACACAGCGCATTTATGCCACCGGCATGTCCAACGGGGCGATCATGTCTTACCGCCTGGCCTGCGAGCTGGGGGATGTAATCGCCGCGATTGGCCCGGTGGCGGCGACGCAAAACCTCGACGCCTGCACACCCGCGCGCCCCGTGCCGGTGCTGCACATCCACGGCGACGCCGATCGCCACGCGCCCTACGCAGGCGGGGTCGGCGCCGAGTCGCTGGTGGGCATCCCCTTCGAGCCGGTCGAGACGACGATAGATTTCTGGGTGCAGCAGAATGGCTGCGCCGCGTCCCCCCAAGTCACACAGAACGACAGCATCCGTCACACCGTCTACAGCGGTTGCCGACAGGATGCGGCGGTGGAACTGTATACCGTGGTCGGCGGCGGGCACGCCTGGCCGGGTGGCCAGCCGGGCTGGCGCGGCGGCGACGTTCCGACGACCGAGTTGGATGCTTCGCAGGTGATATGG
>CAYXVS010000275.1:0-4515 GCA_964468735.1 uncultured Anaerolineales bacterium | reverse complement strand
TGGGAACGACGTTCCCATATTCTAAGCGCGGATCAGACTTCGGAAGTCTCAAAAGTAACCGGCTAACAGCTTTTGACATGTTTTCGGGCCGGCTTTGATCTCGAAATCCTCGCCCAGAAGACTTCCGAAGTCTTAAAAAACGGTAGTGTACTTAGCCCATCCCTGACATCAAAAACAGCCCGCTGCTGATTAAAGGCAGCGGGCTGTTGTCGTTTGGTAATCTGTCTCGGATATGCTACGCCATCGGCTTACACGTTTCCGCGTGGAGCTTGATGCGGAAGGTCGTCCCGCGCCCCAATTCGCTCTCCACCTCGATCTCGCCCTGATGCAGGTCGACGATCTCCTTCAGCAAGGTGAGGCCCAAACCGGTGCCGGGGATGTTAAGGGAACCGACGTTCTGGCCGCGATAGAAGCGGTCGAAGATGTGAGGCATATCCTCCGGCGCGATGCCCCGCCCGGTATCCTCGATTTCAAGATAGGCGCGTTTCTTCTCTGCATCGTGACGGGCGCGAATCCAGATGTGGCCCTCGTCCGTGTAGTTGATGGCGTTGTTCAACATCAGCGTGAGACCCAACTCCAGGTATTCCGCTTCGCCCATGACGGCGGGTAGGTCATCCTCTAGCTCGTAGCTGAGAGTTATACCTTTAGCCTCGGCCTTCTCCTGGTTTTTTTGAATGACTATGCCTATGATCAGCTCCAGATCAAGGGGCTTGAGGGTCATCTGATCTCGTCTCAATTCTAATGTGGCATAATTTAGAATGTCAGTCACGATCTGAATGAGTTGGTCGGTTTGGTGGCCGAGGTTGCAGAGATAGGTCGCGTGTTTATCTGGATGACCTTCTTTCAGCAATTTCACCAGCAAATTGATGGTGGTCAGCGGGGTGCGGAGTTCGTGAGAGATGTCCGCGATAAAGCGGGTCTTGACGCGGTCTAATTCGCGGAGTTTTTTGTTGGCTGCTGTTAGCTCGCGGGTGCGTTCTTCCACCCGCGCTTCCAGATGGTTCGTGTAGGCGGCCAACTTATCTTGTGCTTCGCGCAACTCGCGCTTGAGAGATAGTCGTTCACAGGCATGGCGTAGCGCGTTGGTCAGGACGTCCGGGGCGATGGGCTTGGGGATGAAATCAGAGGCGCCCTCGCGGAGCGCCGCGATGGCTAACTCCATATCGCCGTGCCCGGTGATTAAGATGACCTCCGCGTCGGGCGATTCTCGCCGGATGGTTTTGAGCACCTCGATCCCATTGGGCGGTGGGATGCGCACATCGGCGAAGACGATGCTGGGGTGCTCGCGATGATAGACGGCGAGGGCTTCTTCGCCCTGCATCGCGGTGAAGACCGTGTGGCCTTGCAATCGCAAATGGCGCGTGAACGTGCTCAATACCCGGGGATCGTCGTCTATCACTAATATCTTCTCAGGCATGATGATTCTCCTTCCGAAAGTTGCTGCGAATCAGGAAGCTTTACTATGATTGAGGCGCGAGGGTTGCGATGGGGAAGCGAATCGAAAAGGTTGTGCCTTGGTTGATCTCACTCTTAAACGTGATGTGGCCGTCGAAATCGCGCACGATGCCGTAACTGATGGACAATCCCAAGCCCGTGCCCTCGCCCACCGGCTTGGTGGTGAAGAACGGCTCGAAGATGTGCTCCTGCGCCTCCGGCGGGATGCCCGCGCCGTTATCGCGCACGGTGGCGATGACAGACCCCTCGTTCGCCTCGGTGCGGATCTCCAGTCGCTTCTCGTAGGCCGGCCGCTTCACCTCGCCGGCGTCGATCCGCCTTTGCATCTCCGTTGTGGCATACTCCCCGTTGCTGATGAGGTTGAGAAAGACCTGCTCCAGGCGGTGGGGATCGGCCATAATCGGCGGCAGATCGGGCGCCAGATCGCGCTCGACGATCACGTTGTGTTGCTTGATCCGCTCGTCGATGAGCAGGAAGCTGTTGCGGATCGGCTCGTTGAGATCGGTCAGCTCGGTCGTCTTATCCGTGACGCGCCCGAAGGTGCGGAGGTGGTCGATGATGCGACGGCAGCGATCGACGTCGCCGGTAAGGTTCTTTCCCAAATCGGTCAATTCTTCCCACAGCGCCGCGCCCTTTAGGTGACCGCCCTCGCGTTGCCCGATTTGGCGGATGTAATCGGCCTCGAAGGAGATGGCGGTGAGCGGCTGGTTCAGCTCGTGAGCGACGCCCGTGGCCATCTCGCCGATGGCGGCCAATTTGCTGGCCTGGATTACCTTGCTGCGCTCCTGTTCCAGCGCCTTGACCTTTTCGGCGACCAACTGCTCTAAATTCTCCGTGTAGCGCTGCAACTCGGCGGCCATCTCTTTTTGGCGGGTGATGTCCTGGGCCGCGCCGTAGATGCGCACGACCCGTTTACCCTGTGCTGTATCGGAGCCGGTGCAGATGGGCCGGCCATAATCGCGAATCCAATGCACATCGCCCTCTTTGGTGATGATACGGAATTCACTGACCTCGTCCTCCCCGGCGAGCAGGCGCTCGGCGCGCTGTTCCGCAATGGCCCGATCGTCGGGATGGATGATGTGGGTCCAATCGAGCGCGGTTTTGCTGTCGATACTGTAGCCCGTGATTCGCTCGAAGGCTTGGGTGACCCATTCGCGCTTCAAATTCCCTGCTTGATCCACGCGGAAGGCGTAGGCATAGTCGGAGATGACCTCAGAGACCAGCCGGTAGCGCTCGCGTTCCTTCGTGACCTCGACGTTCGTCTTAGCCAGCTCGCGTTGCACGGTGACTAACTCATTGTTCAGGTGAGTCAGCTCCTCTTGCTTGCGCGTGAGCAGGGCCTGCTCTTTGAGCGCGGTGCGCAAAGCGTTCAGTTGTTCGTTGTTGACTAACATCAGCTCTTCGTAGAATTGACTGGCGACCTCGTCACGGGTTAGGGCGCCCACGATGAGGATGGCGTCGTTGACCGCGCCGCCGGCCAGGTAGAGATGCGCCGTCCGCTCGCCGAGCCGGAGGGCGAGTTCGCGATCCAACGCGGCCTTGTGGGATTGGATCTCGGCGATGAACTGTTGCGCGCTCTCCTGTTGCCAGGGCGGGAAGAGCGCGGTGAAGGATTGGCCAACCTCGATATGCTCGGCCAGGTCGAGATCGTCTCGCAGAATGCGTTGGATCTCACCATTCCTATCACATAGCAGAGCTATGCCTTGCATCCGTTGCGTTTGATCTGACATCGGTTAATGTCCATTCCTCACTAATCGCTCGGCCACGGCGATGGCCTCGTCGGC
The DNA here is from genome assembly GCA_964468735.1 of uncultured Anaerolineales bacterium. Lineage (GTDB taxonomy): Bacteria > Chloroflexota > Anaerolineae > B4-G1 > SLSP01 > JAAAOZ01. Next base: position 1,276 of record CAYXVS010000275.1, on the reverse strand, counting down.
GCTCGCGCCGTAGCCGTCAGCGTCGAGCTTCTGCCAGAGCTGGGGCGCTCGATTGAAGGGATAGCCGCCCACTAAGATTTTGACATCCTGGGCGTCGGAGCGCTGGACGGCTTGAATAAGCTGGGCCATCTGTTCGATGTGGGAGGTCAGGGTCGCCGAGATAGCCAAAACCTCGGCGCGACGTTGCTTCAGGGTGTGGATGATGCTTTCGGAGGGGGTGTTGGCGCCTAAGTAGAAGGTGTCCCAGCCGGCCATCTCGAAGAAATCGGCCACCATCCGCACGCCGATCTCGTGCAGCTCGCCGCCGACGCAGGTCGCGACCAGCGTGTGGCCGGTGCGCTCGGTGGCGAAGATCTCCGGGTAGAGCTGCGACATGACCAGTTGGGTGACAGCGGTGGCGTAGTGCTCCTCCGCCACGCTGATCTCGTTGATCTGCCACAGCCGCCCGATCTCGTACTGCACCGGCTGGAAGATGTGAAGGTAGATTTCTCTGACGGGCGTCCCCTCTGCGACGGCGTCTTGAATCATCCGGCTGGCGGCGTGACGTTCTCCGCTCAGCAGGGCGTGGAGGTAATCGCGCGCCAGTGTATGATGCGGCGCTTCTGGACTGAGATATGAGTGTGTCTCGTCCGTCATCGCCAGGGCGTCGAGGCCGGCCTGGATGTGCGCCGTGATGATCTCATGCATCTCCGCCGGGAGCGCGGCCAGCAGCCCGTCGCGCAGATAGCGCAGATTGTCGGCCAGGATTTGCGCGGGCATCCCGCGCTTTTCCAACACCACCTTGACCCAGGCGATGTAGTGGGCGAACAGCTCTGGCTGCTCTAATCCAATCGCATCGGAGAGATAGGTCAGGTGATGGCCGACATCCTGGCGACACTTCGCGCGGCCTTCCTTCCCATGCTGATGATGCAATTGAGGATGGGCGGCATAGTGTTGAGCCGTAATCCCCGTGGCCAGTTCCTCTAGTTGCTCACGTATGGCTGCTTTGATTTGGGTATGTATGTGTGACATCTTGCTTCCTCTCCAGGAGGTTTAAATTTCTGGAATTACCTTAGTCTTGTGAGGTGCAACGCACTTTTGGACTTATTTATTACTAAGTATAACACTGCATCAGGAGTAACTGTTACCTAAATCCAAGTGCGTTGCACCTTTATATGCTCATTAAACTAAACAGGTACCCCCATCTTGCTTGCAACCTTTAACCTGCAACTTTCAACCTTTAACCTGCAACCTGCAACTTAATCCTCAATCGGCAACATCAGATCGATGACGAGGC
>CAYXVS010000274.1:3300-4550 GCA_964468735.1 uncultured Anaerolineales bacterium | reverse complement strand
TGGATCAGGCTGCCGTAGTGCGCGGCCTGGCCGGGGCCGTTGTAGTAGCGCGCAAAGGCGACGAAGTCCTTGGCTTGGAGGGCCGCGACGCGCAGTGAGCTGCTGCCCCGCCCCCGCACGAAATCGAAGAACCCGATGATCTGGCCGCGCTCGCTGCCGGCGAAGGCGTCGAACATTTCCTGGACCGAAGTGTAGCCGATGCCGGCGTAGTTGAAGCCCATAATCTGCGGGCCGCCCATACTGATGGAGGATTTCGCCGCCGTGTCGTCGAGGCGAGCGGCAAACTCCAGCACCTCCCACTCGGCGCTCTGATCGCCGTGGAAGGTACGCCAGGGCTGATCCGCCGCCGGACGCCAATGGTGATCCGTCCAGCGCTTGTCGGCGTTGAAGGTGAAGTGCTGCTGGAAGAGATGCCCATGGTGTTTGCCCCAGCGGCTGTGGAAGATGTGATTCTCGAAGCGGATGATCATCCGCCCGTCGGGGCCGAAGGCGCGCCCGCCCGATTCCACCGACCAGACAGCAACAGCCACCGCCGGATCGATGTTGAGCTGCGCTGACAATTGCGCAAACAATCCGCCCAATCGATTCCAAATGTCGGCGACCTGGCGCTCCGCGCCGCCGGCGTTGGGCGGCAGATAAATCTTCTGATCGGCGGGCGGTTCCAACTCCGCCTGGCGCAGCGCCGAATTGTCGACGCGGGCCACGGCTGTGCCTTCTTCTACGATGGGTGCGCCCTCCGCCACAAAGTCGCTGTGCAGATAGCCGGACATCGTGGTATCGGCCACGTAATACCACGTGTCCGCCTCCTCGGCGCGATGCCAGACGTGGACGCGAGTGTTGGGCGGCAACATCCGCAGAATGTAGTGATCGGTGCTGGGGCCGATGCGCAGGTTGACGTAACCGGTCGTGCGGCTGACCTTTGGAAAGGCCAGCGCGTCCATCGGCAGGTAGCCCTCCTGGCCCAGCGCGATGGTCTCGTACCAGCCGCCCTCCTCCTCGAAGAGCAACACCTGCGTGTCCCCATATAGATCGATGACGATGGACGAGGTCTCGCCGGGCGTCCGCTTCAGGCCGACATCGACCACGGTCTTGGCCGCGCGCGGAAACTCGACATAGTAACGGTGGACATAGCCCTCGCGCTCGCGGGCGATGACGTGGAGCCACACGCCTTCCTCATCCAACACATCGATGCGCGTGCCGGTGGGCAGCCGATCCAAAATTGTGTGATTGGTGCTCGGCCCTGCGCGCAG
>CAYXVS010000274.1:1668-3200 GCA_964468735.1 uncultured Anaerolineales bacterium | reverse complement strand
TGCCGGTGGGCAGCCGATCCAAAATTGTGTGATTGGTGCTCGGCCCTGCGCGCAGGTTCAGATCCGTCGTATTCCTGACAATCATGCCTCTCATAGCCATCTCCTTATCTGGTTGCTGGTTGCTGGATGCTGGGTGGGCAAATGGGGGAAGAGTCTACACTCTTATTGTAACGAAAAACAGCGCAAAAAGGAAATGGGGGACAGTGCTTGGAGGGTTCGGGCCGGCGTCTCGCCGTGCCCGTGGTGGCTTGGCGGGGTCCTCTTGGGGAGGATAAACAACGCCGGCCATAACAACGGAACAGGCAAAATGTAATCCCGTGCCGATTCGATTGGAGACCAATCCTCAGTACCGGATCACCTAAAATAGGCTACCGTCTGATCGAGGGCCTTGGCCATTGAGGTTTGAGGCTGGTAGCCCAACTCGCGTTTGGCGCGGGAGATATCGTAGGTGTGGCTCTGCGCCAGCTCGCTGGCTAAGAAGCGCGTCATCGGCGGCTCGCCCTGCAAGGGCAGCACGCGATAGATCGCCTCCAGCACGGCGCCCAACGCGCGCGCCACCGGCAGCGAGAGCCGCGCGCGCGGCCCCGGCAGATCGAGTTTGCGCAGCAATTGGCGAATCCACGGCCAGAGCACGACCGGATCATCCTGGCTGATGAAGTAGATGGCCCCGGCCACAGGCGAGTCCGGCGCGAGCGCATCGGCGGCCAACAGATGCGCTCGCGCCGCGTCGGTCACGTAGGTCAGATCGACGACGTTGGTCCCGTCGCCCACCTGCGGCAGACGCCCGGATCGCGCCGCTGCCAGCAGCCCCGGCAGCAAATGGGCATCGCGCGGCCCGAAGATCAGGTGTGGGCGCAGGGAGACCGTCGCCAGATCAGGGCCGTTCGCCGCGATGACGGCCCGCTCGGCCAGCGCCTTGGTGTGGGGATAGGGGCTTTCATAGTCCGCATCCGCCGGGTACGGATACGACTCATCTACACCCACCTGCGAGGTGTTATCGAAGATGACGCTGGGCGAGCTGGTGTAGATCAGCTTGGGGATGCCGTTGGCGCGGCAAGCGGCGATGACGTTCTCCGCGCCGGTGACATTGACCGCGTAGAACTCGTCCCACGGCCCCCACAGCCCGGCCTTCGCCGCGACGTGAAAGACCGCGCCCATCCCCTCGCTGGCGCGGATGAGCGCGTCGCGGTCGCGCAGATCGCCCCGCACCGTGCGCACGCCCCATCGCTTCAACTCAGGATAGGCTCCGCGCGAAAAGGACACCACCTCGTCCCCGCGCGCCACCAACTGCTCGACGATATAGCGGCCCAGAAATCCGCCGCCGCCGGTAACTAAGTAAGGGCGAGGCATTTGGCAGTAGGTGCTGAGCTATTCAGATAGATACTCAGTGAGGGGATTGTTGTAGGCAGTTGAGTTTTGTACAAATGCCTCGCCCCAACATCATATCGCCGTCCTAGCCCAGGCCGCGAGCTTCTCTCGCTGGATTTTGGCGTTATGCCGGACATCGACAGGGAACTGGCCACGATAGAACA
>CAYXVS010000274.1:0-1568 GCA_964468735.1 uncultured Anaerolineales bacterium | reverse complement strand
CGCTGGATTTTGGCGTTATGCCGGACATCGACAGGGAACTGGCCACGATAGAACACCACCCGTTGGATCGCGCGGGTGTGCTCGTGCGCCGCGCCTAAGGTCAACAGCGCGTCGGTGAAGGCCTGACGCGCCGCCGCGTCGGCGGGGAAGCGGCCCGCGCGCGGCTCGACGACTAACACCGGCGTCTGAGCGCCCACCTCCCCCACTCCAACCAAGGCCGTGCGGAAGACGTCCGGGTGCTGGTTGAAGATCGCCTCGCAGGGGACGGCGTACAGCGTCCCCTGTGGGGTGACCACGCGGTGCGCCTTGCGCCCGCAGAACCACAGCCGCCCCTGCGCGTCGATGTAGCCCACATCGCCCATCCGATGCCACACCTCATCGCCCTGGCGGATTTTGGCGCGCGCGGTCTTTTCCGGGCGGTTCAGGTACATTCGCGTCACCATCGGCCCCTTGACCACGAACTCGCCGATTTCGCCCTGGGGCAGCGCCTGCGCCTCGTCCCACGTGGGGATCGGCGCGTCGGTGATGCGAATCACGCGCGCGGTGACGCCGGGCAGCGGTCGCCCCACGCACATTCCCGCGCCGGAATCGCTCTGGGCGGCGGTCTCCGCCACGATGTCGCGCCCGCTCATCATCGTCAGCGGCATCGCCTCCGTGGCGCCGAAGGGCGTGTTCACGTCGGCGTCGGCGGCCAACACCTCGTCCAGCATCGTCGCGATCAGCGCGGGCGGGACGGGCGCGCCGGCCATCAACACGCGCTTGAGCGAGGGCAGCGTGATGCCGCGCTCGATGCAGTAGGGCGCCACGCGCTTCCAGATCGTGGGCGAGCCGAAGGCGTTGGTCACGCCGTGGGTCTGGATCGCCTCGACGACGTAGGCGGGATTGATCTCCGCCGATTTGGTGGGGTCCATATCGGGGATGACGGTCGTCACGCCTAACGCGGGGTTGAAGAGCGCGAAGATGTAGAGCAGCGCCAGATCGACCTCGCCCTCCTCGATGCGCAGCTCATCGCGCAGCAGGGTAATCTGCGCGCGGAACATCCCGTGCCGGTAGACGACGCCCTTGGGGATGCCGGTGCTGCCGGAGGTGAAGGTCACCGCCGCCTCGCTCTCCAGCGTCGTCGGCGCGATGGGGAACGGCTCGCGCGTGGCGGCGCGCACCTCGCGCACCTCATCTAAGGTCGTCTCGGCCAGGAGGCGCGGGCCATCGACGACCACGGTGTGCCGGATGCCCCGGAACGGGCGCGGGAAGAGACGGCGCAGGAGATGGGCCAGCGGCACGCCGATGAGCGCGACGGGTTCGGTCTCGGCGACGCACTGCAAGAAGGCGCGCCGGCCCATCCCCGGATCGATCAGCACGGGGACCGCGCCCATCCGCACCAGCGCGAAGACCACGGCGATCAACTCGACGCCGGGCCGCACCATCAGCAGCACGCGGTCGCCCTGGCGGATGCCCAACGCGCGCAGGCCGTGCGCGTAGCGATCCACCTCGGCGTTGAGCTGCTCGAAGCTGTACTGCGTGAACTTGGCGCGTCCGCGCTTGGTGCGCCCGGCGGGGAAGATAATGCC
>CAYXVS010000273.1:0-4561 GCA_964468735.1 uncultured Anaerolineales bacterium | reverse complement strand
GATTTAAAATGAAGAAGTGCGTGATGATGTTGATGATTATTGGGCTGCTGTTGAGTGCCTGCCGCACAATGGCACTCAATATTCCACCAACTTCCGAATCCCAGGGTACACGGGTGCCTGAAACACAGCGTCCCCTGGCAACCTACACGCCCTATCCGACCTACACGCCTTATCCCACGCTCACTCCCTATCCCACACTTACGCCTCAGCCCAGCCCCACACCGTCAGCGACGCCTCAGACGCCCACGCCCACAGCCGTACCTACCTCTTCTCCTACCTCGACGCCGCAGCCTGTGGCGCGTGATGATGCGTCGCCATCGGCGCCGGCAAACCCAACGTCATCGCCTGATCAAGGGAAGGTGACGTTAGAACGGATGGTAGATGCCGATCCGGCCCCGCCGTTGACCATCTTGGTCAGCCGTTTGCATCTGATAGAGGGCGGCGCCACGTATCAGATGATCGGCTCGATTCGCAACGATGGCAGCGAGACCTATCGAGGCGTCGACGTGGTGGCGACGTTCTTCGACGCCGAGGGCGACCGGCATCGGGTGGCCGAGGTTGAATGCGCGTGTCGCCTGTTGGTGCCGGGGGATGCTTGTCCGTTCCGCTTGGAGATCTACGCTGATGACTACGTCAAGTATAAGTTGCATCCCAAAGGGGTGCCAACCCAACATCGTCAGCCCCTGACGTTAGACACCGACCGGGTCAACGTCTCCCGTGATGGCGCTGGTAACGTGTACATCACAGGCCGGGTGCTTAACCACCACTCGGTCGCCGTCGATCACATCCTCGTGCGCGGCGAGCTTCTTGATGCGAGTGGGCACATCGTCAACTTAGATTCGACGTCCCTGCGGGGCGATATTGCTCCTGGCGCAGACCTACCCTTCGATTTGCGGATTGCACACGAACCCTACATCACCTATCGATTAACGGCGGTGGGGATACAAAAATGATGAAATTTAGAGAAGGAGGTTGGATCGTGAGATTATTAGAGCGGCTTTTGTTGGGCGTAGTGATGGTTGTGGTCTTGGCCGGATGTGCGAGTAGCACGGTTACGTCCAGCGATATGACGGTGGTGACTCAGGGCGGCCCGTCCTCTACCGAATCGACGCGGGAACCGGTGACGACGACCCTGGGCAAGACGGTGGCGGCGGATGGCGCGTTGGCCTCGGCCTATCCGGCCCTGCCGCTGACCTTTGGCGGCAGTGTGAGCGGCGAAGTGACCGAGATCGCGGTCCAGCCGGGCGATAGGGTCGCGGCGGGCGATCTGGTCGCGCGTTTGGATGACACGGCCTTGCAGCGCGCGGTGGCGGAGGCGGAACTCGCCTTGGAGCGCGCTCAGGTGGACAAGGCGCAGGCGGAGGCGCAGTGGGAGCGTGACGTCGCTGACGCGGAGGCGTCGCTCGTGGCCGCTCGGAACACCTTGACGACCACCCTGCTGCAATACTCCAGCACCAGCGTGGAGGAGGCGCGGATCGCGTTGGAGCGCGCGCGTCAGGCCGAGCAGGATGCCAAGCACGCTTACGACACACCGGTGTTGGGCGATTGGACGCCGCCGGAGCAACGGGAGCACGAATATGAGGTATGGCAACAGCGGATTCAGGATCGCGAGTTGGCCGAGATGCGATACGACGACGCGCTGGACAGCCGTTCGGTCAACGGCATGGAGTTGAAGCGGCAGCGGCAGGATGTCGAGATGGCGCGCCGCAAGCTCGCGGCGCTGGAGGAGGGGATCGCGCCGAGTTACCAGCGGGCCATCGAGGATGCGGCGCGCGAGTTGGAGAAGGCCGAAGAGGCGGTGGCGAATGCGCGCCTGGTGGCGCCGTGGGCGGCCATCGTGCGCTCGGTGGACATCGCGCCGAACGCGCAGGTGAACGCGAGCACGCCCATCATCACGCTGCTCAACATCGAAGATGGGCTGCGCTTCGTCACGCAGAACCTCAGCGAGCAGCACGTCGCCGCTTTGGAGGTGGGGCAACGTGCGGTTATCACGCTGCGGAGTTACCCGGACACCCCGCTGGAGGGCACCATCGAGGCCATCGTGCCGCAGGGGGATGGCGAGCAGTCGGCAACTGCGACGGACGCTCACTTCACCGTGCGGGTCAATTTGGCGCCGGTGGATCTGCATCTGCTGCCGGGGCTGACGGGGCGCGTGGAGATTTTCACGGAGGAGTGAGGGCGGGATTATTTTAGGATAGGGGCATTACAGATTGTGAATCTGTAATCTCGGGCAAACGAAGCAGTTCTGAGGGGGCTGAGATTATAAGGTTGTGCGCTAAGGAATGAGAAGGAAATAGCTTTCCCATTTCGTGCCGGACAATCAGAGAGAAGCGAGTAATCTTCTGATTTGAAAACTGTGTAGCGAGCTACAAATCAGGAGGAGAGCATGCAACCGTATCCGCCCGAAGCCGCGAATTTATTCGCCGGGCATTTATTTTCTCAAGACAGGGATCTTCTGCGCAAAATAAAAGTGTAAACCAATTTCTGCTGGCTCGTGAACCATCCCCCAATCAGAACAAGCAAAAACGGGACGCACTCGATTCGCGCGAGCGTGCGTCCCGTTTAAGGTTCTTTCGCCTCAGTCGATGTTAGACCAGCATACCCAACATCGAAGGAAGATAGCCGTAGTAGCCGCCGCTTGATTCGGAGATGGCGATGACGAAGAAGAGGAAGAAGGCGAAGGCGGCGATGCAGCAGGCAAGCAAGACCAGGGCCAGGCCGACCCAGCCTAAGATGATGCCCCATTGCGCCATCCCTTCGCCGCTCAGGTCACCGTCGCTCTCTTTGATCTCATTGCGCGCGTTGTACCCAAAGACCAGGCCCAAGATGCTGCCGATCACGGGCACGATGCCGATGACGCCCAAGATGCTCAGAATCAGGCTGAGGATGGCGTTGGTGCTCGTCGGTTTGGCGTCGCCAAGGGGGGTAGGGACTGGATTCTCATCAAAGTTTCGTTCTGTCATTATGTAAAACTCCTTTCCCACTGGGATTTATGTGATTGTGACTTCTGGTTAATGTGCTCTGGCAAAGAACAAAACTATCGCCTTGCCCACCCGCGTCGCCAGCGAATGAACAGGGCGATAAGCGCGATGAAGAGGAGCAGCCAGAGGATCATCAAATAGGGGAAGACCACGGCGACCAACGAGGTGACGATGGCGATAACGTCCTCTAGGGTGCTCTCGATGGGATTGCCCATCCCGGCGGTGGTGGCCGTTACCACGGGGCGCGCGCCGGTCTTGACGGCGTGGACGCTGCCCGCCAACAAAACCCCGCACACCATCGCCAGCACGGGATGGATGTGGATCGTGCTCTGGGTCTGGGCCGCGAAGAGGATCGCGCCCGCCGTGGGGCGGATGAGCGTCTGGATGATGTCATTGACTGAGTCGACGGCGGGGATTTTATCGGCGACGGTCTCGATCACCAGTAGCACGGTCAGCAGCCCGATGAGCCACCAACTGCTCAGCGCCGACCACGGCTCCTCGAATTGCACCAAGTTGGTGAAGCGCCCCAGCAGCGCGACGGTCAGCATGGGAATATAGGCGTTCAATCCCGCCGAGGTGGACAGCCCAAACGCCGACGCTAAATCCAACAGTCCCTCGATCATCTCTTCTCCCTTCGTTTTGCCTTGCTTCTACTATCATTATAGGCAAACTTGACCGGTTAGACAAACTTCTTCTGGAAAGCTTCCGGGAAGCTATAAGCTCGTCTATGCTGAGCAAGATTGTGGCGTAGCTTCCCGGAAGCTGAACCGCCCTCTCTACCTAGCATACGAGATTTGAGCCTCGATGTTGTGCCTCACCCCGCCAGCAACGTCAAAAAGATCACCACGATCAGCGAGGGCAGCAGCGTGATGCCCCGCACCTGCTTGATCTCCAACAAGCTCAGGCCGATGCCCACGATCAGCACGCCGCCCGCTGCCGTGAGCTGATCGATCAGCAGCGGGGAGAAGAAGCTGTGGGCCTGGCCGGCCAGCAGCGTGAGGCTCCCCTGCACCACGAACATCGGCAGGATGGAGAAGGCCACGCCCACGCCGTAGACCGAGGCCAACGCGATGGAGGTGAAGCCGTCCAGCGTCGCCTTGGTGAGCAGAAGCGTCCGGTCGCCCGTCAGCCCCTCGTTCAGCGCGCCGACGAAGGTCATCGAGCCGATGCAGAAGATCAAGAACGCGGTGATCAACCCCTCCGTGAAGCGCTCATCACCCACGCGCACGCGCGCCTTGAGCGCCTCGCTCCCCGCCTCCATCCGCGCCTCCAACTCGGTCGCCACGCCGATGATCCCCCCAATCAGCAGGCTGAAGATGATCACCACAAAATTCTGACTCTCGAGCGCCATCTGCATCCCCAACACCAGCGAGGCCAGCCCAATCCCCTGGAAGATAATCTCCTTGATCTGCTCCGGCAACCGCTGCCGCAGCATCAGCCCCACCGAACTCCCGATGAGAACCGTCAACATATTGATGAACGTGCCGATGGGCATAGCGCTGCTCCTTCAGGGATCGGTTAAAAGTTACACGTTGCGAGTTGAAAGTTGTCCAAAGTCAAAAAGTCACGAGTCAAACGTC
>CAYXVS010000272.1:0-4587 GCA_964468735.1 uncultured Anaerolineales bacterium | reverse complement strand
CGCACCCAATGAGCCCTTTTTTGATTTATCTCAACTGTTGAGGGACACTACCCGCAGTCGTATTGGTCAGGAAATTGAGCTTGGGGTTATTCAAATCCCGTAATACTTCTCGCAGAAACCACGGGTTGATTAGTCAAGTAAACCAGTACCTTGTTTATATAAGGCTTGAGGAATAAACTATGCGCATCTGTTACTTTGGTACCTATGAAAGCGATTATCCCAGAAATTCTTTGTTCATATCAGGCTTGCGCGAGGCTGGCATTGAGGTTTTTGAGTGTCACCAACCGGTGTGGGAACGGCTTCAAGACAAAAGCAAAATCCATGGGGGCTTTGCCGCTGTTCGGATGTTATTTAATCTTCTGATTGCTTATGTGCAGCTGGTGATTGATTATTGCTGCGTTCCTCCCCATGACCTCGTGCTCGTAGGGTACGTAGGACAGTTTGATATGTTATTGGCTTGGTTTCTGACACGATTGCGCGCGGTTCCGCTTGCTTTCAACCCCTTGGTTTCTTTTTATGATACTTTTTGTGAAGACCGTGATCTGGTTTCTGCTCGTTCTTTGAAGGGAAGGTTGTTCTGGTGTGTGGATTATTTAGCGTGTCATGTAGCCGATTTGGTGATTCTAGATACAGAGCAACACGCATCTTATTTTGCGAAAAATTTTCATCTTACTGATGAGAAAGTTTGTGTTGTACCCGTTGGTGCCGACGACCAAGTTTTCAAGATGCAACCATTGCCATCCAAAACGGAATCGCAGTCCATTGAGGTGTTGTTTGTAGGCAAACTGATCCCTTTGCATGGAAGCGAAACTATTCTGCGTGCCGCGGCTTTACTTAAAGGGCACAACATTCATTTTACGATTGTTGGCTCTGGTCAGGAGAGCCCTTTGGTTGAGAGGTTGGTGAAGGATCTTGCGCTTAAAAATGTAACTTTAGTAAAATGGGTTGAGTATACGAGTCTTCACAACTATTATGCCAAAGCAGATATTTCATTAGGTGTTTTTGGCGATTCCAAGAAAGCCCAGAGTGTGATTCCCAATAAAGTATTTCAGGGGTTAGCAATGGCGCGCCCGGTGCTTAGCGAGGATTCGCCTGCGTTGCGTACGGAATTGCAGGTCGGTGAGCAAATTTGGGTCTGTCGTGCGGCGGATCCAGACGATCTAGCACAACAGATTCTGCTTCTGGCAAACAATCCGGACTTGCGACAGCAGCTTTCCACACAGGGCTATACAGTTTTTCAGCGCGAGTACACACGAGACGCGATTGGACGGAAAATTGTCATCTGTCTTTCTAAAATCATACCGAGCTTAGGAGATCAGGCACGTATGGATTGGGGCGCTCAGCCAGAATTCTATGGCCCGCGCCACCGTTTCCGTGAAGATCAGTTATTCAAGGGGCTGCAGCGTATGCTCTTGGATGGCGAGGTTATATTGGATGCTGCATGCGGCGCAGGGACTTTTGTGCGCCGTCTTCGCGCTAAGGGCTACCCAGCGATGGGGACTGATCTGTCGATGAAATTCTTAACGTACTTACGAAAGCAGTGTTCCGCACCAGCATGGCTATGCCAAAGTAATATCCAGCATCTACCGTTTAAGTCTAGTGGTCTGGACGCCATTATTTTGGCCGAAGTCCTGGAACATCTCGAAGAAAAAGAAGTTGTTCAGACCCTTCGCGCGGCCTACAGGGCATTACGTCCAGAAGGGATTTGCGCGATTAGTGTTCCGGCTAATCCAAATCTGTGGGATTGGCATGATGATTGGGCTGGGCACTTGCGCCGCTATCGGCTCGAGGAACTGCAGCAGATTCTTGTCTCGTGCGGCTTTTCCGTTGTGAGAGGACACTATTTCGGCTTTCCATTTGTTTACCTGTTCCACCGTTATGTGTATTTGCCTACGTACCGGCGTAGATTATTAAAAGTTTCACCTGAGCATGTAGTGGCGCCAGCACAAAAGTGGTGGTGGCCTTTGGTGAATGGTTTTTTGCTGCTGTTATTCAAAGCTGATACGTTTTTCAATCATCTACCTTTGGGTTTAGGTTTAATCGTATTTGCCAGAAAACCTGGTTCTATATCTGGTAAGGGCGGATATGAAACTTAATAATTCGTGGGTTCTAAAGTTCATTGGTTGGATCGTAACACTGGTCTCTCTAATTTACATTGGTCTCAAGCTTAGAGAGAGTTGGTCAGCATTCTTGGGGGTAGATTTCAAGCCAATGCCCTTGGTTGCAGCTTGGTTTATCGGATCTGTCACTCTCTGGTTTCTGACTTTGCTCTGGCGTGCAATTCTTATCAAGCTAGGCACAACAATAGGCCACAATACCGCAACACGGATTTGGTTTTTCTCTCAAATCTCACGCTACGCACCTGGTAAATTATGGCATTTTGTGGGCCGGGCGTATTTGGGTCAGCAACATGGTATTCGTGCTTCGGTGACCAGTTTGAGCCTTTTCTTGGAATTGTTACAGACTATCGCTGCTGGTTCTCTTATCATGCTGGCTTCTATTATAATCCGGAGTTGGTTTGAAGGATCTCTGTGGTTTATTTTGTTGTTATTGCCCTTGGCCTTGCTCTATCTTTGGCCTGGGTCTTTTGAGTCCATTGTGGGACGTTTACTGCTCTTTGCCAAACAGGAACCTATCGCCTTTACTATCAAAACCGAAGATTTGTTGGGGCTCTTGTTGGGTTACGGTTTGAGTTGGATAGGCTACGGCATCGGCTTATCATTGTTGATTGGTTCTGTATACCCTTTACCTCTGGTGGATATTCCCATCGTCACTGGGATGTTTGCTGCTGCCTGGTTAGCAGGCTTCTTTAGTTTCATTACACCTGGGGGATTGGGTGTGCGAGAAAGTGTTCTGGGTTATTTTCTTGCTATGATCATCCCTTCACCTCAAGCCTTACTTATTGCATTGATGGCGCGAATTTGGATGATTCTTTCGGAGTTGACGGGAGCTATTATTTTTGGCGGAATAGGTTGGTTTATGGAGAAGTTCCAGCATTAGCGCTTGTAGATGGCGTTTGGCTCCGGAAAACTAGAGGCGGATGCCAAGGACCTTGAGAACAAATTGATTATGAATGTTGCGGACCAAAATTCTGGGTAGTGTCCCTCAACAGTTGAGATAAATCCAAAGGGTGCGTTTCAAATCAGTAAAAAATAGCATAATGCCGAGTAAATAAAAACAAGAAATGAACCAAAGTTGCAAGATTGACTCTACTGAAATAACTAGCAGAAATCGGATTTTTCTACGACTTGATACTATATGTGGGTTTCTTATGACCAAAATCACTAGATGTAGGGTATGGTCACCTAAAATCCGATTTCTTGGACCTTTTTTCAGGTGAGTCAAGATTGAAATTGGGGTATAGTATTTTGCGCTATGCAAGATTAAAGACATATCAATTTCGAGTCGAATTAAGAAAACGCATATATGATATTCTTGATACGAAACATGAATTAGCTGCAGAAAATGAGAATTTGAGAGTCACCGACATTCTTATGCGCCGTAAACTCCTTATTTTTCATGTGAATTACGTTTTTTGTTCGTGACTTGCTGTTTGAATGCATACATATAACTATATCTTGCATTAAATCACATTGCGACACATATAATGGTATAAATCGGTCACGCGGGCATTGAGAACAAACACAAGTATTTATATCTCATTGACCTTATGCCACAATTAACTATACCGTACCTTTAAGGGCCTATGCTACCTTGTATATCTAACTGCTTGGCAATCGCTTATTGGCAATATCTACTGAAATGAAACGCACCCAAATCAAAAAGGGCTCATTGGGTGCTCAAAGAGTACCTCGAGACGCATCTAAGACGCATCTGAGACGATGCGCTGACCTGTAGAGATGCGTATAGGTGTCCTTTTCCCTCGCCCCAGGCAGGTGAAGCTGGAGCGAAGCGGGTATCTCTTTGCAGTTTGGTGACCGGGCCACTCCTATGGCCCGGCCGGTACTTGGTACATTAACAATTCCTCCATCGTCCACTTGTGAGCGGTCAACCCGGCGGACATCGCCGGGGTTTGCTGTCTCCAGAGCTTGGGCGAGCCGTCGCCCCGGGTCGGGAGGGGTTCAGGCAAGCGCTCCCGCAGGCTGGAGTGATAGAGCACGAAGTGATAGTAGGCCAACACCAGGTGCAGGTGATACTCCAGATACTCGCGCTTCTTGGAGAAGCAGAGTGTCTTGCGGTGTAAACGGCTGGTCAAATGGCGCAGTGACAGATTCATCCGCTCTACGTAGGAGGTGTTGATGGTCTGTCCCAATTCCTCCAGCCGAGCCATGACGTCGCCCCAGGCGCCATAGATCACTTTGGTCGTGACGCGGACGACGCGCCCCTTCTCCCGCTCTTTGTGCACCGTGGCGTAGTGCAAGCCCTCCGGCGCTACCGGACGGGGTTTGGGGAAGCGGCCTCGGTTCCCCTTGCGTTCGGGCTGGAACCACTTCCCAAAGGTCTGCAGGATGGCCTTCACGTAATGAGGCAGAGAATCGCTGGTGAACAGCGGCAATACTCCTTTCGCCAAACGCTCGCGCAAGCGGGTGAGCAATCCCATAGCTTCTTCCTCCGTGCGTTCGCCAA
>CAYXVS010000271.1:0-4597 GCA_964468735.1 uncultured Anaerolineales bacterium | reverse complement strand
ACAGATCGGGAGGCAGTTTATCCCATCCAAAAAGGCCGACACATTTCTGTGTCGGCCTTGATGTTTACAGTGCATAACTTGGTTTTAATCAGAACTTTCCAACTTCTGCAACGACGCCAAAACTTGTTCACACAGTCTGGCTCCAATCCAAATATCTGGGCGCGCCGCAATCTCCTGAACCAACAACTCAACTTGACCGAAGGTAAGCAACCGCTCGCGATAAGCATGCGCAAGAATGCCCAATGTACCTCGCAAACGCAACCCCAGGCGACGGGCTTCGGATCTCGCAACTTCATCATCCAGCAAGACCAACGGAGCAGACAATGTTCGCGCTAGAGCCAGAACCTCGGTCTCGCCAGGATCCAATGTAACAGGTGGCACATAAAAAGATAAGATCTCTTCAGGCACATCTACGACAGGCCAAGCATGGCGTTGCCAGAACAAACGAACCGTAAGCGCTTCTGGTGCGCCCCACGCAAGTCCCTGGATCACCACCTCATCATAAACAGCCCTGGGGATTCGCACCTCTCCATACAGATCAGCTAACAGATCCAGTCGGTTCAGTTTACCCAGCGCTATCAAGGGACCAGAATTACACAGCACGATTGATCGGGTACTCAGTTCAACTCCTCCAGCAACGTTTCCTCACTAAAGGGGGGGGTCATGCCACGCGCGTAGGCGTGACGAGCTAATTCCGATTGCGATACGCCAGCTTGCTGCGCGGCAGCGCCAAAGGACATCCCGCCTCGTGCGTAGCGTTTCAGAACCTGTTCGATTTTCAACTCCCGTAATCCCCGCTCCAAAACCTCCACCAGGAACTCCTGATTGGCCGAATCCAATTCTTGGGCCAGCGAGGCCGGGACGACAAGCGTCAATGCCTTGGTTGACATTGTCCACCTCCAATATCTTCAAGCATCTAACGGATCATTCCTCTCTCATCGCCTCGCGCAGGAGCGCGGGCGCCTCCGCGAGGGCAGCGTCCAACTTCTCGGCGTCGCGACCGCCGGCCTGCGCCATGTCGGGGCGACCGCCGCCCCCACCGCCCACCATCTGGGCGACCTGGCGGATGAGGTTGCCGGCGTGGAGGCCGCGCTGCTGGGCCACCTCCTTGGTCGTGGCCGCGATCAGCAGGGGTTTGCCCTCGACGACGGCGCCGAGGACGATGAAGCCGCCCTGCATCTTATCGCGGAACCAGTCGGCCATCTCGCGCAGGGTGTTCGCATCCGGCGCATCGACGCGGGCGACTAAGACGGGCACGCCCGCGATCTCCTCGACATCGTCTAAGAGCGATTTGAAATCGGCCCGGGCCAGCTTGCGATTGAGGCGCTCGACCTCGCGCTGGGTCTCCGAAAGCTCGTCCTGCAGGCGCTCGACGCGCGCAGGAACGTCGCCAACGGGACAGCCCAGGCGCGCCGCCGCCTGCTCCTGGCGCGCCCGCATCGCTTGGACGGCCTCTAAGGCGCGCCGCCCCGTCACAGCCTCGATGCGGCGGACGCCCGCCCCGATGCCGCTCTCCATGGTGATCAGGAACGCGCCGATGTCGCCCGTCCGATGGACGTGGGTGCCGCCGCACAGCTCTTGGCTATAGGCCTCGTCCTCGTCGCCGATGCGCAGGACGCGAACCACATCGCCATACTTTTCCCCAAAGAGCGCGATGACGCCCTGATCCAGCGCCTCGCGGTAGTTCTCCTGGCGGGGGCGCACCTCGTAGTTGGCTAAAATCGCCTCCGTGACCAGGCGCTCGATCTCGGCGCGCTGCTCCGGCGTCATCGGCTGCTCGTAGTTGTAGTCAAAGCGCAGGCGCTCCGGCGCGACGAGCGAGCCGGCCTGGGCGACGTGGTTGCCCAGCACCTCGCGGAGGGCGTGATGCAGCAGGTGGGTGGCGGTGTGATGGCGCATGATATCCCAGCGGCGTTCCGCGTCCACCTCAGCGACGACGCGGTCGCCCACGCGCGGCGTCCCGCGCACCACCTCGCCGATGTGGACGACCATGCCCTCGAGGGGGCGCCGGACGTCCGTCACCCGAACCTCCCAATCCTCCGCCGAAATGCGCCCGGTGTCGGAGACCTGCCCGCCGGATTCGACGTAGAAGCAGGTGTGCTCCAGCACCAACTCCACGCTATCGCCCGGCCCCGCTTCGGTGTCCATGCTGTCGTCGCGAATAAGGCCGGCCAGGCAAGTTTTCGCACGCATCGCGCCATAGGGATCGTAGGTCAGGGGACGGTTGCACTCCTGCTCCGCGATCCAGTCGTAAAGGATAGGATAGAGCACGGCGTGCTCATCGGAGGCCATCTCGAAGTCGCCGGCGGCGCGGGCGCGAGCGCGCTGTTCCTCCAAGGCGAGATGATAACCCTCTTCGTCCACGGTCATGCCGTGTTCCTCGGCAATATCGCGCGTGACTTCTAGCGGCAATCCCAGGGTATCGTGCAGGAAGAAGGCGTCGGCGCCGGGGATGACCTTGTCGCCGCGCGCCCGGAGATCATCGATAATCGCCTCCAGCCGCTCCAGGCCCTGATCCAAGGTGCGGAGGAAGCGCTCCTCCTCGCTGATGATGGTCGCCTTGATAAAATCCGCCCGCTGGGGCAGGTCGGGGAAAACATCGCCCATCATGTCGATCACAAGCTGGGCCAGATCGGCCATAAAGGGCGCGCTGAAGCCCAAACCGCGCCCAAAGCGCACGGCGCGCCGCAGCACCATCCGCAGGACGTAGCCGCGCCCGTCGTTGGCGGGCAGCACGCCATCCCCGATGAGGAAGGTGCACGCGCGGACGTGATCGGCGATGACGCGGTAGGCCGTGATGTGGGCCTCGCGCTCCGCGTCGGTCTGGCCGGCCAGCGCCTGGGTCTTCTCGATGATGGGCCAGAAGAGGTCGGTGCGGTAGTTGGAGTTTTTCCCCTGGAGCAGGGCGACCAGCCGCTCGAAGCCCAACCCCGTGTCGACGTGGGTGGCGGGCAGCGGATCTAACCGGCCATCCCCGTGGCGGTTATATTGGATGAAAACCAAGTTCCAGATTTCGACGAAGCGGGCGCAATCGCCATTGACCTGGCAGACGTGATCGGGGTCGTCCTGTTTGTCGCACGCATCCGGGCCGCGATCATAGTGGATCTCGCTGCACGGGCCGCACGGGCCGGTGTCGCCCATCTCCCAGAAGTTATCCTTGCGCCCAAAGTAGAGGATTTGAGCGGGATTGATCTCGGTCTCTGTGCGCCAGAACCTGGCGGCCTCCTCGTCGCGCCCCAGATCGCCCGCGTCGTCCTCGAAGACGGTCGACCACAGGCGCTCCGGCGCCAGGCCATAGACGCGAGTCAGCAGATCCCACGCCCAGGTGATGGCTTCCTTCTTATAGTAGTCGCCGAAGGACCAGTTCCCCAACATCTCGAAGAAGGTGTGGTGGGTGCCGTCGCGTCCCACGTCGTCGAGATCGTTGTGCTTGCCCGCGACGCGCATGCACTTCTGGGTATCGGCGGCGCGGCTATAGGGGCGCGATCCCGTCCCCAGGAAGACATCCTTGAATTGGTTCATCCCCGCATTGGTGAAGAGCAAGGTCGGATCATCCTGTGGCGCCACGCTCGCGCTGGGCACCATCGTATGGCCGCGCTCGGCGAAGTAATCCAAAAAGGTCTGGCGGATCTCGGCGCTGGTTGGTTTGTTGGTCATGGTTCTCTCCCTTCTGATGTTTGATAAGTCAAATGTATCTGTTTAGTTTTTTATGAGCAGACCAAGGTGCAACGCACTTGAACTGAAGGAAAGCGCTGCCTCATGCAATATATGCTTGGCGACAAGCCCAAAAGTGCGTTGCACCTCACAAGGCTAAACGGTTACTATCAAATGATTGCAGGGTGATTGTAGTGGAAAGCGGAGGCATGTCAACCTCTCCTCTCAAGAGGATGGGGCGCCTGGGTTAGACCCGAAGGGTTTTCGAACGAGCAGTCACACCTCTTCTTCCTCGGACGATCTCCTCCTCTGCTGATCCTCGCTGACGGCCTGGTTGAAGGCCTTGCGGCTAAGTTTGTGCCCGGCCACGAGGATATTATCGCGCGCCCGATCCACCAGCTTGGCGACGTCCAAGTAAAATTCCAAGGAATCCAGATCGCCGGTCTCTTTCTCGCCATAAAGAAATGCTTCGGTGATGGCATTAAGGTCTTCCTGAATCTCTAAGAGTTGCTTGTAGATTTGGGTCAACTCGTTAGATAACTCGCGATCTCGTTCGACGGCATCGGTAGGATTCGACATCTCTCATTCTTCCTTATCCTGCTGGGGCCAGATCAACGCGATGATGATCAGGAGACTGATTATCAGCAGCAATCCCCACAGCGGACTCAGTTCCGCGAATTCACAGAACGCTTCCCAAAGCTCTTCCCACATCTTTCACGCTCCTGTCACTAGACTTCTTGGTTCTTCAGGAATTCGCCGGGTGCAGTCATGCTATTCCCACCCACAACCCAATAACGACGCGAAAAAGGTCTGCGATCCCCACAAACGCACACCTCTTCGCTGCTTTTAGGGCTACTTAGGGGATTACCCGGCAAAATCCAAAAGACCCGACTTCTTTTATCAGCAGATTGAGCGGAGTTGAGCCGCCTTCCCGGAAGCTACA
>CAYXVS010000270.1:0-4604 GCA_964468735.1 uncultured Anaerolineales bacterium | reverse complement strand
CCTACTCCTGATGCGAATCCTTAGCGAAGTTGGTCAACGGTTGCGCCAGGTTGATGAACTCCGTGGGGATGACGAACTTGGTCGCGTCGCCCTCGCCCAGCGCTTTGAGCGCCTCTAAGTATTGCAGCGTCAGCGTCTTGCTGTCCACATCCTGCGCCACCTTGTAGATTTCGTTGAGCGCGAGCGCGAAGCCCTCGGCGCGCAAAATCGCGGCCTCGCGGTCGCCTTCCGATTGCAGGATGGTCGCTTGCCGCTGGCCCTCGGCTTCTAAGATGGACGCTTGCTTCCGGCCTTCGGCCACGGTGACGTCCGCCTCCCGCTGGCCCATCGCCTCGGTGACGGTCGCGCGCCGAGTTCGCTCCGCCGCCATCTGCCGCGTCATCGCCTCGGCGATATCACGCGGGGGCACCACCTCGCGAATTTCGACGGCCATCACGCGGATGCCCCACCGGTCGGTCACATCATCCAATTTCTCGTGCAGGATGCGGTTGATCTCGTCGCGCTTCGAGAGCACGTCATCCAGATCCATCGCGCCGACCACGGCGCGCAGGGTCGTGATCGCCAACCCGCGCGCGGCGCCGGTGAAGTTCTCCACCTCCAACACACTTCGCTCGGGATCGATGACCTTGTCGTAGACCAGGAAATCGATGGAGACGGAGGCGTTATCCGCCGTGATGCACGTCTGCGGCGGCACGTCGAAGTAGACCTCGCGCATATCGACCATCTGCCCGCGATCTAAGAACGGGATCAGGAAGATGATCCCTGGCCCCCGCGCTCCTACACATCTGCCCAAGCGAAAGACCACCAGTCGCCGGTACTCCGGCACAATGCGTACGGCCATCGTCAAGAGGATCAACCCCAGCAAGGCGAGCAATGCGATAATCATCAGTTCCATCTCAACCTCCTAAATATAGTTACAGGTTAAAAGTTAAAAGTTACGAGTCTAATGCTCCGGTGTTGCGTCGGTCTGAATTGGGGTGACTTCCGTGGGGGCGGCGGGGGCGACTTGCAAGCGCACGCCCGCGATGCCGGTCACGCGCACGGGATCGCCCGTGCGGATGGGGCCGGCGACGGCGACGGCGCTCCAATCTTGCAGATCCACCCGCACCTGCCCCGCCGGCGTCAGAGCGGTGAGGGCGACGCCTTCCATTCCCACTAACTTCTGTGCGCCGGCCTGAGGCGGGCGGCGACTGGCTTCGATCACGGCGCGCAGAACGAGGAGGCTGAAGCCGAATATGGCGAGCACCATGATGCCAATGAGCCAGGGGCTGACCCGCACAACGGGCATCGTGGGCGAAGTGGGGGTAAACGGCGTGAAGAGCAGCAGTGATCCCAAGATGAAGGGCACCAGGCCGGCCAGGGAGACGATCAACTCGGTATCGGTGATCAGCCCGACGATGAAAAAGACGACGGAGAGAGCCAGCAGCGCAATCGCTCCCCAATTCACAGGCAGGCTGCCCAGGCCCATAAAGGCGAGGATGAAGGCGACAATGGCGCCGATGCCGGCGACGCTCAGACCCGGATCGGCCACCTCGGCCAGCAGCATCAGCGTGCCCAACGAGAGCAACAGGTAGGCGATGTTGGGATCTGTGATGATGTGGAAGAAGCGCTCGTTGAGATTCATCGGATGCACCTGCGGTTGGATGCCGGTCATAAGCAGACGTTGCCCGGCCACCTCGCGCCCATCGAGTTGTTGCAGCAGGTCGCTGAGATCCTCGGCGATCAGGTCGATGGCGTCGAGTTCGAGCGCTTCGGCGGCGGTGGCGGAAAGGCTTTCGCGCACGGCGCGCTCGGCCCACTCGACGTTGCGCTCGCGTTGCACTGCGATGCTGCGGATGAGAGCCGCCGCGTCGCTGGCGGCCTTCTCGTCCATCACCTCATCGGTCTCAGCGCCCAAGGTCACGGGATGCGCCGCGCCGATGTGCGTGGCGGGCGCCATCGCGGCCACGTCGGCCGCCATCAGCACAAAGAGACCCGCCGAGGTGGCGCGCGCCCCAGAGGGGGTCACGTAGACTGCTGTAGGCGCCGGCGCATCCAGCAATTGTTGGACCATCTCCCGCATAGCCGTCTCCAAGCCGCCGGGCGTATCCAGGGTGATGATGACGAGTTGCGCGCCTTGCTCCTCGGCCATCTGTAATCCGCGTTCTAGATAGCGCGCGGTGAAGGGGTTGATGATGCCTTCGATCTCCAAAACCAGCACGGGGGACGTCACCGCTTGCGCCGGCCGAGGGGATAGGAAGGCCGCGCACAGCCCGATCAGCAATAGGAATAATGTGAAGCGTTTCATAGTCATCTTCGTCATCCTCGTCATCCTCCTTATCCTCCTTGGCAAATAGGCAAAGCAACAAAATATGCAAATGCAGTGAATCTCGCTCATAGTGACTCTTAGCAGATCAAAAAGTGCGTTGCACCTCAATATCCGAGGGCAAAGCCTAGGGCCAGGACTACACATAGAATGACCCACCACAGATTAGCCCGCAGGCGACCGGTATGCCAGTTCTGCAATTGCCGACTGGCCTGCAAGGTCTTACGCACGACCTCGCGCAACAGCCACTCCAGGCTTTGTTGCTCGATCACGTTGTAGAGATAGCGCGCCGCCGTGGATACCCCG
The DNA here is from genome assembly GCA_964468735.1 of uncultured Anaerolineales bacterium. GTDB lineage: Bacteria > Chloroflexota > Anaerolineae > B4-G1 > SLSP01 > JAAAOZ01. The sequence continues at coordinate 1,993 of CAYXVS010000270.1, read as the reverse complement.
CCCGCTATCGCGTCCAAGCTCCGCTCCAGCACGCTCTCCACGTCGTCGCGAATTCGGTGGGCCACGCGCTCGATCTGCTGATCCCACCGCTCCCACGTGGGTGCCGGGGCTTCGAGGTCCTCCTCTTCTTTGTGAGGCGCGGCCAGATAGATCAGTAAGCGCACCAGGCTCAAAGCTAACAATCCCCACCAGGCTACCTTGCCGCCGCCCAGCAACGCCGCGCACCACACCAGGGTCGTCAGCAGCGCGACGCTACGGGCCGGGAATCGCACGGCGGATGGGCGTTGGGTCAAGGCAAAGAGGGTGAGCATCCCGGCCCCCACGCCAAAGATCAGGAAAATTGTGGGGAGGGGCAAGGCCGTCTCCGGCAATAGCGTCGGCAAGGCCGCCACGCGATAGAGGAGGTAAAGCCCAAGGTTGGGCATCAGGGTGGCGTAGAGCCACATAGATGTGTTCCGGGCCAAGCGCCGCCCACTGTCGATCCAGGCGTAGAAGGGCCACACGCCGATCTTCACGGCTATCGCCAAAAAGAACCCCAGGTTGATCCAGATTTGGATGTGCGTTGGCAGGGTTGCGACGGCGTCCAGCGCAGCGCCGATCTCGAATGTGCCGCTTTCCGCGCCCAGCAGCAGGATGGCGGTGAGCAGCCCGGCATCGCCGAAGCGCAGCAGGAGGTAGATCCATCCGGCGTGGATGAATCGCTCGCGCCCGCCCTGTTCAAGCAAAGGGGCTGCCGCGATGCACAGTCCAACGACCTCCAGCGCCACATAGCGCAGGAGGAAGTGCCCAGAGAGGAAGGCCAAGTTGCCCGCTGCCAAGGCCAGCAGCGTCAACGCGCCGGTGGTAGAGGCGTCTGATCCAATATCTGTCACGCCTCCGATTAAATAAACAACGGCGGCCGCTGCTGCGGTCGCCGCCATGGCGTAGAGACTTGTGGTTGCTAGGCTTATGTACATAGGGCCGGCAGTCGGCAGCCAAGTGATGGCAAAGAGGGGAGCCTGCTCAACGAAGGGAAGCAATCCCAGCGCGCATAGCGCCGTCACACCCGCTGTCAAACTGAGGGTCCAACGGGCGCGACCCGGCGGCCCATGTTCTTTGAGTGTCAGCCAGACCGCCGCAACGACGGGCAGGCCTAACACCCCCATAATCAAAGCTGTTTGTACCATTGTCGTTATCCCCGTAATCTCCGTAACTCGTCCACGTCCCCGGAAGGATAATAGCGAAAGATATTTACAATCAAAGCCAGGGCCACGGCAATCAACACCGATTCCACAATGAGGGCTGAAATGACCATCGATTGCGCGAAATCCAAATCACCGCTGAGCTGTCCGGCTTGGATTAGCCCCAGCGTCACACCTTGCAGCATAATCTTAAGGCCGATCACCTGTTTGAGCAATTGGCGTTGGGTCAACAATCCCAAGAGGCCAATCACAAAGAGCAACAGGCTGACGGCTGTGTTGGTGATATTAATCCATGGGGGCATGATGTTCCTCGTTTGGCATATCTGTTGGCGTATCTGTTTCGTGAATTCGGGATCGCATCTCGCGGATGCCTCGGTGGCCGGGTAGCAGGGCAGCGACGCCCAGCGCGCCGGCGAAGATCAATCCTACCTGGGCCAGGAGATCCAAGGTGCGCCGCTCCCAGAACCACGCGCGGAAGGTAGATGTAGATGTCTCTTGAGCCTCGGCTTCGACCTGGGGAGCCAATCGGGAGCCTATCAGCCAGCCGATGAAGAGGACGGTGAGGATGAGTGCGGCCCAAACTAAGTATCTCCTATGCATCGGGGTACTTCCTTATCGTGCGGGTCAGGCTGAGGCCAATGATAAAGAGGATGCTGATCAAGCCAGTGCCCACGCTCAGCTCAAAGGCGCCGGCATAAGGTGCATCGAGGATGAAAAAGAGCGTGGCGAGGAGTGCGCTACTCACGCCCAAGGCCACAACCGCGCTGGTCAAAACTTTGGAGAACATCGCCAAGGCAGCGCTCGCGACCATT
>CAYXVS010000269.1:1736-4607 GCA_964468735.1 uncultured Anaerolineales bacterium | reverse complement strand
ATCAGCGCCAGGCCGATGCGCCCGCGATTCATATCCACGCTGATGACCTCCACATCGACCACGTCCCCGACAGCGACCTTATCGTGGGGATTGCGCACGTAGCCGCGCCCCATCTTGCTGATGTGGATGAGACCAGCTTGCTTGACGCCAATATCGACAAACGCCCCGAAATCCACCACGTTGCGGACGGTGCCCTTGAGCGTCATCCCCTCCCGCAGATCCTCGATGCTCAACACATCGCTGCGCAGCACCGGCCCCTCCAAATCCTCGCGGGGATCGCGGCCCGGACGCGCCAGCGCCTCCAAGATGTCCTCCAGCGTCGGGCGGCCCGTGCCCAGCTCGGCGGCCAACGCATCCAGATCCCGCTCGCGGCGCAGTTGGTGGATCGCCCCCTTGAGGTCGGGATCGCCCAGCGGCTTGCCCAACAAGTCAAGCACTGCGCGCGCAACCTCGTAGCTCTCCGGGTGGATGGGCGTGTTATCGAACGGCTCATCGCTATTCGGCGCGCGCAGGAAGCCCGCCGCCTGCTCGAACGTCTTCGGGCCGATGCCGGACACCTCCGTCAGTGCGCCCCGCGTGACGAATGCCCCGGTTTCATCGCGATATTGGACGATGCTCGCCGCCGTCTTCGGGCCGATGCCGGAGATGAACTGCAACAGCGCCGGCGACGCGGTGTTGAGATCCGCGCCCACCGTGTTGACGACCGACTCGACCACCACGTCCAGCTCGGAAGCGAGCGCGCTCTGGTTCACATCGTGCTGGTAGAGGCCCACGCCGATGGCCTTGGGATCGATCTTGACCAACTCGGCCAGCGGATCTTGCAGCCGGCGTGCAATCGAAACCGCGCCCCGCAGCGCCACGTCCAAATCGGGCAGCTCCGCGCGCGCCAGCGGCGAGGCGGAGTAGACCGACGCGCCGTCCTCGCTGACGATGGTGTACTTGACCTGCGATTTGCTCTCACTCACCATCTGAGCCACGAGCGCCTCGGTCTCCCGGCTGGCGGTGCCGTTCCCGATGGCGATGACCGTCACGCTGTGTCGGTCGATGAGCGTGCGCAGCTTGGCCGTCGCCTGCTCCGCGCGCCGGTCGGGGTAGATTGTCGTTGTGGCCAGCACCTTGCCCGTCGGATCGACGACCGCGACCTTGCAGCCGGTGCGATAGCCGGGATCGATGCCCAGGACGGTCTGACCGCGCAGGGGCGGTTGGAGCAGCAGCGAGCGCAGGTTGATGGCGAAGACGTCGATGGCGTGCGCGTCGGCGAACTCGGTCAGGCGGCTGCGCAGCTCCCGCTCGATGGCGGGGAAGAGCAGGCGATGATAGCTGTCCTCGCGCGCGGCGCGGAGATCCTCGGCCAGCGAGCTGCCCATATCGCCGGGATAGTGCTGCGTCAGCCGGCCCAGCGCCTCCGATTCCGGCGTCTCCAGGTTGATCTTGAGGACGCCCTCGCGCTCCCCGCGATTCATCGCCAAGATCTGGTAGGGTTGCAGGCCCTTGGGGCTGGTGAAGAATTGGTAGTAGATCTCGTAGACGCCGTCGGGATCGTTGGCCTCGTCCGCGACCTCGACCGCTAACGTGCCGCGCTTCTGCGTCAGCGTGCGCATCTCGGCGCGAATCTCCGGGTCGTCGCTGATCGTCTCGGCGACGATGTCGCGCGCGCCGGCGAAGGCCTCCGCCGCGTCCGGTACGTCGTCGCTGAGATAGGACGCGGCTAACGCCTCGCGATCCTCTGTCGCGCTTTGTTCCAGGATCAGATCGGCCAGCGGCTGCAGGCCCTTCTCGCGGGCCATCGTGGCGCGCGTGCGACGCTTGGGCTTGTAAGGCCGGTAGAGATCCTCCAATCGCCGCAGCGTGTCGGCGGCGCGGACCTGCTCCTCCAACTCCGGCGTGAGCGCCTCCTGCTCCTCCATACTCCGCAGAATCGTCTCCCGGCGCGATTCCATATTCCGCCGGTAGTTCAGGCGCTCGTCGATATCGCGCAACTCCACCTCGTCCAAGGAGTCGGTCAGTTCCTTGCGATAGCGGGCCACGAAGGGAATGGTATTGCCGGCGTCGAACAACTTCACCGCCGCCATCACCCGGTCGGTCGCCAAATCCAGATCCGTCGCCACAGCGCGAATAATCGCTTGTTGATTCATCTACAACTCCTTGTTTTGGGAAATGATAAGCTACCAGTTCTTCTTTATGCTACGATCTCTTCCGGCGTCGCCACCGAAATCAGGGAGCGCAGCCGCTCTAATTGCTGTCGGTCGCGGGTGATGAGGGTCGCGCCAAAGCGGTGGGCCACAGCGGCGTAGACGGCATCCGCGCCGCGCAGCCGCGCTTCAGCGCCCAACCGCGCCGCCTCGGCGGCCAAATCATCATCCAAGGCAACCCACACCTGCCCCGGTAAATTGTGCACCGCCCGGGCCAATTCCATCGCCAATGGGGTGTCATCCAGGGCGCGAGCAGCGGCAGCCGCCAACTCCACCAACAGCAACGTCGGGGAAAACAATGCCTGATGCTGCTCGATCAACTGTTGCAAGCAGGCCTGGCTCTGGGCGCTGCCCGGTTCTTCCGCATTGACGGCGTTGATATGCACACTGGCGTCGATGGTATACATTTCGTTATCGCGTGTTATCGCCGGATTTCATCTAAGAGCGCTTGCGTATCTGCCGTCGCCGGCCAGGTCTGCCGCACCCGTTCCGCAACCTGCGAGTACATCTCCCATCCCTGGGCCGCGCCGCGTTTGCCCAACTGCACGAGCGCCTGATCCACGGCCTCCGGGTCCAGGGGCAGCAGCACCGCTATCGGTTTCCCCTGATAGGTGATGATGTATTCTGCCTTCTCCTCTCTCAGCTTGCGCAGCAGTTCCGAAGTCTGCTGGCGCAACTC
>CAYXVS010000269.1:0-1636 GCA_964468735.1 uncultured Anaerolineales bacterium | reverse complement strand
CGCGCTCAGTTTTGGGGCGTCGCGGCGCGCAGCTCCTGTAAATCGACGGCGAAAATCTCCACGCTGCCGATCTCATCCTCATAGACCAGCGTGAACGCTGCGCGATGCGCCTCGTAGAGCGGGGTGAAGCGCACCCAGCCAACGTCGACGCCGGTGACCATCACGCCGCCGTAGGGCACCATCACTATATAATCGACGCCGTAGGTGAGCAGCGGCGCGGCCTCATCGACGTGGCGCACCGTTTGGCGATCCGTGTAGAGGTAGATTTGATAATCATCCAACGACGCCAACACCGCATCCGCCGGGGTATGCTCGCGAATCCACGCGAAGGCCCGATACCGCGCGGCCCACTCGTCGGCATATTGGGGATGGGGGCCGCGATGGATCTGCCAGGCGTAGCGCGCCTGCAACGCGCCGTTCGCCGCGACGAAGACGATCAGCAGCGCGAAGCTCCACCGCCTGAGACGGCGGCGCCAAGCGGGGCGGGATCGTAAGAGTGATTTGGCAAAGGTCTCGATCATCGAGAAGAAGTAGAGGTAGAGGAGGGGGATCATGGGAAACATAAAGCGCGATGGCTCCCACGGCCAGATCAAGCACATCCCCAGGTAGAAGAAGAGATACCAATCGACCAGCGCGCGCCGGAAGACCAGTTGGCTGAGGAAGCTCGTGCCCAGGATCAGCGCCAGCAGCACATCGGAGCCGGGGAAGGGCGCGCCCAAGCGCAGCGCCTCCGCCATATTGACGTGCGTTAGCCGGATGAACGAGGGGAAGATCGCGCCGGGCATCCCTGCCAACAGATAATCGCGCAGGTTGACGATCACGCGATATGCGAACTCCGCCGGCGTGACGGCGCCGCGCGCGGGTACCTCCAGATAGCGCATCGTCAGCTCGTCCCAATAGCCGGGCGTCGTGCTCGGCGTCGTCAGCGTGTGGATGATCCACGGTGTGATCAGCAGCGCGCACCACGCGCCCAACCAGCCCGCCGACCGATAACGGCGCTGGCAGAGCAGGTAGACCACGCCCGCCGCCGCCAGCGTGATGCCGAACGTCCGCACGTAGAAGGCCGCCGCGACGGCCACGGCGGGGATCGCGGCCTCGTACCACGCGGGGCGGGCGCGCCGCGAGTACCGCTCCAGGCTGATCAGGGCCAACATCGCCATCATCGCGTAGCCCATCTCGGAGAAGGCGTTGCTGGCGTGCCGGAAGACGTTGGCGTTGAAGAGTGTCAGCAGGACGATGAGCGCGCTCAACGGCGCGCCCTGTCCCCGCAATCGCAGCCAGCGATACGTGAGCGCGCCAAACAACAGCGTGCAGAAGATCGAGACGAGCTTGAAGAACGTCGCGTTGGCGGGGAACTGGGGCATGAACCACCAGACGGGCGTCAGGAGCATGGGCCAGCCCGGCGGATATTTCGTCTCCGGCGGATGACCGGGCACGGGCAATTCGCGGAATCCCGCGCCATGCGCCAGCGCCTTCGCCAGCCCCACGTAGTGCGCGTCATCGTAGTTCGTGCCGATGTAGGGCGTCGTCGCGACGATAGAGATGCCGCTCGCGATCAGCAGCGCCACGACCAGCGCGATGTGCCAGTATTGGCGTTGTTGGGGGAACTTGCTCATAAATGCTCCGTTGTTGGTTC
>CAYXVS010000268.1:0-4627 GCA_964468735.1 uncultured Anaerolineales bacterium | reverse complement strand
AGCATTCGATAAGACGTTCAAGGAGAAATAGTGTGGTAGAGAAAAAACAACCTTCGGACCAGGACAAGGGGCAGGAGGTGGAGCAGGTGGAGGAAGTTCAGATGGAGGAGCCGCGCATTGGCGTCTACGTGTGCCACTGCGGCTCTAACATCGCCAGCGTGGTGACGCCCTCCGAGGTGGTAGAGTACGCCAAGGATCTGCCCGGCGTGGTGATCGCCAAGGAGCACCGCTATATGTGCTCCGATCCGGGCCAGACGTTGATCCAGGCGGATATTAAAGAGCATAACCTCAACCGCGTCGTGGTGGGGGCGTGCAGCGTGGCGATGCACGAGCCGACCTTCCGCTCCTGCATCGCCGACGCCGGCCTGAACCCCTTTATGTTTGAGATGGCGAATATCCGCGAGCACTCCTCGTGGGTCCATTCGCACGAGAAAGAAGCAGCGACGCACAAGGCCAAGGAGATCGTCGCCTCGGCGGTGGCTAAGGTGAGCTACGTGCGCCCGTTGGATATGTTTGAGGTGCCGGTCACCAACCAAGCGCTGATTATCGGCGGCGGCATCGCCGGGATCAGCGCCGCGTTGGATCTGGCCGATATGAAAATTCACACCTACTTGGTCGAAAAATCGCCCACGATTGGCGGGCGGATGGCCCAGTTGGATAAGACCTTCCCCACCATGGACTGCTCGATCTGCATCGAGGCGCCGAAGATGGTGGATGTCGGCAAGAATCCCTACATTCACCTGCTGACCTACTCCGAAGTCCGCGAGGTCGAGGGGTACATCGGCAACTTCAAGGTGAAAGTAGAGCGCAAGCCCCGCTATGTGAAATTAGATAAGTGCACGGGCTGTGGCCTCTGCGTGGATGTCTGCCCCATCGATGTGCCGAACGAATTCGAGGAGGGAACCGGCCCGCGCAAGGCCATCTACGTGCCGATGGATCAGGCGGTGCCGTCGATCTACACCATCGACCGCGATGCCTGCATCGAGTGCTACAAATGCGTCGAGGCGTGCGGGGAGTTGGCGGCCATCGACTTCGCTCAGGAGCCGGAGATGATTGAGCTGGACATCGGCGCCGTCATCGTGGCGACGGGCTACGATATGTGGGATCCGACGCCGCTGGAGGAGTACGGCTTTGGCGTCTACGAAAACGTCACGACGATGATGGAGATCGAGCGCCTGCACTGCGCCGGCGGCCCGACCGTGGGTGAATTTATGCGGCCCTCCGATGGCAAGACGCCGGAGACCTTGGCGCTGATTCAGTGCGTCGGCTCGCGCGATAAGCGCTATCACGAGTACTGCTCCGGCTTCTGCTGTATGTACACCATCAAGAACGCCATCCTGCTCAAGTGGCTCTATCCCGACATCGACATCACCATCTTCAGGATCGACATCCGCACGCCGGGCAAGACCTACGAGGAGTTCTACGAGCGCGCGCGCAATATCGGCATCCACTTCATCCAGGGGCGGCCCTCCGAGATCGTCGAGGACCCGGAGACGAAGAATCTCATCGTCCACGCCGAGGACATCGGCGCGGGCAAACACGTCGCGCTGGAGGTCGAGATGGTGGGCCTCTCCACGGCGGCCATCCCCTCCGAGGGCGCGATCGACCTAGGGCGCGTGTTGACCGTCCCCAACGACAATCACGGTTGGTTCTTGGAATCGCATCCCAAGCTCAAGCCGTTGGATACGCCCACCGAGGGCATCTACCTGGCGGGGTCGGCGCAAGGCCCCAAGGATATTCCGCAGAGCGTCTCGCAGGGGAGCGGCGCGGCGGGGCGCGCCTCGCGCGTGCTCACGTCCGATCAATGGGAGATCGATCCCATCGTCGCCTACGTGGATCCCAACCGCTGCTTGAACGCCAATGGCGCTAAGTGTACCGCCTGCTACGATGCGTGTCCCTACGGCGCCGTGATCAACGAGCCGGGGAGCGGCAACGCCAGTCGCATCGTCCCCGCCAAGTGCCACGGCTGCGGGACGTGCGTCGCGGAATGCCCGGCCAACGCCATCACCCAGTACCACTTCACCGATGGGCAAATTGTGGCGCAGATTCACGCGCTGCTGGCGGACAAGCCGGAAGAGAAGGTCTTGGCCTTCACCTGCCGGTGGTGCAGCGGGATGGGCGCCGATAACGCCGGCACCAGCCACTTCGAGTATCCGGCGAACACGCGCAACATCTTAGTGATGTGCGCCGGGCGCGTCGATACCGACTTTGTGATGGAGGCGTTCCGCCTGGGCGCGGGCGCCGTCTTGGTCTCCGGCTGTCATCCCCAGGACTGCCATTACATCACCGGGCGCGAGAACGCCGGTGATCGGATGGAGAAGATGGCGAAGCAATTGGAGCGGGCCGGCATTGCGCCGGAGCGCTTCCGCGTCGAATCCGTCTCCGCGACGGAGGGCGCGAAGTGGTCGCGCATTATGCGAGAGATGAGCGCGACGGTCCGGGAGATGGGCGTGGAGGCCATTAAGACGGAGAATGCTGAGGTCGAGCCGAAACTCTCGCGCCGCCTTAAGCGGATGCGTCAGGAACCCGGTGTCGCGTCGGTGTTGGAGATTTTCGAGGCCCGGCTCAAGGGCGTCGAGACTACGACCCAGCAGGCGTATGAGAAGCAACTTGCACATACCGTGAAAGGAGACAAATAATGGCTGATGCAGCGATGAGTCCGTTCTTGAAGGAAGTCCTTTCGCGGCCCGGCGGCGAGACGGTGTTGCAGTGCTATCAGTGCGGCACCTGCTCCGGTTCCTGCCCCGTTATAGAAGAGATGGACTACGGCCCCCGGCGGATTATGCGCATGATCCACGACGGCGAGGAGGAGTTGGTGCTTTCGAGCCACGATATGTGGTTCTGCGTCTCCTGCTACTCCTGCGCCAATCGCTGCCCGCGCGATATTCCCATCACCGATGTGATGGCGCTTTTGCGCTCGATGGCTATCGAGAAGGGATATCAGGATGACAAAGAGGCGCAATTTGGGCAGGCCTTCGCCGCGACCGTCCGGCAGCACGGGCGGATGTTCGAGCCGGAGCTGCTGATCCGGTATTATCTCCGCGTGTTGGATGTGCTGAGCTTGTTGCAGATGGTGCCCCTGGGCCTCAAGATGATGCTGCGGGGCAAAATCCCCATCCTGCCGGAGCGCGTCCGGTCGCCGCAGGCGTTGCAGCGGATCTGCGTGGCTGATATGGACGCTAAAGACGAAGCGACTGGAGAAGAGGCGGCGGATAAGTTGGAGTTCGAGTTGACCCCGCACCAGAAGCGGGCGCTGCCGTGGATTTTCAGCGGCGTGATGATGTTCCTGGGTTTTGCTGTGGGCGGCTTGTTCTTCCTGTTTAACGGCAGAAAGAAGAAGGAGTGAATCAAGGATGAGATACGCATACTATCCCGGTTGTAGTCTGGGCGCGGGCGAAAAAGAGTACGATCTTTCGATGCGCGCCGTCTTCGCCTACCTGGGGATTGAGTTGGTCGAATTGGAGGACTGGAATTGTTGCGGCGCGGTCCACGTCGATGTCAGCAACGCCGACGCGGCCATCACGTTGCCGGCGCGCAATCTGGCGCTGGCCGAGGCCCAAGGCTTCGAGACGATCATTGCCCCGTGCAGCGGCTGCTATAAGAATCTCCGTCGTGCCAGTCGCCGGACAGCGGAGGACAAAACCTGGAAGCAGAAGGTCAACGACAGCCTGGCCGATGGCCTGGAGCTGACCGCCAACATCGAGGTGCTGCATCCGCTTTACGCGCTGGTGCGGGATTACGGCCTGGAGCGCATCAAGAAGCAGGTCGTGCAGCCCCTGGAGCATCTCAAAGTCGCCAGCTATTACGGCTGTATGCTCACCCGCCCGCGCGACGAGTTCGACAGCGCCGAGCGGCCCACCGGCTTGGATGAATTGACCTCGGTCTTGGGCGCGGAGCTGATCGATTATCCGATGAAGGCGAAGTGCTGTGGCGGCGCGCTGGCGCTCTCTCACGGCGGCGTGACGGCCCGCCTGACGGGCAAGGTGCTGCTTTCGGCCAAGGACGCCGGCGCGAACGTCGTCTCGCTGGCCTGCCCGATGTGCCACACGGCGCTGGACGGCTATCAGGGCCGCGCCTCGCGCGCGATGGGCCGGCGCATCGACCTGCCCGTGATCTTCTTCACGCAGTTGATGGGGCTGGCGTTTGGCATCGCCCCGGAGCGCTTGGGATTGAAGCGGCACATCGTACCCACCAAATCCGTGTTGGCGGCTGTGAGCTAAAGGGGAGTATTTATGAAACGAGGAACAACGCGAAAGACTAAAACTGACCACAAGATCGTCTTAGATCGCAAGATGGTGACGCTGCACAATCGCATGACGTGGGATCTGGATCGCTGTGTCGGCTGTCAGATCGGCGCGGAGATTTGCCCCCACGAGGCGATCACCCACGTCGATGGGGAGCTTGAGGATGGGCGGATGACCGAGCGCCAAAGCGTGGACATCGACCCGGAGACGTGCATCTTCTGCGGGATGTGCGCCGTGATGTGCCCCGTCAACGCCATCACGATGTTGGTCAACGACGAGGCCAAGATCCCCGTGCAGGAATACGAGGCGTTCCCCTATCTGCGAGGGTCTAATAAATTCGATAAAGCGGCCTTCGATTGGGATCGCAAGGATTTCGTCATCGA
>CAYXVS010000267.1:1416-4634 GCA_964468735.1 uncultured Anaerolineales bacterium | reverse complement strand
TACTCCCTACTCCCCATACGTCTCATTGAACGCCGCGAACGCATCCTCGAAGCATTTCTTGGGCGCGCGCACCAGCCCGGCGCCGACCATGCCGACGCCCGGCTCTTTGTGAGCGATGCCCGTGTTGATGAACGGCGGGATGCCGCTGGCCATCACCTTGCGAATATCGATGCCCAGGGGCGTGCCCCGGAAGTTGAGCACCGGCACGGTGAAGAACTCGTGCTCGCCGGCGGTGATCTGGTACATCTCCTGCGTCACGCTCAGCGCCAGCGAGGCCGTCCCGCCGACGAAGCGCACAATCGCGGGCGCGGCCGCCATCGCGAAGCCGCCGCAGCCGCCCGTCTCGGCGATAGTCGAGTCGCCGATGTCGGGGTTCGCGTCCTCCTCCGTGTAGCCGGGAAGCCACAGCCCATCCACCATCGGCGCGGGCGCCGTGAACCACTGATCCGGCAACCCAGCCACGCGGATGCCAAAATCGGTGCCGTTGCGCGCCATCACGGTGACCACGGAGCAGCCTTCCATGCCCTCCGCTGGTTCAAGCATTGCCTTGAGCGCCGGCATCGAGAGGTTGAGGAAGAAGTGGTCGTTGCTGTCGATGAAGGCCAACACCTCCTTCGCCGCCTCTTTCTCCGAGGTTTCCACCAGGGCCAGCATAAGTTGCCGGATGAGAAGCGAGGTGGCCGCGCGATTGCGGTTATGCACCTCATCGCCCATGTGCAGCGCCTGCGCGATGATGCTTCGCAGGTCGATGGGGCCGGTATGCTCCAACGCCCGCTTGAGCGCCGGATAGAGCGTCTTGTCCATCCATTTAAGGCGCTCGATCACGTCGTCGCCATAAGCGCCGTAGCGCAGCACGCGCCCCAATCCCTCGTTCTGCGTAGCATAAGTCACGTTGCCAAAGGTCTTGTTCTTGACTAAGAAGACCGGCATCGAGGGCGAGACGATGCCCGCCATCGGGCCGACGGCGTGATGGTGATGGCACGGGTCGAACTCGAACTCGCCCGCCGCCGCCATCTCCGCCGCCTCTTCGTAGGTCTCGGCCCACCCCTCGTAGACCGCCGCGCCCATCACAGCGCCGCGCGTCGGGCCGCACATCCGATCCCATGTGACAGGCGGGCCAGCGTGCAAAATCATGCGCTCACCCATGCCGGGGATGACGTTCTTCGCCAGGTCCATCCCGATCAACAGCGGGCGGCCCGTGCGAATGCGCGCCACTGCCTCCGCGTTGATCGTGTCGATTTCCTTGCCATCCGGCGTGTGAGTCAATTCCACGTAGCCTTCCAGCGGCGGACGCCACTCCACATGAACCGCTTCGGCGCCCTGATCCTCCAAACTGGCAGCAAAATCCTCTAATCCGATATTCACGGCCTTCAACTCCTGGCCGAATAAATCTTGAATTGCCATAGTCTCTCCTATTTCACTCTCTGCGAATGTCTTGTAGTAACCGTTTGACCAATGCGGGATTGATCTATATGTTCTTTTTTGGTGGGGATAGCTGAGACGCCGAACCGCTAAGACGCCAAAATATACCCGGCCAACTTCGTCGCCGCCGCATTGCTGGGCAGCACGATGATGCCCGCCTCCTCCAACTTGGCTTCCTGCGCGCGGGCGTCTTGCGGATCGCCTTCCGTGCCGCAGACTGAGGCCATAAAGAGCACGGTGCGCCCTTCTTCTTTTAGCTTGGCCTGCGCCTCGCGGATGGCCTCGACGGCCGCGCCGGCCGGGTCGGGATGGACGCCGTAACCGAGCACAATATCTAGGAAGATGATGGCGGTCTCTGGATCGGCAGCTTCGTGGATGATGCGCCGATTGCGCAGCGTCGGATCTGACATAGGATGCAGCCGCCCAACGGTGAACTCATCCTCGCCCAAGTCGACGGCCACATGGCCCTCGCTTACGTTAGAATCCGCCATCTTGAGCGCCTTATCTACCGGTGCGTTGGAGACGATCTGATCATCCAGCATATCCTTGAGGATCAATTGGGTTTCATAACAAAAGGTACCCCCGCTGAACAGCCCGCGAAAGTATCTTTGCTCCGCCGCCAACTGCTTTTTGTACTTTTTCGACCGCTTCTTGAGCTTCTTGTCGCGCTTTTCAAGTTTCTTGAGCGCTTTATCAGGCGCTTTACCCTCCACGACGGCGGCCGCAAGCTCCGCCGCCTCTTCCAACGTCTCCGCCGGGATGGCGCCCGCATCTCTCACCGCCTGGGGATCGCCGCCTAAGAAGCAGACAACGGCGGGCTTGTCGCTTGCTTCCAGTTGGGCCAGCACCTTCTCGGCCACTTCCGGCGCAGGCGGCTTGGAGACGAGGAGCAAAACCTCGGTCTCAGGATCGGCCTGCAACGCTTTGAGGCCCTCCAGCATCATGATGCCGCCCACAGCGCTCTTGAGATCACGTCCGCCGGTGCCGATGGCCTGGGAGACGCCCACGCCCATCCGCGAGAGGTTGCTGGTCACCGATTGCAGACCCGTGCCGGCTGCTGCGACGACGCCCACCGGGCCACGCGCCACGTCGTTGGCAAAGCCCAGCGCGATGCCGTTGATGATGGCTGTGCCGGCGTCCGGCCCCATGACCAACAAACCCTTCTCTGCGCCAATTTGTTTGAGCGCGATCTCGTCCTCGACGCTGACGTTGTCGCTGAAGAGGAAGACGTGCAGCCCGCGCTTGAGCGCATCGCGCGCGACGCCCGGCGCGTACCGGCCCGCCACGGAGATCAGGACGATGTTCGCGCCTTCGACGCGCTGCACGGCGGCGGCCATCGTCTTGGGCGGCGCGGCCATGCCCTTCTCCTCGGTAACCGAGCGCGAGGCGACTAGCAACTCATCCACTTTCTCCATCGCCGAGGCCGCGACCTCCTCCGAGGCGGCGCTCACCGCGATGACCAGGTCATCCGCCGAGGATGCCTTTGCCTCCGGCGTCAGCAGATCCGCGTCCTTGAGGATGCCCTTGTTGGCCGGCGTTCCCATCACAACAGCGGCGTCCTCAACGCCCTCCAATTCCAAGAGGCCCTGAGCCACCTCCATCAGCGTGACGGAGTCATAATACTCTCCACTCTTGATAATCGTCTTCTTGATCAAAATGTCCTCCTTATACAAATAAATGGTGAATAGAAAACCGACAAAGTAAAGCGAAATGCTTTACGTCATAGCTAAATCACAGAACCAGAGGAATCCGGCTAACATATCGAGGCCGGAGCTGGCGCCGAAGGCCAAAATAGC
>CAYXVS010000267.1:0-1316 GCA_964468735.1 uncultured Anaerolineales bacterium | reverse complement strand
TCCAGCGTGCTCTGCTCTAGGGATGCAGGGGTTGGCCCGGCCAGCGCCGCCAACAGCCGATGCCAGCGCTCGTCGACCTGCCCCTCGCGGGCGGCGCGCAGAAACGCCCGGCTGATGCGATTAGTGCGCGGCCCGGCGGCTTCGAGGATCAAAGCGGGGAGGTCGAAGTATGAAGCATCCGCCACTAGTCGACTCGCGACCATCACGCCGGCCAGGAAATCATCCCCAGCGGGCGTGAGTCCCGGCCCCAGGCCGGCGATGGCAGCGACGGCCTCCTGGAAAGCGCTCGCATCCCGGCGGGCAAGCGCGCGCTCCAGGGCCGCGATCTTAGGCATCGACTCGCCAAGGAGCAGAGCAACAAAAGGCGACCGCGCCTCACACGCGCGGGCCGCCTCGCGCGCGAGAGTGCGCAGCGCCGCCAAGCGCTCCTCACGAAGGTGCAGCGCCTCCCAATTCGGGCGTGGATTCCACAGCGCCGGAGATGCGCCAAAATCCAAGCGCCATCGTCCGAGATGCGCCACGTTCCCCACCCAGCTCAGCGTCATCCCCTGCGCCTCGAACGCCCCGAAGGATGGCAGCGCCGCCACGACGATGTGGAAAGGGCCGTTTCCCGCCGCCGGCAGCGCCAGCGCGATTACGGTATCGTCCACAAGCAGATCGACCACGCGCCGAAACCTGCCCAACACGCGCACGGGGGTCTCGGGTCGGGGCAAGGTCTGCCACACTGAGCGACTGACCGATCGCACGGGGATGTAAAAAGCGCGAAGCTGCCCACGATTTGATCGGGGCAGCTTGATGGCATCGTGACAGGGAGTAACCATCG
The DNA here is from genome assembly GCA_964468735.1 of uncultured Anaerolineales bacterium. Lineage (GTDB taxonomy): Bacteria > Chloroflexota > Anaerolineae > B4-G1 > SLSP01 > JAAAOZ01. The sequence goes on along the minus strand of CAYXVS010000267.1, from coordinate 493 downwards.
CGGCAACGTCATCCTTTTTTGCGAGTGCGTTTGAAGTCGATGAGAAGGCTAATCTATGATGCCTCCACCCTTCTCCTGACTCTAACGTACAAGAGAATCCACAATCCTGAACCTTCATGCCCAAGGTCAATGGTGATTTCTCCCCAATAGGTTTTACCTCACGAGGTTGTGAAGCATATCTCTATCTCTGTTACATCCATAACGCCCAAGAATAAAAGGCGTCACCCGTTTATGAGGTAAGCTTGGTTGACGCCCGTGACTTCATCCCGTCACGTTACTAAGAGGTATCTTTCATTGTAGTTAAAACTCTTGGCTTTGTCAAACGCCCGTGGCGTCCGATAATGAGGCGCTATCTATCGAACTATCGTTGATCAAAGCGATGCAGGCCGGCGTCTTTGGCCGCCTGAACGGCGGCCTGATACTCGGCCTCAGTGATGCGCCGATCCAGTGACTCGCATTCCCACGCCTCGTAGGCCGGGCGATACTGCCGCAT
>CAYXVS010000266.1:0-4659 GCA_964468735.1 uncultured Anaerolineales bacterium | reverse complement strand
ACGGTGCCGCGATTGTGGGTGATGATGATGAACTGCGTCTGGCGCGAAAGCTGGCGCAGCATCGAGCGGAAGCGCCCCACGTTGGCCTCGTCCAACATCGCATCGACCTCGTCTAAGATGCAGAACGGCGTCGGGCTGACGTGCATGATGGCGAAGAGCAGCGCCACCGCCGTGAGCGAGCGCTCGCCGCCGGAGAGCATCCCCAGGCCGGAGGTGCGCTTCCCCGGCGGGCGCGCGATGATCCGCACGCCCACGATCTCGCCCTCGTCCTCCTGCATCTTCAGCTTGGCCACGCCGCCGTTGAAGAGCATCTGGAAGATCCGCGAGAATTCCGTCGCGATCCCCTTGAAGGTGGTGCGGAAACTCGTGTCCATCATCTCATCCAACTCCGAGATGATCTGGCGCAGGTGCCCGGAGGCGGTCTGCAAATCCTGCAATTGGTCGCGGAGGAAGGTGTGACGCTCGGAGACCTCCTCGTATTCCGACTGGGCGGCGGGATTGATCGGCTCCAGGCGACGGATTTGGGTGCGCAGGTCGCGAATCTCCTGCTCCACGCCCTCCGGCAGGGTCTGCACGACGGGCAGCGGCGAGGAGATGGTCTCCAAGGGCAACGGCTCCTGCCCAGCGAGCGAGGCCGGCAGCTCCGCGACGACGATGTCTAACGTCTCCTCGATCTCGCGGCGCAGCGACTGGACGCGCTCCTCGTGGCGCTGCGCATCCATCTCGGCCTTGGAAAGCTGCTGCTCGACGGCGCGCAACGCGCGATTGATCTCCGTCTCCTGCGCTTCCGCCCGCGATAAGCGCTGCTCCTGCGCCTTCAACTCCTTCTCCAGCGGCGGGATCTGCCCGGCGAGCGCATCGGCCTCCGAGCGCACGCGATCATAGCGCGCTTGCAGCGCCGCCAACTGCTCGGCCAATGCCGCCAACTGCTCCTCCAACGTCTCGATGCGACGCGCCCGCTCCGCGATCTGTTGCTCCATTCGCTCGGCCTCGCGCCGGCGCGCCCGCAGCAACGCCCGCTGATTCTCGTACTCCTGCATACGCAGCGCGACCTGCGTGCGACGCTCAGCCAGCGCTTCGGAGGTCCCGGAGGCGTCCAACGCCGCCAACGCGCCGTCGACCTCCTGGCGTTGCGCCGCGATCTCCTCCAAGGCCGCCTCCGCCTCCTCGCACGCCGCGATCAGCCGCTCGCGCGATGCGGTCAGCTCCGAGCGCTCGCTCTCCAGCTCCTCCAGGCGCGATTGTCGCCACTCGCTCTCCTGGATGAGCTTCTCCAAGGCGCGCACGCCCTGCTCCAGCGCCCGGTCGGCCTCTTTGTGACGGCGCTGCGCCTCGCGATGGCGCTCGGCGACGGCCACCGCCTCCTGCGAAAGCGAAGCGACCTGCGCCTCGTTCTCACGCAGCGCCGCCTGCGTCCGCTCGACCCGCTGCTTCAGCGCGGCGACCTCCTCCGGCAGTTGGCGCCGCTCGCGCTCGCGGCTCAACAGCTCCCCACCGCGCGATTGCCGCTTCTGCCCGCCGGTGACCGATCCGCCGGAGCGCACGATGTCGCCCTCCAGCGTGACGATCTTGAAGCCGCCGTGTAATTTGCGATGCAGCGCCCGCGCCGCAGCAAGATCCTCCGTGACGGCGGTGCGGCCCAGCGTGAGCATCACGGCGGGGCGATATTGCGGGTCGTAGGCGATCAGATCCGCCGCCAAGCCGATGATGCCCGGCCCACTCGGCACGCGCAACGGCTGCGAAGGACGCAGGGTATCCAACGGCAAGAACGTAGCGCGCCCGGCGCGATGATCCTTCAGCCACGCAATGGCGGCCTGGGCGTCGTCCCACCGCAGGGCCACGATGTTCTGGAGTTGGCTACCCAAAGCGGCGACGATGGCGCGATCCAACTTGGGCGGGACGTGGAGCAGCGTCGCCAGCGTGCCCGGCAGACCGTGCAACTCATCGCGCTCGGCGGCGCGCAGCGCGGCGTGAACCCCGGCGTACAGCCCGGCGCCCTCGTTGTGCAACCGCTCCAGCGCCTTGAGACGCGCCGCGACCTGTTGGAGATCGGCCTGCTGCTCCCCCAACGCGCGGCGAAGCTGCTCGTTCTCCTCGCGGGCGGCGGCCTGACGGCGCTGAAATTCCGCCACCTCCGCCTCGACCGCGTCGATCTCCGCCTGCGCTGCCTCTAATGCGCGACGCGCCTCGGCCACGGCCTGCTGCTGCGCGCGCCGGCGAGTCACCGCGTTCTCCAGCGTCCGCTCCAACTCGACGCTGCGACCCGCCAACTCGCCCGTCCGCGTCTCAACCTGCTCCAGGCGGCTCTGCTGCGCCGTCAGGCGATGACGGTGCTCCATCTCCTGCGATTGGATTTTGCTCTGCTGACCCAAGAGCACGCGCCGCTCTTGCTCCACCTTGCGATGCGCGGCCTCCGCCTCGGCGCGCTGGACCTGCGCGGCCTCCAACTGCGCGGCAGCCTCATCGCGCGCCCGCTCCAACGCCGCGATCTCCTGCTCTTGCTCCTCTAGTGTGGCGCGGAGCGGCGCTAAGTTCGCTTCGCTTTCCTCCAAGCGCTGCTGCATCTGCCGCCGACGCTCGCGGGTGACGGCCAACTCGCGCTGCTGGCGCTCGGCCTCAGTGTGGCGTTCGCTGCTTTCGCGATGTAACACCGCCAACTTTTCGCGCTGCTGCGCCAGGTCGTGGCGCAACTGGCTGATCCGTTGGGTCAGCGCCTCGGCTTCCTCTAATTTTTGAGTGGCCTTGTTCTCGCGATATTTCACGATCAGACGGGCGGCGTCCAACTTGGAGAGCGCCTGTCCCCACCGATAACCGTACCACACGCGCAAGGTCTCGTGAAGGGCCTTGGTCAACTGCGCGTGTTGGTCTAGTCGAGCCGTCTGTTTCTCCAACCGTCGGAGCCGAGGCTCGATCTCGCCGATGATGTCCTGCACGCGCTCCAGATTGTGGCGGGTGTCCTCTAACTTCCCGGCGGCGTCCTCGCGGCGCTTGCGATAGGGTGCGATGCCGGCGGCCTGCTCGAAAATCCCCAGGCGCTGCGATGGGCGGAGCGAGAGCACCTGATCCACCAGCCCCTGGCCAATGATGAGGTGCGCATCTCGCCCCAGGCCGGCGCGTCCCAGGATGTCGCGCAGGTCGCGCAGGAGGACTTTGTTGCCGTTGAGGAGATAGTCAGTCTTGCCGTCACGATACGTGCGCCGCTCGACGGTCACCTCGGCGAATTCCATTGGCAGCCAGCCGTCGGTGTTGTCGAAGACAATCGCCGCCCGCGCCAGTCCCGCCCGCGCGCGCTTCTTGCTGCCGGCGAAAATCATATCCTCGCCGGAGCGCCCGCGCATCGCCGTCATCCGCTGCTCGCCCAGCACCCAGCGAATCGCGTCGGCGACGTTGCTCTTGCCGCTGCCGTTCGGCCCCACAATGGCGGTGATGCCCGTCGGGAAGATGAAGTCGACGGCATCGGCGAAAGATTTAAAGCCTTGAGCTTCTAGTTTTTTGAGTTTAGGCATAGTGTCTCAGGAGATCGATAAGGCCGTTCCAAGAAAACAACTCTCCCAAAAACGGTCAATTTTTCGAGGAAAAAGCATCAGGTTTGGGAGATTTTAATTTCTGGAACTACCTAAGTTCGGTGGATAACCCGCCTGCTCGCCGACCCAGACGGGGACAAACATCATCCATTGATCCGGTCGTTGGCGGATAAACGTTTCAAATTGGGCCAAGATGCGCTGCACGTTCACCTGCTGATCACGCACGCGGTCGCCCGTGTGGCTCATCTCCAGCGGCGGATTGGCAATGATCTGATATTCGCCGGCCTCGTAGCGCGCCGTCGCGGTGATGACCAGGCAATCTGTCCGCAGCGGGATGCGAATGTAGCCGAAGGGCATTCGGGCCGGCGCGCCGAAGAACTCCACCAGCTCATCGCCCGCGCCGATGGGGCGATCCACGCCCGTGATGACAGCGCCGCCGTCCTTCAGGCGCCGCATCGCGCTCCGCAGCGAGGCCGGGGAAATCGGCGTCAGCAGCGCGCCGCCCTCCTCCCGCAATTGATTGAAGACCTCAAAGCCCGGCTCCGGCGCGGCCAAGGAGAGGACTTGCAGCGGCACGGGCATCAATTGCCCTAACGCCAATCCAGCCAAATCGAAGTTAGCCATGTGACACGCGGCGATGAAGACGCCGCGTCCTGATGCAAGCGCCTCCGTGAGGTACAGCTCGGCCTCTGAGGAGAGCCGCACTGGCGGCTTGAACTGCGTCACATCCACCCGCCCCGATCCAATGTTGTGGAACAACTCGTAGTAGCTGCACGCAGCCTGCCGGAAGAGGCGATACGTCATCTGATGTAGCTCCTCTTCGGTCGCATCCTCGCCTACGACGTGCCGGAGATTTACCTTGGCGACGTGATAGACATCTAGCTTAAGAGTCACAAGCATCCGAGCCGCCGCGCTCGCCATGAAATTGCCGGCGCGCGGCGGGAAAAATTTCCCCAGATAGAAGGCCAACCGCGTGGGCCAGCCTTTGGCAAAGAAAGCTTTCGCGCCCATCGATCACCTCAACGCCCGGGGCGCTTCGATCAAGACGGGCAGGCCGCGCGCCAAGCAAAATCCCAGCGCCAGCCACGCCGCGCCGCTCGCAATCGTCCGGGTCGTCAGGGCCGCCGCGTGGCCG
>CAYXVS010000265.1:2476-4666 GCA_964468735.1 uncultured Anaerolineales bacterium | reverse complement strand
CTCATTACGTAATACGCAACACGAAATACGTTCGCCCTATCGCGTTTTACCCAATCTAACGTGAATTCTCGTAAATACAATGCTTTCGACACAGGAGACATAATGTTGAAAGACTCTTTCAATCGACCCATTCAGTACCTGCGCGTGTCGGTGACCGACCGCTGTAACCTGCGCTGCGTCTACTGCATGCCGGCCTCCGGCGTGCCCAACATCCCGCACGAGGAGATCCTTCGCTACGAGGAGATCGTGCGCATCGTGCGCTTGGCGGTGGAGATGGGCATCGTGCACGTGCGACTCACGGGCGGGGAGCCGCTGGTTCGCAAGGATATCGTCGATCTGGTGCGCGAGCTGGCCGCGATCCCCGGCCTGGACGATCTGGCGATGACGACCAACGGCATCCTGCTCGCGAAGTACGCGCAGCCGCTGGCCGAGGCCGGCCTGAAGCGCGTCAACATCAGCCTAGACACGCTCTCCCCGGCGCGATTTCAGCGGATCACGCGCCTGGGCAGCCTGGATCAGACGTTGGCCGGCCATCAGGCGGCGCTGGATGCGGGCCTGCGCCCGGTGAAGGTCAACACCGTCGTCGTGCGCGGGCTGAACGACGACGAGATCATCGATCTGGCGCGGCTGACGATGCAGCCCGATTGGCATCTGCGCTTCATCGAGATGATGCCGCTGGGCGAGGGCGCGCACTGGACGGGCGACGGCGTCGTCCCCACGGCGGAGATTCGCGCCCGCGTCGAGGCGGCCTGCGGCGAACTGACGCCGGTCTCCAAGGCGGGGCCGGGCGTCGGGCCGGCGCGCTACTATCGGCTCCCCGGCGCGGAGGGCACATTAGGCTTCATCAGCCCCGTGACGGAGCACTTCTGCTTCACCTGCAATCGCCTGCGCCTCACCTCCGATGGCCAGATCCTGCCCTGCCTGCTCTCCGATCTGGCGTTTGATCTGCGCAGACCGCTGCGCGCCGGCGCCGACGACGCGATGATGCGTGACATCTTCAATCAGGCCGTGCGGGCCAAACCCCATCAGCATCACCTGGCGGATGCGCCGGAAGAGCACAAGCTGCCCATGTCGGCGATTGGAGGCTGATCCAAATGAGTGAACGACGCGACGGCGCGCAACCGGCGGCACAGTTGACGCACGTGGATGAGCAGGGCGCGGCGCGGATGGTCGATGTTAGTGGGAAGGCAGTCACCGCGCGCAAGGCCATTGCGGCCGGCGAGGTGCACATGCAGCCGGAGACGCTGGCGTTGATCCAGAGCGGCGAGGCGGCCAAGGGCGACGTGCTGGCGGTGGCGCGTGTGGCGGGCATCATGGCCACCAAGCGCACCTCCACGCTCATCCCCTTGTGCCATCCCCTACCGATCACCAACGCCGAGGTAAGTTTTGCGTTTGACGCCGGGGGCGCGACGGGGGCGCGGGTCAACATCATCGCGCGCGTGCGCTGCACGGGCGTCACCGGCGTGGAGATGGAGGCGCTCACCGCCGTGAGCGTCGCCGCGCTGACGATTTACGATATGTGCAAGGCCGTGGATCGCGGGATGAAGATCCAGAATATCCGGCTGATCGAGAAGCACGGCGGTAAAAGTGGTGATATTATCCTGGAGGACTTAGAGCATGGTTTCTAAAACGGGCGAGGTGATGGCGGTCTGTGTCAGTGAGAAGAAGGGCGTGGCCAAGCAGGACGTCGGGCGCGCCGTGTTGCGGGTGGATTGGGGCATCGAGGGCGACGCGCACGCGGGCGACTGGCATCGGCAGATCTCGCTGCTGGCGTGGGAATCCATCGAGACGATGCGCGCGCAGGGCCTCAACGTGCGGGCCGGCAGCTTCGCGGAGAATATCACCACCACGGGGATGACGCTGCACACGCTCCCGGTGGGCGCGCGCCTGCGACTGGGCAGCGCCTTAGTCGAAGTCACCCAGATCGGCAAGGTGTGTCACGACCGCTGCGCCATCTTCCACGCCGTGGGCGATTGCGTCATGCCCCGCGAGGGCATCTTCGTCCACGTGCTCGAGCTGGGCGAGGTCGCCGCCGGCGACACCATCGAGGTTGTGGCGTAGACCTGAAATCCTTCGGGTTTACTAACACAAGGTCGCCAGGGCGCAAAGGCGCCAGGTTTCGACTTTCGACTTTCGACATTTGACTTAACCGGGGGCATGTGGTTAAAATAGGTGAGACACCTGACCTGA
>CAYXVS010000265.1:0-2376 GCA_964468735.1 uncultured Anaerolineales bacterium | reverse complement strand
ACTTGCAACCCGAAACTTTCAACTAATTTTAGAAGGAGGTTATGATGGCGAAGAAGAAGCGTGTACTATTCAAGAGCAAGGAACGACGAGATCTGCAGAGCATTTCGGCCTTTATGCATCAATTAGCCGATAAACTGGCCGAAGGCGAAGTCCTCGTGCGCCAGGGCGCGGACGAAGTTGCCATCACCGTGCCGGACAATCTTCAGCTTTCATTGAAGGTCAAGGAGAAAGTGAAGAAACGCAAGACCAAGCACACCTTTAAGATCACCCTCAAGTGGGTGGATGACGAGACGTCTGGCGGTGTGGTCACCCTGGGATAATTGACGTCATAGATAAAATCGGCGCCAAGATGTAGCCGATGTAGCCATCCAAATTGGAGAGAATGTGATGGAGAAAATCGAAAAAAGTGATGCGGAATGGAAAGAGGAATTGACCGACGAGGAATACCGCGTGATGCGCAAGAAGGGCACCGAGCGCGCGTTCACGGGCGAATATCACGATTTCTACGAGCTGGGGGTCTATCGCTGCGCAGCGTGTGGCTTGCCGCTCTTTGAAGCGGAGACCAAATTCCACTCCGGGTCGGGCTGGCCCAGCTTCTACGCCCCGGCGGACGAGGATCACGTCGAGGCCCGCCCCGACTTCAGCTTCTTTTCCGTGCGCACCGAGGTGACCTGCGCGCGCTGCGGAGCGCATCTGGGGCATGTCTTCAAAGATGGCCCGGAACCGACGGGGTTGCGCTACTGCATCAATTCGGTGTCACTGGACTTTTCCCCTGAAGAACCAAAGGGGTGAGGGGGCCTAACCCGTCAAATTCCTATCTAGTGTTAGATTAGCGGTGAGTTGTTTTCCAGTGTGGTCGTGCGCAGATTCATAATTTCCCCATGACACTTTTGGTACTTTGTCAGGGAGTCCAGGAATTGCACCAGATTTTCTCCGATCATCGTCTCTAACATCAGGGACATAACGGAAAGCCCCACTGTATAATTAGGTGTGAGGAGCGGAGAGTCGTTTTCAATGTTTAAGGTGATTTTAGCGACCTGCGCCGGTGGAGCTTCTTGAGAATCTGTCAGCACGATAGTTGTGACGTCCTGCTGATCTGCCAATTGCATCAAATGGGCCGTATCGAAGCTGGGGATGCCTAGGGCAAAAGCCAAAAGGGCGTCCCCGGCTTCCATTTTTTGGAGATTGGTGGTCGTTTCCATCATCCCCGGCTGGAATGCTGTGGTGGGAATCTCCACCAGCGTTAAGACCTGCGAGAAAAATCGCGCCAAGGAGTAGCAGATAAACTCACCTGTCACCCAGATATGCGAGGCTTCTTGGAGGGCGCTTAATGCCTTCTTAAGGTTGTCATGCTCACCTTGGATGAAGTGTGAAAGCTTCTCTTGATTGCACTTGTACAGCTTTTGAACCAGCGGTTCGTTTCCCTCGAGGGCTTTATAATGGGCCATCATCCTGCGGTGGTTGACATCTCGCTGGAGTTGAGAAGCGAGTATCTTGTAATCTGGGTATCCCAGATATTGCGCGAAGTAGGAAATGGTCACGGGGTAAATGTCTATGCGATGGGCGATTTCCGCCTGGGGCAAATGGGCGGCGTTAACTGGATTTTCCAGAATAAAATCAGCTATTTTACGAAAGCCTTGGGTCAAGCTGTCGTAGCTCTCACGAATCTTGACCTCGATGGGTGAGTTGTCCATACTATCTTCGCGCATATCGTCCTCTTAGATAAAAAAGCCCTAGATGATGATGAGGGCAACCATAAAAACATATTGAGGCCTTGCTCTAAGATATTTTGGTTCTTCAGGAATTCGCCGGGTGCAATTGCCAAGCGCTATTGCGCCCCCCTCCCGCAACCTAGTAACGACGTAAAAAGGTCTGGGATCCCCACAAACGCGCACATCTGCGCTGCTTTTAGGGCGGCTTAGGGGGATGTCCGGCAAAATCCAAAAGACCCGATATTTTCTCTCCAAATGGGCCTGCATTTGTGACAAAGGTAGGGAATTCGAAGCAAAACAGGGGGATAAATCGCCCTCGTGGCCCCAGAGCGGGCCTAACCAAGCTCAAGGCAAACGAAGTTGGGTTGATGGAGGCGATAAATCGTTTAGTGCACAACCTCGTGTATCTCAGATACCTCAGGGTTGCTTTGTTTGCCCAGATATGGCGTCCCTTGTCACCCTGAACTCAATTTTAACACTCCTCATACGATAAGTCAATTTTCCGACGTGATTTTCAGGTTGACGTTGCGCAAGATCGTGGTACTATAAGGTCTGTCTGTCGCATCTCTTAGAAGTATCCCCCCAGATGGGCGGTTAGCTCAGTTGGCTAGAGCGCTTCTCTTACACGGAAGAGGCCACAGGTTCAAGTCCTGTACCGCCCACT
>CAYXVS010000264.1:0-4673 GCA_964468735.1 uncultured Anaerolineales bacterium | reverse complement strand
TTGACTCTTAATCAATTGGTTACAGGTTCGAGTCCTGTGCGGGTCACTACAAGAAAAGCGACGCGGATTTTTATCCCCGCGTCGCTTTTGTCATGCCTGTTGTGGTAAGAGTTTCGTTGGCTATCCCCCTGAGGTCGGCTTGGACTTGCTGAAATCTTTAGGTACGCGGTTGCCGGCGACCCCGCCTACGATGGATTGTTCCAAGGTCGCGTTCCTAGACCCCATCCCGTAAATCACCACCTGGCTGCCTTCCTCACGGCCCAGGCGCTCCAGAACGTTGAGGCGGTACATGTCCATCGCCCGATCGCTCATCAGGCTGGCGGCCTCGTCTAACTTCTCGGCGATGGCCTTCTCGGCCTCGGCCTCGGCGACTTTGGCCTGGGCGGAGCGCCGGGATTGCGCCAGGACGCTCAACTCCTGCACGAGATCCGCCGGGACGCGCACGTCGGTGATCTCCACCGAGGTGATGTCCACGCCGAAGTCCGCGGCGGCCTTATCGATGATGCGCTCCAACGTCTCGGCGATTTTGTCCCGTTCGCCTAACAACTCGCTCAACTCCAGGGAGCCGATGGTGTCCTTGAGCGCGCTGTTCGCCGCCTGGAAGATCGCTTCGTGGTAATCTGTCACGGTGAGCGCGGCCTTCTTAGGCTCCTCGACGCGCCAGAAGACCACTGCCTCGCAGCCGACGGGGACGTTATCTGCCGTGAGCGTTTCCGCCGCCTTAATCATCCGGGTGTGGATGCGGTTATCGACTTGAGCGGCGACCGACTCGTTGAAGGGCGGGTAGGGGATCACCCAGAAGCGGCCTGGCCCGCGCACGCCGACGAACTTCCCCAATTTGAGGACGACCACACGGTCGAATTCGGAGAGGATGTAGAGACAACTGCTGAACATACCGGGCACGATGAGCGATAACAGCCCTCCGATGATAAGGGCGCCTACACCCAACGGCGCCCAAATCGACCAGAGAATCAGGGTGATGAGGGTGGTTAAGATGCCCATCAGGAAGAAAATCCCGAACCAGATCATTGTGCGCTGCACGCGCTGCACATTGTTCAGGTTCCGGGAGCTGGGAGAAAATGACACATTGATTGGTTGGTTACTCATCCGCTTGCCTCCTTGGCATTGAAATAGATTAAACTGTGCATCTGTGAGATCATTCTCTCATTGTACTAAAATTACGAAGAATTTACAATCGAGGTGTTTCAGGACGGCTCACATCACCTCTTTGACCTCCTGGACGAGGCGCTTCCAATCGAGGCTGGCGCTGGAGAGCAGGGTGTCGGCGCGGAAGAAGCGGGCGGAGAGGGCGACGAAGATGTAGGTGGTGATGGTCAGCCCGATCAGGCTGGCGATGGGCTGCCAGAGCGGGACGCCGCCCACGGCTAAGCGCGGCAGCATCGAGGTGGGCGCGGTCAGCGGGAAGAGGCTGAGCGCGGTCGCCAACGCGCCGTTGGGCGCTTGCGTGAAGCTGGTATTCAACCACAGCGGGATCATCAGGGGCAGCAGGATGACGAAGGTGACTTGGCCGGTCTCGCGCGCGTTGGGCGCGAGCGCGCCGATGGCGCCTAAGGCGGAGGCGTAGAGCAGATAGCCCAGCACGAAGTAGAGGAGCGCCCACACGATAAACCCATCGGGCAGGGTGATGTTCCCCAGGACGATGCCCAATCCGCTCAACATCGTCTCGCCCCGGCTGAGGGTGAGGAGGCTGCCGCCCAACCAGATCACGACCTGAAGCAGGGCCACGAATCCCAGCCCCAGCACCTTGCCCAGCATCAGCTCCTTGGGTTCCAGGCTGACCAGCAGGATCTCCACGGTGCGATTCTCCTTCTCGCGGCTGACGCTCTGGAGCATAAAGCCGCTGCTCATCGTAAAGACGAAGAAGAAGATGAAGAGTGTGCCGTAGGCCACGATGAAACGCGCGTCCATGCTCTCGCTGATCTCGGAGGCGGGGCGCAGGGCTTGGGTCTGTAGATTGGGGATGGGGTTGGCGACGCGCCGCGCAACCGTCTCATCGCCGATCATGTTGTAGTTGACGATCAACTCGAAGAGGGTGAGCTGCGGGATGCTCCCCAGTAAAGAGAATTCCCTCTCCATCGCTACGATTTCGCCGCTCTCGATATAATCCTCGGCGATGACGTAGTATTGGCTGATCTCGCCCGCGCGGAGGGCCGTTGCTGCTGCCTCCTCGTCGGAATAGGCGGCGACCATCGCTGCCGGAATGCTCTCCGGCAGGTCGGTGATGATGCCCGCGTGATCGACGTAGCCGATGGCCAGCGCGCGCTCGGATTCGCCGGAGATGATCTCATCTTCTTCGGGGATCATCCGCTGCCCGATCAACTGCGCGCCGAAGCTGAAGCCCATAATGACCGCCGGCAGCAGAAAGGTCGTCAGCCAGAACGAGGGCTTGGTCACCATCGTGATAATTTCGTGTTTGATGACAATCCAGATGTTTTTCATAACAGCACTCCTATTCCTGGGACGCTGGGCCGCGTTGGGGGTGTAGGATCTGGTTTAATTTGAGACGCTGTCCGTAACGCAACATCCCTAATCGGAAGAGACGGGCCGCGCCCCAGACGCTCAGCGTCGCCGACACGACTAAGATCATCCAACTGATCGCCAATTGCCAGAAGGGGATGGTCGCCATCCCCCAGCGCAGCGTGATGGTGATGAAGGAGGTGGTGGGGAAGAGGGAGAGCGCGATGATCAAGGGATGGTTTGGCTCGGTCATCATCACCGTGATGAAGAAGAAGGGCAACATAAAGAGCAGGTTGAGAATCCCGCTGAACTGTTGGCCTTGCCGGAGATCCGGCACGATGCTCCCGATGGCCGTCATCAGGCCGGCGGCTAAGGTGTAGGCGGGCAGGAAGAAGAGGGCGATGACGCCCATCAGCGACCACGGCAGGCTCACGCCTTGGATGAAGGGCGTCAAGGGCGCGGCGACGGCTAAGATGAGGAGCGCGGCGCCGATCCAGATCGCGATTTGGGTGAGGCCCACGCTCATCAGTCCCAGCGCCTTGCCGCCGATCAGCGTTTCGGCGCGCAGCGAGGTGATGAGGATCTCGATGGTGCGATTTTCTTTCTCGTCGGTGACGGCCTGGAGCATATAGCCGGCGGAGGTCATCACCGCGAAGGCGAAGAAGAAGGCGGTCGCGAAGGGCAGCATAAAGCTGATGGGGTTTTGCATATCTAATTCCTGGCTGCCTTCGATGGCTTTGATGGTCAACATGGGGCCGTCTATCAAGCGCTCCCGCACGGTTTGGGGCTGATCTTGAAGGAGGTTGGCGCGCAAGAATTTCCTGAAATCGCTTTGGGCGCTCTCGCTGGGGGGATCTTCTAAGTAGATGAGTTCGACCGCGCCCGATTGCATATAGGTCTCCGGCAGGACGTAGTAGGCTTGAATTTCCTCGTCCATCAGGGCCGCGCGCGCCGCCTCCGTGCTCTCGAAGGCCCGCATCGGCACGATCTCCTCGCCTTCGTCCAACGGCGGCTGGATGGGATCGGTTAACACGCCGGTATGATCCACGTAGCCCACGGGCGTATCTCCCCGCTGGCCTATAGCCAGGAGGATGCCGACGCCCATTACCGCGATCATCAGCACCGGGATGCCCAAGGTCGTCCACAGGAAGGATTTCTGCCGGACGATTTTGAGATATTCGTGCTTGGCCACGATCCAGAAGTTACGCATCGGTGGTCTCCCGCCCGGCTTTGGGCTGCGGCGCTTCATGCTGGCCCTGCACCACGGAGACGAAGATGTCCTCTAACGACGGCTCGGCCAGCTCGAAGCGCTCCACCTTGACGTTCTCGCGGCTCAGCAGCGCTTGGAGCACGTTCTGGGGATTAGTTCCGGCCTCCAGTGTGAGATGGCTGATGCCGTTGTGACGATGTAGTTCCAGCACGCCGGGTAGGTGAGTGAAGTCGCCCTCGCCCTCCAGAACGATGGCGTTGCCCGCGAAATCGCGCTTGATGCGCTCGACCTCGCCATAGAGCACGGCCTCGCCCTTGTGGATGAGCAGGATGCGATTGCAGAGCGCCTCCACCTGGTACATCTGGTGCGTTGACATAATGATGGTTTTGCCCGCCTGCCGCAGTTGCTCGATAATATCCTTGACCATTCGGGTGTTCACCGGATCTAAGCCGGAGAATGGCTCGTCGACGATCAACAGGTCGGGATTGTGGAGCAGCGTGGTGATGATCTGGGCCTTCTGCTGCATCCCCTTGCTGAGGTCCTGAATCTTCTTATCGCGATAGTCGTAGAGATCGAAGCGCTTGAGCCACGCCTCCAGCCGCTCTTTCGCGGTCGCCTCGTCGATGCCCTTGAGCGTCGCCAAGAAGACCAGCGTCGGCTCCAATTTGAGATCCTTGTAGAGGCCGCGCTCCTCCGGCATATAGCCGATGCGATTCTTCTTCTCCTCGGTGAGCGGCCCATCGAAGATCGCGATCTCGCCGCCGTCCGGGCGGAAGATGTCCAACATCATGCGGATCGTCGTGGTCTTCCCGGCGCCGTTTGGCCCCAGCAGGCCGAAAATCTCGCCGGGATGCACCTCAAACGAGACATCGCGCACCGCCTGGACATCGCCGAAGGCTTTGCGCACGTGAGATACTTTTACAGTTGACATGGTCCTCCTGTTACTTAGTTGCAGGTTGAACGTTACAAGTTATAAGTTGCAAGT
>CAYXVS010000263.1:0-4684 GCA_964468735.1 uncultured Anaerolineales bacterium | reverse complement strand
TCACCTGGTTTGAATCGCACGACATCTTTGCCGATGGCTTCGACGTCTCCCGCTAGCTCGAGTCCTAGGATGGGGATTCTTTTTGGCCGTAGGAGACCATTGACCAACCTGGCCAAAAATGGATCGGGCTTCCGCATTCTTGTATCTCCGATGTGGGCCGTCGTCGCATAGATCTTGATGAGGATCTCATTGTCCTTCGGCGTGGGCTTGGGCGCCTCTTGGAGTTGAAGCACTTCCGGCGGGCCGTATCTTTCGTAGACAATCGCTTTCATTTGGAATTCCTCTCAGTAACCCTTGCGAAGGTTCACAGGAGTTTTGGTAAACAGATTAATCTGCTCGCTGCACATAGTACGGACTGTTTGAGGTCACTTGCGCAACCTTCGCAAGGTTAGGACTAGTCAAGCAACCTCTTAAGACGTCGAATCTTGAGCCATCACTGCGATGACGACCTTTCCCCTGGCATGTCCTTGTTCCAGATACCGAAAGGCCTCGATGACGTCGCTCAGCGGATAGGTTCTATCGATGACGGGTGTGACCTTCTTGGCTTCGATGAGATCCTTCAAGGTGTCAAGGCCCTCGTGGTTCGTGTTGGCGACGAATAAGCTGCTATGTTGGCGCATAAAGAGCGACAGCAACGCCGCCTTGAATACATATCCCATGCCACCATGGCCGCTGTTCGGGACGATGATGCCCTGGGGTGTGAGCGTACGTCTGAGATCGGAGAACGTATGATTCGCCACATTGTCGAGGATAAGATCGTAGGCCCGCCGGCTTTTCGTGAAATCCGTCTTTGTGTAATCAATCACGTGATCCGCGCCGAGCGACCGGACGAGATCCACCTTGCCCGTGCTGCACACGCCGGTCACCTGCGCGCCGAATGCCTTCGCAATCTGCACGGCGAAGGTGCCCACACCGCCCGACGCCCCATTGATCAAGACCTTCTGCCCGGCTCGGAGCTTTCCCGCATCGCGCAGGCCCTGGAGGGCGGTCAGGGCGGCGGTCGGCACGGCCGCCGCCTGCTCGAACGTGAGGTTGGTGGGCTTCGTCGCCAACTCATCTTCGGGGACACTCACATAGTCGGCCAGCGCTCCATTATATGCGCTGAACACCTCATCGCCGGGTTGGAATCGCGTCACCGCCTTGCCGACCACCTCGACGCGCCCCGCCATGTCCCATCCCAGGATATAGTCCTTGGGCTTGGGAAATCCGATCATTAACCGCACGAGCCACGGGCTACCTCGCATAGAGAAAACATCTCCCGCGTTGAGGGCGGCGGCGTGAATCCGCACCAGCACCTCATTTTCCTTGACCGCCGGCGTCTCGATCTCTTTGATCTGGAGAACGTCCGTCGAGCCGTAATCATTCTGGACAACTGCTTTCATGGGATTGCCTCCTCGTAATTATGTGACATCTTCTGCAAGTACGTTCAGTTTCTGGGCAAAAGCACGCGCCCGCTTGAGATCCTCAGCGTTGGGCCGTCCTTTATTGAGGCCTCCGAATAGCGTGAGAAACTTATTCGTGTTCCACCCCGGACACATGAACTCACCAGCCATCATGTAGCCCTTGGCGTGCAGTTTCTCCCTCAGCGGCGCGTGGGCTTTGACGACATAGTCATCCATCGCTCCCCCATCAAATGCGAAGGCCGGCGCTCCGCTGGTCGAGAAAATGAACGCTCGCTTGTCGGTGACCTGAGGGAGGCTATCGGCGAGATTGAGCAGCGATGGATGATGTTGATCAGAATATATCCCAGAGCCAAAGCCCACGAGATCATAAGCTTGCGGCGCTTCTGGCGCTATGTGCTGCGGCGTCTTTATCTCGGCGTTAAGGGCGTCTGCGAAAGCTTGGGCGATTTTCTCTGTATTGTGATGATGGAATGAATAGACAATCAACAGCGCGCTCATCTCATTCATCTTCCATTTTCCCATCGCCCGGATGGCTTGAAGCCCTTCGCGATCAGCCAGACCGCGAGCATCAGTTCATTCAAGAGAATGGGCAAATTCAGCAGCAGCGTGGGCGTCGAGAAAGGGTCGCTGCCGAAGATGACCAGGAAGACCGCGACTAAGTGCATGGCCGTGGCGATAAATCCCCAGCCCGATAGCCAGCGGGGGATAAGCTCAGATTGGTAGAATATGGTGTAGTACATCAGCGCCCCCAGGCAGAACGCGATGGCCCCCGTCTCGGCCGCCAGTGAATGATGGAATGCCAATATGAAATCGCCCAGGATTTGAAAATGGCTCCCGTCCGGCGCGCCGGCGGCGACATACGCCTGGCTCAACGGCAAGAGCGGGAGCAGCACGGCAGCGCCCACCACAAAGAGCGCCGCCTCCATCAGCCGGAAGCCGACCGCCGTTAGCGCTAGGGCTGGGTTGTGCGTTTTTAAGGCCGGATAGAGCCAGATGGCGATCCCGGCGCAGGCAAAGGCCATCGCTGCTGTCAAAAGCACGCCGATGATCAATTGGGTTTCATGGGCGGCGGCTTGGATGAGATAATCTGATTCCTCGAGCAGCCCTAAAGAGGGGACACTGAGTACGCCGGTCACAATCGCGGCCAGAAAGAGAATGCCTGCGATTCTCGCGTTATTTCTGTAGGTGTTCATAGTTTATCTCCTTGGACGCCTTTGATCAAAATCCAGGCTCCGACCACGAACTCGAAGGGGACGTAGGCCACGTAGAGGAAGATGGGCGCTTCAGCGCCGAATATGAGCAAGAGCGTGCCGACTAGCATCGGGAACACGGTGACAAGCCCCCAGAGGGACATCGCACGCGGAATCACGGTGGATTTGGTGAGTAGGGTGTAGAACAGGATCGCGCCGATACAGAAGACCAGCATATGCAGCGTGCTCCCCACAAAATGAGCGGATTCCAGGGCCAGCTTGGCCAACGTCTGCAGATGGGCGGGGTGTCCTGCGGTGACGGATTCCTGGCTGATGTAGAGCAGCGCAATCGAACCCATGCGGCTGACGGCGAGCAGTGCCGCTTCCAGGATATAGAGTTCCATCGCGACCAACGCCATTTTCTCGCCGTGCTTCCGCAGGGTGAGAAAGAGCATCACGCCTAAAAAGACGATGCCCATCGCCGTGATCATATCCATTAGGATGTTGGTCCGCATCAGCGCGGGCCGATTCGCGATGCGCGTCATCGTTGCCACGATGTCGCCGTCCACGATCAGCGCCCCGCTCAAAGCCGCGCCACTGACCAATGACGTGATGCCCTGAAGCAAAAATGCAATGCCTAATCCCCTCGTTGTTTTGGGATCTGAATTCATCCTTCTCCTCCTTGTGGCTTGTTATGATAATTCCTCATCGGCATCTCCAGAGGCGATTTTCATATTCATCTTTTGGCTATCTCGTTTGGGATATTGCGCAACAGGATGATCCCCAGCCAGATGAACCACACGATTTGGCTCAGGCCAAACAGCCCGGCCACGTCATGCAGCCCTGGAATGGTGGAGATGAGGCCCACGGCCCCAACTCCTACGCCGAGGTAGTTCAGGGCTTTGGGAAGCTTGCCGGCACGCAAAGCCGCCCAACTGATCAACAGCGTCCATAATCCGCCCAGGATCTCGCCGTTCGCACCGCCTAATCCGTTCGCCACCGACTCAATCCCCAACCAGACCGATGCAGCTTGTGACGGATCTTCGTCATAGAGCGCGACGACGGGGGCGATGCCGGCGTTAGCGACCATACCGCTGGCCATCAGCGCGCCGGCCCAGATCAAGCCAATCGCCGTCGCGGTTTGCATGATGGCTGGAGCGCCGGCCTTCAACCGCTCGTAGAGCGCCAGTGATAGCACAACCAGAGAGACGCCGAAGATGACGTACATCAGCAGGTTCGTGATGACGATGAGGCCCTGTTTGTCCACAAGCAACGCTACCTTCTGAGCCGGTTCGACAATGCTGGGATAATCCAACACGAAGAGAAACAAAACAATCCCCACCAAATATGCCGCCGCCTGGTACAGTGCAGCAATGCCACCTACTTTTTGCAACTTATTCATCTCTACCCCCTTCTTCTGATTTGAGTGTCTGAGCTATCCGATCCATTTACTTGGTTGACTTCAATGCAATTGACCGAGATCAGAGGCATACCTAAATCCCGCACTTTTCTGAGCAATCCATGCAACGCGGCCTGATCGATCACCGGGCCGGTCAGCAGCGTATCGCCGCTCTCTTCCCGCGTGATGGTCAGCCCCTCAAACCAATCGGTCCACTGATGGCCCAGATGGCCCTTGATTCTGATTTGATAGATCTTGGGGCTGTGTTCGTTGGACATACTTGTACCTTCTGCGTCAGGCAGGAATAGGTTATGCCGCTTGCTCGACTCAACGCATACGTAGCATATCCGCAATGGAGAGGTGCGTAAAGATACTAAAGTACTATTTAGGGGTGGGTTGGGAGGTACTACAAGGAGGGGGGCCCGCCGACGGGCCGTTTTGGTGCTAATTTTGGGGGCAAACCCGTTGTCGTTCGCTTATAGCAAGCCCAACTCGCGGGCGCGCGCGACGGCTTCCGTGCGCCGGTGGACTTCTAGTTTGCCGTAGATACTCTGATTGTGTCCTTTGACCGTGCTCAAGGCGATGAAAAGGCGCTCGCCAATCTCGCGATTCGAGAGGCCCTCGGCAATGAGTTGGAGGACTTCTAACTCGCGCGAGGTCAATGGCTCGATGAGGGGTTGTGAAGCGGGGGA
>CAYXVS010000262.1:0-4692 GCA_964468735.1 uncultured Anaerolineales bacterium | reverse complement strand
CCCGTGGAGGATTGGCCCTACTTCCAGCGCCCCCGCGACGCCGCCCGGCGCCATCCCGGCAAGAGTCCCGAGGCCGTCGAGGCCGCCCTCCCCCAGATCCAAGCGGAGATCGAGGCGCGCGGCCCGCTCTCTTCGATTGACGTGGACCTGGACCGGAAGGTCAACTGGTCGTGGGCGCCGACGCGACTGGCGCGCGCGACCTTGGAGAGTATGTACGCCTGGGGCGAGCTGATCATCCATCACCGCGTGCACACGCGCAAGGTGTACGACTTCGCGCACCGCCATCTGCCGGAGGAACTGCTCGCGGCGCCCGACCCCAACGAGACGCCGGCAGCCTATCACGACTGGTACGTCCGCCGGCGCATCGGGAGCATCGGGCTGCTGTGGAATCGATCCGGCAGCGCCTGGCTGGGGATGCGCGGCATCCAGAGCAAGGAGCGCACCGCCGCCCTGGAGCGATTGATGGCGCGCGGCGAGGTCATCCAAGTGCGGGTTGCGGGCATCGATCCGCCGCTCTATCTACGCAGCGCGGACCAGCCCCGAATGGATGAGGCTCTGAGCGCGCCCACGCCCAGATTGACTCGTCGCGCCGCCATCCTCGCGCCCTTGGATAATCTGCTCTGGGATCGCCGCTTCATCGAGAAACTCTTCGACTTCTCCTATGTGTGGGAGGTCTACAAGCCCGCCGCCGAGCGCCTGTATGGCTATTATGTCCTGCCCGTGCTCTACAGCGACCGCTTCGTGGCCCGCTTCGAGCCGACCTTCGACCAAGAGACGGGTGTATTGAGCATCGAAGGCTGGTGGTGGGAGGCCGACATCCAGCCCGATGCGACGATGCAGGCGGCAATAATCGCGGGCGTGCGGAACTTTATGCGCTACTTAGGCGCCGACGATCTGCGCATCGAAGCGCCAAATCTGGATTGGCTCACCACAGAGTAGGTCGGAATGGTATTCCGACCTGCGACTATTTCTTCCAAAGACTATTTCTTCCAAAGGAGGAACGAAATCCAATGAACACCCTAACCCGTGAAGCATTCAACCGCGCGCGCGACTTCATCAAGACCCAGGCGCGGCTATTGGATCGCGCGCTTTTCGAGCATCGATTTGAGGACGCGCCCGCCAAGCGCGTCGCCGCCGCGCTCTCCCGCTACCAGAACGCCGATGGCGGCTTCGGCCACGCGCTCGAGCCGGATGTGCGCACGCCCCATTCGTCGGCGCTGGCGACCGGCATCGGCCTGACGCTGCTCAAGGAGCTGGGCTTCTCGCCCGCGCACCCGATGGCGGCCCAGGCCGTGGTCTACCTGCACGACACCTTTTTGGAGGATGAGATGCCCCAGGTCTGGCGCGTGATCCCGCCGGAGGCCAACGACGCGCCGCACGCGCCCTGGTGGCACGACGAGGTCAAAGAAGGGAAAAGTACCCTGGCCCAGACCTTCGACAATTTCCTGATCATCCCGCGCGCGCAGATCGTGGGGCTGCTGCACCACTACGCCGCGTTAGTCCCGACGGATTGGCTCGACGCCGTGACGGAGGCCACCGTCGCGAGCATCGCGACGCTGGGCGCGGAAGCGTTCGGCGGAGGCGGCGACACCCTGCGCTACGCCTTGGATCTGGCGGAGACGGCGGCCCTGCCCGCATCCTACCGGGATCGTCTGAGGCCGCGCCTGCGCGCCGTGGCGGATCAGATCGTCTGCCGCGACCCGGCGGCCTGGTCAGGCTACTGCCCCACCCCGCTCAAGATCGCGCCGACGCCGGACTGCATCGTGGCGGATGTGCTCGACGAGGCGCTGGCGACGCATCTGGACCACGTCATCGCGCATCAGACCGAGGCCGGATCGTGGGAACCGACCTGGACGTGGGGCGACGCCTATCCCGACGCCTGGGCGGAGGCGAAGCGCGAGTGGCGCGGCCATCTCACACTGGAGACGCTCACCTCGCTCCACGCCTTCGGTCGTCTTAAGAGCGCGCTGTGAAAAACCATGGTTGAAGAAGCTGCGTAGGCCGGATTTAGCCCCATTCCCCACGCAAAACGCTTATTCATACTGGTTCTTCAGGAATTCGCCGGGTGCAATCGCCAAGCGCTATTGCGCCCCCCACCCGCAACCTAGTAACGACGCTAAAAAGGTCTGTGATCCCCACAAACGCGCGAATCTTTGCTATTTTGTAACAGTTTAGTCTTATGAGCAACGCTCCAAGCCCTCGTCCCCGAGGGCGTCTTAGCAATTCAAAGTTGCTTTTTAAACATCCCCGAGATGGGGACTGAGAGCTTTTTTAAAAGTCTGTGAGCAGCCACTCACAGACTAAACGGATACGCTATTTTTAGGGCGACCTGGGAAGTTGTCCGGCAAAATCCAAAAGCCCCAGTCTTCCTTCCCGCCATCGGGAAGGTCCGGCCTTACCTGTTGGTAAAGAGCCAAACTTCAGGCCGCTTCCTTCAGATTCCTTACTTTCACAGAGTATTCGCCACTGCGCCGCGCCGATGGTTTCCACCATCGGCTGATATCCAAGGTGCATTAAAACGCACTGGGGTTGCTTTCTTCCCCCGTTTTTAACGGGTTTTGTGTATCAGCCTCAAATTCATTTGCGGGCGGGCCAAGCGGCGAAAACTTTAAGACACCACCAGATTCCACCGCACGGTGGAGACCCTTGCTTCAACTAGCGGTTCCGGTCATTGCGGCCCGCAAGGGACTTTCACCCTCTAGTTACACGATATGCTTGGCACACACCAAGTCGGGGCGGGATGTGCATCCCCGCCCCGACTTTCTGTTTCGTTTACCCACCTTCCGGGAAGCTCTTTTGTAGCTTCCCGGAAGGGTGTAATCCCCTACCCGCCCTCTTGATAAAGCGGCGGAACCGTATCCGTCACCGTGCGACGAAAATCTGGATGCTCCAAGATGATGAAATCCACATTGATCAGGTGGGTCAGCGTCTCGCGAAGCTCTTGGAGAAAGGAGCGCATAATCCCTTCGTGTTGCGGTTGCTCGATGCCCGGCCTCAACCGAAGACCCAACGTCAATTGCGGCGCGCCCTCGCCCATCTGGAGTTGGAAGAGATACGCTGCGATGATGGCGGGGGGATCTTTTAGGGCCTCGCGGACTTCGGCCTGCCAACCGGGGGGCAGCGGCTGATCCGGCGCGCTGATCATCACGCGGGCGCCGGCCGAAAGCTTACGACGCGATACCCCCGGCGCGTCCTCCAGTCGACTCTGCGCCAGCGCCGTGATCTCCGCGCGCGTGAGCCGCGCGCGAACGGGGCCGCCGGGATTGAGGATCATCTCTGTGATTGGCTGTCGCGTCAGCAGCGGGAAGAGATCCGCGCCGTGCATCGCGACGTACGCCAGCCCCTCCGGCTTCCAGGCCAGGACAGCCGCCTCGTCGGTGAAGGCGATCAGCACCGGCTCGCCGTCCTCGCTGCGAAAGGTCGCCAGATCAACGGGCGTATCCTGCGCCAATCTCTGTTCGCCGGGCGGCAGATCGGCCACCGATTCCCGCGCGACCGGCAGGATCAGCGCGCTGGTGAGCAGCGCCGCGTAAAAGGCGCGCCGATTTTCCTCGGTGTCCTCGTCGATGCGCGCCTGCATCGCTTCTTTAAGCTGCGGGCTGGTCAGATTGGATGGATCAGGCATCATTCGGATCTCCTTTCTGTTCGTAGTTCGTGGCTCAGATTGTGGCCCGCTCGCGGGCGTCGATCATCCACTAGAGCTTGTCACTCCCGGCGGAAGGGTTGGCCTAGTGCGGCGGGGGCGCGCCCTCGGATGAGGCGCTCCAGCCGGCGGCGGGTGGTGGGCGAGAAGAGGTTCAGGAAGCGGTCGGTGAGGCCGCTGCTGGTTAGCGCCAAGAAGAGGATCATCAGTGCGAAGGGCGCGGTGGAGAAGATCTGCGTCGGGACATTGGCGAAGGCCGGGTTCCGCTGGAGCACGCTCCCCAGCGCCTTGAGCATCCCAAAGAGATAGGCGCCGCCCGCGACCTTCCACGGGTCCCAGCCGCCGAAGATCACGATGGCCAACGCGATCCAGCCGTTGCCGGCGGTGTGATTGTGGCTCCAGCCCAACTTGACCACCAGCGAGTAGGTCGCGCCGGCGATGCCCACCAGCGCGCCGCCCACCATCGTGTAAGCGTAGCGGATGGCGTGGACGTTGACCCCGCGCGCGAACGCCGAGGCCGGGCGCTCGCCCACGCCCCGCATCTTCAGCCCCGGCTGCGTCTTGCTCATCCACCACCACGCCAGGAAAACCACCGCATAGCTGGCGTAGATGGCCGCGTTGTGCTGGAAGAAGATCGGGCCGAGGATGGGAATCTCCGCTAGCACCGGGATCGGCTGTCGCCCCAGATACGGCCCGGGGCGATGGACGTAGGGATTGCCCAGGAACGAACTCAGATCGGCCGCGAGGATGGTGAGCACGAAGCCGACGGCGACTTGCTCCTGCTCCAGATCGATGCTGGCGAAGGCCACGATGAAGGCCACCGCCGCGCCGATCAGGGCCGCGCAGAGGAAGCCCAACGCGAGGCTGCCGGTGTTGTGCGCGACGGCGAAGGCCGTCATCGCCGAGAGCAGAATCGTGCCATCTAACGAGAGGTTGGTCACGCCGGATTTCTCCGTCAGCGTCTCGCCAATGGCCGCGTAGACGATGGGCGCGGCATTGGCGACTAACGACGCTAAAGTGTTGATGATGAATCCGTCCATTGTGATGTC
>CAYXVS010000261.1:0-4724 GCA_964468735.1 uncultured Anaerolineales bacterium | reverse complement strand
TCACTTCGATGCGCTGCGGCATCACGGGGCGAGGGAGTATCTCCAGACGATTGGATGTGCGTTGCTGTTAGATTAAGGCTGGCCTCGTCCCTAATGATCGCTGCGCAGATATTGAGCGTACAACTCCAACGAGCGCTCGATCTCCGCTTGGGCCGCTTCGCAATCCTCCCAGCCCTTGGCTACCACGCGCTCGTGCTGCAAGTCCTTGTAGACGGAGAAGAAGTGCACGACCTCCTCCATAAAGTGGGGCGGTACATCCTCCAATCCCCTGTAGCTATCGTAGAGGGGATCGGTGGCGGGCACGGCCAAGATTTTGTCATCGGCCACGCCGCGATCTTCCATACGGAAGATGCCCACGGGCCGCGCCTCAATCACGCAGCCGGGGAAGGTCGGCTCGCTGGTCATCACCAGCACATCTAAGGGATCGCCGTCATCGTAGTGCGTGCGAGGGATGAAGCCATAGTCGCCGGGATAATGCAGCGAGGAGTAGAGCACGCGATCCAGCTTGATGAATCCGCCCCGTTTGTCGTACTCGAATTTATTGCGCGACCGTTTTGGAATTTCAATGATCACGTAAATAATCTCAGGGACATCGGGGCCGGGGGGTAAATCGTGCCATAAGTTTGCCATAGCTGGCTCCTTCAAAGTTAGTTTAAGGTTAAAAGTTGCGAGTTGCAAGTTGCAAGTTAAAAGTTCGTAATCGTTTAGTCTTGTGAGGTGCAACGCACTTTTGAGCTTAACACCAGGCATGTACTGCATCAGGCGTAACTGTTACTTAAGTCCAAGTGCGTTGCACCTTGGCCTCTTCGCAATTTCTTAATTCTAAATTCTGAATTCTAAACTCCTACGTGTTCAATTCCACAATGTCCCCATCGTGGAGCACGTGGTCGCGGCCGACCATCTGGCCGTCGTGGACGCCTGATCCCCAGACGCGGGCGGATTGCAACTGCTCCAGCAGGTCGCGATGGACGCCGACAGCGAAGTCGGCCACGGTGCCGCTGCGGTTCAGCACATAGGGCGCGGTGAGATCGGCCTTCTGGCCCGGCGGCTTGGCGTATACGCGGATAATCTCCAAGCGATCATAGACCGCTTGCTTGAACGCCTCGACGTGGCGCCCGGTGGTCACTGAGAGCGGCACTATGTGCCACGGCTCATCTAACAGTTCCCGCAAGACCTCGAAGTCCTCATCCAATGGCTCGTCATCCACCTTATTGACCACCACCAAGAAGGGCAGGAAGCGCCAGCGATGCGGCTCATCATATTGATCGCGGCGGCGGCGCG
This sequence comes from uncultured Anaerolineales bacterium, assembly GCA_964468735.1. GTDB lineage: Bacteria > Chloroflexota > Anaerolineae > B4-G1 > SLSP01 > JAAAOZ01. The sequence continues at coordinate 3,443 of CAYXVS010000261.1, read as the reverse complement.
GCGCGATGTGGTGCTCATCCAATAGCGCGAGCGTGGTCTCTAATTGCTCGATGGGGAAGTCCTGCAAATCGATCATCAGCAGCACCAAATCGGAGCGGCGGATGAGGCCCATCATCTCCGGCTCCAGATATTCCTCATTGAGCGGCGGCGTGTCGATGAGCTGCACCTGGATGTTCTCGATGGGCATCATGCCCGGTGTGGGCGACCAGGTGGTGAAGGGGTAGGGCGCCACCTCCGGCTCGGCGTTGGTCAGCGCATCCACCAGCGACGACTTGCCCACGTTCGGCGGGCCGACCAGGACGGCGCAGCCCGCGCCGGATCTTTCGATGTGGTAGGCGGAAACCTGGCGACTGGGGCCGCCCGACTTGGATTCGGCGGAGCGCAGTTCAGAGAGGCGCCGGCGCAGATCGGCCCGCAGATGGTCGGTGCCCTTGTGTTTGGGAACCAGGCTGAACATCTCCTCCAAGTAGGCGATCTTTTCCTCTTTAGAGCCGGCCCGACGGAACTTCTCCTCGACTTTGTAGTAGGCCGGCGGCAGGTTGGTTGGCATAGCGAGGCTGACTCCTTACGCTTCGGAGGTGGGGTGCATATAGAGCAAGTTGCCCTTGTTGATCACCATCTCCAGGCCGCTGCTTTGCTTGAGCACAAAGCTGTAGGGATCGACGCCGACCAATGTCCCCTTGAAGGATTTGCCATTGCTCAAGGCGACCAATACAAATTTTCCCTCTAAATCGTGTATAAATTCGGCGGGGGTTTTGCCCCATTTGTTCGGTGCGCTCATCGTTTGAACCTCCATAATGTTGAAATGTTGATTAAGTGTGATGTCGTGAAACATTGACGTTTCTTAGACGTTCCTTATTGTACTTGTTGCGCGTCGACTTGCAAGTGTGCTCCCTGAAAATAAGCGCCGAAAACAATAGCGCAGGCCGCCTCGATCTTTTGAGGCGGCCTGCCGGTCGGTTGGAGCGTATTGTTAGTCGGATTTGATGACCAGGGGGAGGTAGAGGCTGGACCCGCTCTCGAAGAGGATCGAGTCGCCGGCGATGTCGGGCGATTCGTTCAGCGCCGCGTCGCGGAATTTGGCGTAGACCTCGGCCACGTCGCCGACGCTCAGCGTGCTCGTCAGCGTCCAGGGGAGGGTATACGTGTAGGGCTGCCACGCGGCCCCGGTGAAGGTCGGCTCGTTGGCGAGCAGCACCTCGGCTACGTCCTGGGTGGCGGGATCGGCGGCCGGCTCTTCAAAGTAGAAGCTCAGGGTGACGTTCCGCCGTATCGTACTGGCGGCCCCGTCATTGATCAGCACGCCGATCAGGCTGGGCGGGAAGGGGTCTTCCTTGGGTGTGGCGTCCCGCACCGGACTGACGGCGCGAATGGACGATCCCCCTCGGGGGCCGGGTCGCCAGATTCCGGCGTCTCTAAAGCTTGAACGCGCTCCTTCATCCCACCCATCAGGGCTAAAATCAACCCGATGACCAACACGCTAAGGAACAGACGTTGCGTCTTCATCACATACCTCCTTTCTTTTTGAGTAAAGTTTGATTCTATCACTCACATCGGTTTGTGCATAGACGCCTCCTTAATTTGTGGATGTGGCGCCTGCTCAGGAGACCGGCGATGGATGATCACGTCTTTTCTGAGGTCTGTGACGTTGGGCGATTGGCCCGTGGCGTATCCGTACCCGTGGGGTTAGGGGGATGAATGGGGTAACTGAGGTAAAAAATGGACGTCTGGCTACTGAAGGGGGTGCTCTTTTATCAAGTTGTCGAGCAAGGCCCTGGGGTGTAACTTCATTATAGCACGACTTTTATCATCTGAGCGCGGAATCGGGGGAACGGCGTAGCACTCTCAGTTATAATCCTGTCCGATGATGCGCTCCGGCCTCACCACCAGCAGTACGTGCGACGCCCCGCGCGTGGATTCGGCGTAGCGCCGCGCGGCGGCCTCATCCTCGTGGTAGCGGCGGATGATGCGTCGGCGCACTCCTTCATCGTTGGGATGCAACTCCGCCGCGCCCGCGACGATCACGGTGCGGTAATCGGGATACCCGCCGTCGATGCACAGGCTGATGCGCGGATCGCGGCGCAGCAGGCGATATTTCACCGTCGTCGCCGCGATGCTGATGGTGAAGACGCTCTCCTCGTAGAGATACCACACCGGGCTGAGATGCGGCGGTCCCGCCGGGCGATTCACGCCGATCACTGCGTGGCGGGGTGCGTGCAGGAACTCGTCGATTTGGGTTGAGGTCATCTTGAGCATAGGAAGGGCTCCTTTTGAGGCATGAAAAAAGCGGGGAGGTTTTTAAAACCTCCCCGCTACTTGCGGGAGCGACGGGACTTGAACCCGCGATCTCCGGCTTGACAGGCCGGCATGTTTGACCAACTACACTACGCCCCCTTGACGCTCTGAATAATACCACACCCCTACAATTTGTCAATGGCCAAATCCGAAAATTGTTGGAATTTTGTTTGGTCGTCCGATGCCAGTTACGCCAACACCGCCAGGAATCGATCCACCTCGTAGAGCGCCGCCTGCGCCGGAGGCGAGAGCTGTGGCACGATGAGATCGAAGGCGTGCGCGGCCTGCGGATATTCGACGTGGACGACGGGGACATCGACGGCGCGCAGCCGGTCGGCAAGGGCGCGGACGGCCTCGGCGGCGACGATGCTGTCGTGCTCGCCTTGCAGCAGGAGCGTGGGCGGGCAGTCGGCATCGACGTGGGTCACGGGCGATGCCTGGCGATACGCTTCGGGGCGCTCCTCCGGCGGGCCGCCGAAGAGCGCGTGCATCATCGCCTCCTGCACCGTCATGTCGGCCGGCCAGTGCGCAGGCTGTGGGATGTTCAGCGCTCCGAAGATTTTATCCCCACGCGCATCGTCCGCATCGTTCTCTTCGGTCACGATCCGGCTGAAAATCGGGACGGTGTGCTCCGCAAAGTAGGTCATATCGGGCGGGCCGTACCACGAGACGACGCCGCGCACGGCGAGATCCATGCCCATCACATCCACGGGCGTGAGCGCGGCGTCAGCGGCGGTGTAGGCGGCCAGCAGCGCCAAATGTCCGCCCGCCGAGCCGCCGCCGAGCACGATCCGCGCCGGATCGACGCCATAGTCGGCGGCGTTGATGCGCAGCCACGCCACCGCGCGCTTCACATCGCCCAACATCCCGCGCCACTCGACCTCCGGGCAGAGGCGATAGGCGACGTCCATGATCACGTGGCCCTGTGCGCAGAGGTGACGGAACATCGGGCGCGTGCCCACATCCTTATCCGAAAAGTGCCAGCCGCTCCCATGGAAGTAGATGAAGGCCAGGCCGGAGGGCGCGATCTCCTCCGGCGGCTGCCAGATATCGCAGCGCAACTGGCGATCCGTTTCGGGGATCGTCCAGAAGGGCACGTCGCGCGTCCAGCGCGGTTCCGGCGCTGTGGGCTGGATGATCTGCCAGCG
>CAYXVS010000260.1:0-4729 GCA_964468735.1 uncultured Anaerolineales bacterium | reverse complement strand
TGTCAAAACCCGCGCTGCTGTCCCTCCCAGGGTGGCGGCGCGTCAGCTTTGAATTCCTCCACGCTTGGCCCGGATAGCTGTTGCAAGCGCCATTGACCGTAGAGGTAGCTTGCGACTAACAAAACTATGGTCGCGGGCCACCCGGTCAAGGCATTGGCCCACACTAATTGATTCACGTCGGCGGCGCGGAAGAGATAAAGCTGCAGCAGCCAGCGGGCGGCGAAGAAGAGCGTCCAGGCAGCGGTGATCTCGGCGTAGGCGGGCCTCACGCGCGGATGCCAGTACCAATCCAAGGGCCACCCGCGCGCCAGATGACTCGACCACGCCACCAGCGGACGACGGGCGATCAGGCTGATGATGCAGAGCAGCACCGTCAATCCCCCGCTGATGATGTTGGGCAAGAAGTATCCCTCGGCGCGACCGGAGAGGTACGCCAGCAATAGCGCTAACGCCACGCCGCCGATCCCGCCGAGCGCGTAGCCCACCGGTTGGCCGCGTCGCCAGCGCAGCAGCGTCAAGCCCACCGCCAGGATTAGCGAGGCCCATCCCGCCGTTTGCAAATCCACCAGAGCGTTGATGAGCAAGAAGAGCGCCGGCGGGAGAACCAGATCCAAGAGCTTGCCACGTCCCGCCAGCACCGTGCGGAACTGCTCGCCAAGCTCACGAATTTTGTCGAAGCTCACGGCATATCGCCCTTATCAAGCGCGTGTTTCCCCATCCAGAAGCGACGCCAATCACCGCCGCTGCGCTGGAGCGCCACCAAGGTGTAGAGACTCGCGGTGAAGAATCCCAGCGTCATCATCAACACGACCCAGATCACCGCCGCGAGCGTGCTCTGCTCCCGGTAGACGATCCAGGCGGAGAAGAGCGTGAATCCCACGTAGAGATCCACCAGGGAGACGATGCCCCACGGCATCGCCAGGAGCTGGGCGCCCTCCGCCCCGAAATCTCCTACGGTAAATCCATAAATCAAGACGCTTCCCATAGCGAGAAGCCCCAACAATGCGATAGCTTTAGCGAACTTCATCTTTTTTCATCCTCCTGCAATTCTGTCGTTATCTGAATTGAATCTCACTTTTTCATTTTATCCAATATCCAAAAAATCATCGCCGTAACACCACCGGCAAATAGATGCGATGCGGCAGCCGCAGCAGCACGATGCCATCGTGGAATGGAAGTGTGACTTCGGTGACGAGGCTCCCGTCGTTGACGTCTGGGGCTTGTGTGCCTGTGATTTTGCGGAACGCCCCGCCCAACGAGATGGTCTGCTCCGACGCGGTGGCGTTGACCAGCGCGACGCCGCCCGCGTAGTCGCGCCGCCAGACGTCGCGCCCGCCTTCTTGGAGCCGCACATCGTCGAACCAGACGGAACCGGTGCGCGCGCCCACTGCGAGGTGCAGCACCGCGGCCGCATCAGCGCCGGAGGCCACGCCGCTCAGCTCGAAGCGCTGCCAGTCGGCAGTCAGCGCGATCTCCTCCCACTCGATATAGCCCTCCCAAGGATCTTGATCCTGCTGCACGGTCGCCCCAATGACGTGCGCGGGATCATCTGCGTTGGCCTTGGCCCAGAAGCTGAGCGTGTACTCCGTGCCGGAGATGACCGCGATGGGCGTCTCCGGCGAGAACTCGACCTTCCAATCGACGCCCTGGCTCTGCGTCACGTCCACGCGCGCGGAGGCAGCGCCTTCTGCCGCCGTCGTCGTGTCGCGCGCGACGGTCGCCGCGTAGCCCTCGTCCTCGTAGGCCCACAACTCCCAGCCCCAACTGCTTAGCTCGCCCTCGAACGTGCCGTCGCCCACGAGATCGGGCGTCGTCAGCGCGGGGAGTGCGCGCTGCGCCGGGCCGAGCGGCTGGCCGAGATAGCCGCGTCCCGCCCCGGCGTTGTCGTACTCATCGAACCACAGGAGGCAAAGCGCGCCGTGGCCGTTGGTGTTGATCTCGTAGCTGAAGAAGCCGTCGTTGAGCAGCGCCGTGGTCAGCCCGAAGCGCATCTTGCGATAGTCCGGCTCGAAGTTGGGATCGTCACAGGGATTATCGTAGCCGCCGTCGCCGGTGGGGTCCGCGCCCGCGTCGTCCTCGTAGGTCTCGATCATCGTGAGGTTGGGATCGCGCGCCTGCGCCATCCACTCGAAGTAGCTGCCCTGATCCGCCGGGCCGAAGACGGTCTGGCGCCAAGACATACTGTAGGAGCGGCCATTATCTAACGGGAACGCCTCGAAGTTGTTGCCGTTGAGCAGGTCGTAGTTCGCCATCCCCCAGTTGACGAAGATAATTTTCTCCGGGCCGAGGGCGTCGCGCAGCAATTGCTCGTAGCGGCGGATGCCGGCGTTCCACGCCGCGTCGAACGCGCTGTAGTCGGTGAGCAGCGTGTTCGATTGATCGGGGTCGATGGTGCGGGCGGTCGAGTTGCCGATGAGCCAGCTCTCGTCAGCGTCGCTGCGATCCAGCAGGATGCCATCCCAATCGGCGGTCCGCATCAGCGCTGTAGCGCGGCGCGCGTTGTAATCCGGCCAGCGTTCGGGGCCCATCGTCGGGCTGATGACGCTCTGGGGCGAAAGCGTGCTCACATTGAGCAGCCAACTCTCCGGCCAGAAGGTGATGTGCGCGGCGATGCGCGCGCCCGCGTCGTGCGCGGCCGCCGTACGGATGTAGCCGCGCTGCACGGTGAGCGTCTTGTCCGCTGCGTTCACCGCCTCCACGTAGACGCTCTCGCCCGCGATGAGCGCCGTATCGCCCGGCACGAAGAGGTCGTACACCTCGCTGCCGTCCGTCGCGGTGATGGCGGCCACGTGCAAGGTCGTGGCCGTGGCGTCCACGGCCTGCGTCAGTTCCGCGCCCACCTGGGTGAGGAACCACTCGGCGGGGATGCGGCGGACCTCATCATTCAGGCGCTCCTCCCATGGCTCGATGTCGTCGCCCGGCGCGTAGCTCAGCTCGCAGGCGTTGGTCGCGTTGAGCAGCAGGATGTCGGGATTACGCGCGTGCAGATCAGAGATGTAGCGTCCGGCGTCATCCCAGAGGATCACCCAATCATAGCGCGCGATGTCGTCCAACGATTGCGCGTCGGGATCAGGCCACCACATCCCCAGGCGCGGGAAATCCAAAGTGAGAGGCGCGGGAGCATCCGCGTCAGCGGTTGGACTCGGCGGTTGGCCCAGGGCGTCGCAGGCGGTGAGGGCGATGCTCGGCAGCGCGAGCATCAGAGCGAGGGTCAGCATCAGGCTTGTGTGCATCAATGGCTCCTTGTAAAAAGAAGAGCCTGCGCGTCTCATCGAGCGCGCAGGCTTTTAGGCTGAAATTTGATTTTACGTTATGCCCAGGCGGCGTCTGGATCCACCCAGGGTTCCAGCTCCCGCTGATAGGAGAAGATTTCCTCAGGCGTGAAGAAGAGATCGATCTCCCGTTTGGCTGACGCCGGGCTGTCGGAGCCGTGGATGAGGTTGTGGCGATTGGACATCCCGAAATCGCCGCGAATGGTGCCCGGCGCGGCCGCCTTTGAGTTGGTGGCGCCCATCATCGTGCGCATCACTTGGATGGCCTCCGGGCCTTCCACGATCATCGCAACCACCGGCCCAGAGGTGATGAAGTTGAGCAGCGGTTCATAGAACGATTTGCCCTTGTGCTCGCCGTAATGGCGCTCGGCCAGCGCCTCATCGACCCACATCATCTTCATCGCGATGACGCGCATCCCGCGCTGCTCGATGCGCCCGATGACCTCGCCCATCAATCCCCGTTGGATGGTATCCGGTTTTAGAATGATAAGTGTGCGTTCCAAGTCCAAGATTGAACCCTCCTGTTTCTGCGATTTATGACGGTTGTTATCTATGCGCGTGAATGCGCATAGATCTTACAGCAACTCCATCGCTTGATTGTACGTCTTCAGCGCCTTGTCGAGCAGCCCTTCCTTCATGTAGGCGTCGCCGAGCGTGCGGAGAAGCGGAGCCGTTTTGGGATGCTTTTCGATATAGTCCTCCAAATTGGATATGACCTCGGTGGTCTTGGCGCTGGAACTGATCAAGCGCATGTAGTGCTCCAATGCCTCTTCGATATCGATGTAGCGAAGGGCGTTGGCCAAGCGCAGGCGAGTTTCGTGGTCACTATCCTTTTCCTCGAGTCGCGCCCGCATCTCATCCAATTCGGCTGCTGGCGCCGTCGGGATTGCTTCCGGCTCTGGTGCTGGTTTAGGTTCTGGGGTAGGGGCTATAGGCTTAGGCTCCGGTTCAGCAGGCGGCGCGGGGGCTGGCTCTGGTTCGGGTTCAGGTATCGGCTCCGGTGGGGGTTCTGTCGCTGGTTCCGGCTCTGGCGCGACGGGTTCGGGCTTAGGCTCAGGGGGAATCTTTGGTTCCGGCTCGGGTTCTGGTTCCGGCTCGGGCGCCGGTGCGGCTTGAACAGCGGCCTCGTAATATGCAGCAGATGCTTCGTCGCTGCCAGGCGCTTGCATGCGGGCTTGTTGATAGGTCGTCCAGCCGAATAGCTCCTCGGCGGCGATTCCCTCCACCGGTACTTCTGGGATTTCGGCGGGGGCCTCTGGCGCGGGTTCCGGCGTTGGTTCGCGCTCCTTGAGCGCTTCCATCACCGCTGTGACTTTCTCTTCCTCCGGCGGTTTGATCTCAGCCTTCGGTTCCGGCTCTGGCTCTGCCTCTGGCTCAACTTCTGCCGTGATTTCCTCGGTGGGCGCCTCTTCCGCGACTACTGCCTCCGGCGCCATCGTTTCCGGCGCCGCCACTTC
>CAYXVS010000259.1:0-4734 GCA_964468735.1 uncultured Anaerolineales bacterium | reverse complement strand
CCAGCGGGGCCTCGCTGAAGGCCATCAGCCGGGGGAATTCCGGGCGCTGATTGATCCCCCGCTCTTCGGCCAGTTCACGCAGCACCTCTGGATTAGTGAAGAGTGTGTGCTCGAAGGCCTTGCCTTCCTGCGGGACGCGATAGAAGTAGGGCTGCCCGACGCCAAAATCGGGCGCGGCGATCTGATCGGGGAAGAGGGGCGACTCGCGGATAAGATTCTTGACCCCAGCGCTGGAGCCGGAGTAAGCGAAGAGCGCGTGATACATCGCGGGCACCTCCAGATCAATCAGCCGGCCGCTGCGCACCGATCCGACCTGCTCCGGGCTGTGGCCGTAGAAGACGGTCGTGAAGCGGGTGATGCCGCCCTCCGCAAAGTGCTCGAAGACCAGGTCAGCGAAACCCAACCCCGATTGTGGTCGCACCGTCGGCGAGTTCGAGATCTTAATCGCGATGGGAATATGATCCAACGCCTCCGCGCTCTCCATCTTCTCGCCCGTCAGGGGATTGACATCCGGCGGGAAGGGCGTGACCACCACGACATCCGGCGTGGGCGTGGCCGTGGGTTCCGGCGTCGCGGTGAGCGTGGCCGTCGGTTCGGACGTCGCCGTCGGCGAGGGTGGCGGCGTTCGCGTCGCCGTCGGCGTCGGCTCCGGCGTGGCCTGGCCACATCCCCCAATGCTGATGATGGCTAAGATCAAAAGTAGGGTTATCCATAGATTCTTTTTGTGCATCGTATCCTCCCTCAGAAATAGACAAAACAGCAAAGCGGCAAAACATCAAATAAAATCACCGGTAATAGTTTAGTCTTATGAGTAACGCTCCAAGCCCTCGTCCCCGAGGGCGTCTGAGCAGATCGAAGGTGCTTTGTAAACGTCCCCGGGACGGGGACTGAGAGCTTTTTTGAATTTCCGGGAACATCCCTTCACGTAACTAAACAGATACAATCACCGCAAGGTTAAGTTAATTCATCGTCCTCATCGTCCGCCAACTCGAACGTGTACCCCACGCCCGGCACCGTCACGACGAAGCGCGGTTCACGGGAATTCGGCTCGACTTTGGCGCGCAGCCGACTGACCAGGCCGCGCACCAGGTCGCGATCCGCGTCGCCCTCGTAGCCCCAGACATATTCCACCAGTTTATTCGAGGGCATCACCTGCCCGCGATGAATCATCAGCGTGTAGAGCAGACGAAACTCCAATTGGGTCAGGCGCTTGGGCGGCCCCGACAACACCTGCACCGTCCGGGTCGCCGGATCGAGCGTGAACGCCTCCGCGCCCAGCGTCGGCAGCGTGGAGAGCGCGACGCCCGCCGCCCGCCGGGCCAGCATCCGCAGCTTGGCGATGAGCAGGCGCGCGCTGAACGGGCGCATCACCACCAGATCGGTGCCGGCGTCCAGCAGCGCAACGTGCATCGCCTCGGCCACCGGATCGGTCACCAGGACGATAGGCACGGTCGTCTGTCCGCGCAGGCGACGGATCTGCTCCAGGCCCGCCTCCCCGTCCACCGCGAGCACGATCATCTCCGCCGGCTGAGAAGGCCAGCTCTTCAGCACCCGCTCGAAGTTGACGGAGCGCGAGAGCGTCATCCCCGCCCGCTGAATGGCCAACGCCAACACCGCCGATTCATCTGGATCATGGGCCACTAATATGACTCGCATCTCAGTGCTTCTCCTAATTCGAGGAATAATCTCTTTACCAAACCAAAGAGTTTCTCACCACTGAGATACGGAGAACACGGAGGAAAATAAAAGCCTAGAAATGCTGGGGTTAGACCTGACAGGTTTCCAAAACCTGTCAGGTCTAGACGGACAAGAAAAACTCTACGTTCTCTGCGCCTCTGGGGTGAATCCCTGTTCTCAATGGACTTACAGACCATAGTTTACCATAAAATCCCCGGTCGGGCATGACGACCCAACCGGGGAAAGTAACCGATGTAGCAGATGGAGTGTCTAGTCGCCCATCATGCGCGTAAAGGTGCGGATGGCGGAGCCTTCGCCCTGGCTCTTCCCGCCCGATGACGGCGCGAACTTCAGGATGCGGTCAGCCAGGCGCGAGAAGGGCAGCGATTGCAGCCAGACGCGCCCGGTGCCGCGCAAGGTGGCCAGGAACAGCCCCTCGCCGCCGAAGAACATCGATTTGAGATTGCCCGCGCGCTCGATATCGTAATCGATGGCCGGCTCGAACGCGACGATGCAGCCCGTATCGACCTTCAGCACGCCGTTCTCCAAGCGCTTCTCCACGATGGTCCCGCCGGCGTGGATGAAGACCATCCCATCGCCCCGCAGCCGCTGGAGGATGAAACCCTCGCCGCCGAAGAAACCGGCGCCCAGTCGCTTGTTAAACGCGATGCTGACTTCGGCGCCCTTCGCCGCGCAGAGGAACGCATCCTTCTGACAGATCAACTCGCCGTTGACCTCGTCCAGATCCAAGGGAATGACCTTGCCCGGATACGGCGCGCCAAAGGCCACGTGCCGCTTTCCCGTCCCCACGTTGGTGAAGTGCGTCATAAAGATCGACTCGCCGGTGACGACGCGCTTCCCAACGCCGATCAGCTTATCCAACATCCCCTCTTTGGGCTTGGAGCCATCGCCCAACTTGCTCTCGAAGGTGATGTTGTCGTCCATGTACATCATCCCGCCCGCCTCGGCGATGACCGTCTCCTGCGGATCTAGCTCGATCTCCACAAATTGCAAATCATCCCCAAAAATCTGATAATCAATCACGTGACTTCGCATTGCATCAACCTCCTGTTTTTTGTTGAATGATTATACTTCTGCTTCTAATTTTAATTTTCTAACCCCCAACTTCCAATTTCTAATACCCAACTAATTCACGATTTTTTCCATCCCCGCGACCACCTCCGTTCCCAAATCGAAGCGCACCACCCGCCGCCCGGCTTCGACCAGCGCCCGATAATCGCCCAGCGCCTGCGCCAACTTCAGCACGCCGAAGGTGATGGACGATGAAGCATCCTCAGGCGCGTCCGGGATCGGCGCCTCCAGCTCTGGGTGATGGGAGACGAACTGCACGAAAAGGCCCCGTCCCGCGTCGCCCTTATGCAACTGCCCGGTGGAATGCAGATAGCGCGGGCCATAGGCCGTAGTCACCGCCAGGCGCGTGCGCGCGCGCAACGCCGCCTGAAGCTGCCGCAACGCCGCATCGACCTCCGGTCGCGGCTGGACGTAGGCCTGGATCGCGACGTAGTCCCCCGCCTCGGCCTGGGCTAAGAACGCCGCCAGCGCCTTCGGCTCCAGGGGCGCGGTCTCCACCTCCGGCAGCGCGCCCTGCTCCTCGTAGGCCGCGATCATCGCGCGCGCCGATCTCTTGGCCGCCTCCACGTTCGGCTGATTGAAGGGGTGGATGTCCAATCGCTCCCCGGCCACCGCCGTGGCGAACTCCCACAGGAAGAACTGCTTGCCCAGATCATAGAGATCGCGCAGATCTACCCGCACCAGCGGATGGCCCGCATCGACCAGATCGGGGATCGCGGCGTCATAGGGCGCATCGCCGTCCAGGCGCAGGTAGACGAAGAGCCGATCATTGCCGTAGACCTCCGGCTCGCCCAGCGGCGCGCCGACCACCGGCAGGATGCCCGTGCCCGATTTGCCCGTGCTCTCGGCGATCAGCTGCTCGATCCAATCGCCGAAATTCGCCAGCGCGGGCGAGGTAATGAAGGTGAGCTTATCGCGGCCTGCCCGCGCCAACGCACCCAACGTCGCGCCCAGCCACGCGCCGGGATTCTCCGCCGCCGCTGCCCCCGGGCCGCACGCCTCGGCCATCTCCTGCGCACGGGCCACCATCCTCTCGATATCGACGCCCAGCAGGGCCGCCGCCACCATCCCAAAGTGCGAGAGCACCGAGAAGCGCCCCCCAATATTCGGATCGTTACGTAAAATGTGGCGGAAATTCAACGCCTGCCCCAGCGTGTCCAACTCACTGCCCTCGTCGGTGATCGCCACGAAGTGCGCGCCGACCTCCCCATCGGGGAGCGTCGTCTTCGCCAGATGATAGAAGTACTTGAAGAACGACATCGTTTCCGCCGTGCCGCCCGACTTGGTCGCGACGACGAAGAGCGTGCGGCGCAGATCCAACCGCTCGGCGGCGGCCCGCACCGCGCCCGGGTCGGTGCTATCCAGGACGCGCAAGCGCAGCCCCGCCTCGCGTTCCTCGAAGACGTGATGGAAGACATCGGGAGCCAAACTCGATCCGCCCATCCCCAACCACAGCACATCCGTGTAGCCCTCGTCCATCACCGCCGCGACCAGCGCCTGAATCGCGGGCAGATTGTCTTTCATCCGCTCCGCGATAGTCAACCAACCCAAGCGGTTGGTAATCTCTGCTGGTGACGGCTTCCAGACCGTGTAATCCTGCTGCCAGATGCGCGGCACGATATCGCGCGCCGTGAGATCGGCCAGCGCGCTCTCCACCACGGGTTGATAGACGCCCAGATGCGCAGCTTCTTGTAATATCATCACTCCCTCCTTACGCTTACTTCAAGAAAGCGAAAGTTCTGTTTATCGATTCCACTTTAGCATTGTACTACTAACCCGGCTCAGATACAAACGCCCATCCCGGAAAAACAACAGACCATCAAAGCAGCAAAACATCAAGGGTCTTTTGGATTTTGCCGGACATCCCCCTAAGTCGCCCTAAGGTAGTTCCAGAAATTAAAACCTCCCAAACCTGATGCTTTTTCCTCCCACGGCCATGGGGCCTTCCCTCGGCCATTGGGCCTT
>CAYXVS010000258.1:0-4734 GCA_964468735.1 uncultured Anaerolineales bacterium | reverse complement strand
ATTTTAAGTCCCAATCAATATCTTGGGTTTTGATCGGGGCGCCGCAGCTCTTGCAATGTAGACCTCGCAACTCCATGTTAGTCCTCCCGTGCCCCTATGATCTGAAGTTCAACGTTGGCCCAGGGTTCGGGTCCAGAAGAATCCAAACACCGCCCCCAACGCGCCGCCCACGATGTGGGCCATCTGAGAGATGTCATCCTCCCGGAAGACGTTGAGGATTTCCGAGCCTAAAAAGATACACGTGACCAGCACAAAGGTCAGCGGGATGGCGCCGCGTCCCACATTGACGATGGAGGCGAGGATGATGAGCATAAAGACGATGCTGCTGGCGCCCAACAGCCCGGTAGGGAAGAACAACACGTTGATCAGCCCCGTGGCCACCGCCGTGGCCACCATCATCAAGAGGATGTCTTGGCTGCCATATTTCTCCTCCAGCAGCGGCCCCAGCAGAAGAATGTAGGTCAAATTGCCAAATAAGTGTCCCCAACTGGCGTGTCCCAGCGCGTGGGAGGCCAAGCGCACATAATCCAGCGGATTCACCAGCGACATCGTCGGCCCGGTGACAAAGAATTGGCGCGTGAAATCAGGGATAAAGACGCTGACCAAGCGGATGGCAATCGCCAGCAAGGAGAAGGTCAAAATCACCGGCGCATTGTACCGAATCTTCTGGAAAATCTTCGTCGGGTGAAATTTCATCAGAGCACCTCGGACAAATGTTAAGGCCGTTCCAAGAAAATAGATTTTTCGAACTTGAACGTTTTCCAGAAGTTTCCCCCTCCCTAAAAAATCAGAGGGTAGACTCTGGGTAACAGTTTAGTCTTATGAGCAACGCTCCAAGCCCTCGTCCCCGAGACGGGGACTGAGAGCTTTTTTAAAATTCTGTGAGCAGCCACTCACGGACTAAACGGATACGACTCTGGAAAGAGGGCTAGCCTCACCTACTTTAGCACAAGCTCATAGAATAGACAAGGTTTCACTTTATTTCTCGCCCAGCAATGGTATACTTCTCAAGGTTTCAGAGAGTACAGCGATTGATCAAGATTGGCGCGGCGAGAACGCCGGCCAGAACTGGAAAGACAAGGAGAAGGCAACTTTGCAAATGTGGCAAGACTTAAAAGAACTTTGGACCTACCGTGAGCTGGTCTATAACTTAGTCCGACGAAATCTAAAAACCCGCTATAAGAATTCTCTCCTGGGCATCGTCTGGTCGTGGCTCAATCCCCTGCTGATGATGCTGATCTTCACTCTCGTCTTCAACGTTTTATGGGAAAAAACCAAAATGCCCAACTATCATATCTTCTTCCTGAGCGCGATCCTGCCCTGGAACTTCTTCGTCAATTCCGTGATGGGGGGGATGTCAACCATCGTCAATGGCGGCCACCTGATCAAGAAGGTCTACTTCCCACGCGAAGCCCTTCCCCTCTCCCTCGTGCTCTCCAACCTGATCAACTTTCTGATTGCCCTGCCCGTCTTCTTCATACTGGCCCTCATCTCCGGCGTGCGCTTGACTTGGTGGATTCTACTGCTCCCCATCCCCATCCTTATCGAGGTCATCTTCATCCTCGGCATGGTCCTGTTCCTCTCCACGCTCGAAGTCTTCTACCGCGATACTCACATGGTGATGAACGCCGTCATCCAAGCGTGGTTCTTCCTCACGCCCATCATCTATCCGGCAGATACACTCGAATATGAATTTATGGGGCAGTCGGCCAAGACTTGGCTCTTCCGGCTCAATCCGATGGCCTCCATCATCAACACCTACCAGGACATCCTCTATAACGGCACGCTCACGGCGCTGGACTTTCTATCCCGCACGGCAGTAACCGCGCTGCTGATTCTGATCTTTGGCTATTGGTTCTTCCTCCGCCACAGCGGGAAGTTCGGCGAGACCGTATGAGCAAGCTCAGAGAAGCCATCATCATGAAGTAATTCATTCAAGAATATAAGGGGGAAAAATTTATGTTTACAAATGATTTGAACGCTCTCTTGCAAACCTTCCTGCCGCAGGATCAAGAACAGATCCTTGGCCATATCACCGTCTACGATGATCTGTTGGCGCAACTTCCTCGCGTGGATCAACAACCTCTGGAGAGATCCCAGCAGAATTTTGGCATCCTCGCGTTGAACGGCGCCTCCGGCGCTGGACAGAGCTACGTCATGGCGCGGGTGCAGAAATTGTTAGATGCGCGCTCTATGGCATTACCTCGCATCTACCTGCTGGCGACGCGCGCGCCGCGACTGGGGGAGGGTCACAAAGACCCTTACATCTTCGTAGAGAAGGTGCCGGAGGGCTACCGTGACATTTACCATCCCAACGTCATCTACACGTCGGAGGATCTCTACTATTTCTATCAATCGCGCCCCGGCGCCATCAACGCGATCCTGCTGAAGGACGCGCGGGCCGCGCTAAAAGATGTCCGCTATTTGGAGACCGTGATCCCCACCCTGCTGCATATCAAGACGACCCAAATTGGCGACATCCCGGCGTGGGGCGATAACCTCCAAATTTTGTACTTAGCGGCGCCCAGCGGCGTGGAATGGGTCTACCGGCTGCTAAACCGCGAACCCGCCAAGCTGGAGGACGAGACTTTCCGCGCTAAAATCCTGGGGCGACTATCTTCGTCGATTGACGACATGCGCATGACCGCCGAGCATAACATCCCTTGTGTCCTCAACCGCCACGGCGAGGCAGAACGCGCCGCGCAGGACATCCTCACCGGCTGGGGCCTCTGATCGCCCGGAGGCACCCCAAGCGAGCCAGACATGCCAAAACTGGAATGCCGGGCCGAGCGCTGGGCACAGCGGATCAACCACCTCCATCTGATCTACCTGGGACTGCTGCCCTCGCTGGCCACCTTCGCCATCCTCAGCGCCCACGGCTACCGCTGGATGTTCCCCCTCTTCATCGGCGGCGTGGCGATGGTGGGCGTCCTCCTGGCCGAAATCTTCGCGCACACGCGGCTGCCCGATTCACTTTCCGCCAGCCTCCTCGTCTTCTTGGATGGCCCTGTGCTCGCCCTGCTCGCCGCGCGCGGTCGCGCCTTCGCCATCGATAGCTTCTTGGTCGAAGGCCTCGCCGTCTGGCTGGCGATCGCGGCGCTGGCCCTGGTCTCCGACCGGCCAACGCCCTGGCAACGCAACGCCTCCGTAGCGATTATGCTGATCGCCGTGGGCCTCACCCTCTCACTCTTCTGGCCTTATTTGCGGGCCACGCTTGCGGAACGATGGTTCAAATTGGTCTGGTTAGCCCTCGGCGCCCTCGAGGGTACAATCGTGCGCTTTCGGCTCCTCAGAAGTGAGGAAATCGTCCCCCGCGATGAAGATTTCCACATCCTCTACCTCGCACTGCTGATTATGGCCTGGGTTGCCGCGACGATTCTGGGCAAAGTATGGCACGATATGAAGCTCTGATCCATAAAACACTTCAGAGTAGCGGGGATGGTTCAGAAATAGGTTGCTACTTTTTCCTCGTCATCCCAAGCCCGGCGGTTCCCACGACCATCGGGCGTTGGGTCAAAGAAAAACCACGGGCCACCGGGCGTACTACGCCTGGACGAAGTCACCCTTCGGCGAAGGGCGGTTTCGCAAATGTAGCCGGGAATTCCCATGGGCCATGGGGCCTTCCCTTGGCCATGGGGCCTTAGGGCCATAGGAGAGCCATAGGAGGGCCATAGGCAGGAAATCACTCGTATTGAGGAAGTAACAGGTTAGTCTTATGAGCAACGCTCTAAGCCCTCGTCCCTGAGGGCGTCTTAGCAATTCAAAGTTGCTTTTTAAACGTCCTCGAGACGGGGACTGAGAGCTTTTTTTAAATTCTGTGAGCAGCCACTCACGGAACTAAAGGGATACTTGAGGAAATTTATTCACTTGGAATGGCCTAGCCTATGAAACCACTTTATGTCTTCACGCCGATCGGACTTTTTGCCAGTGTCTTGGTTGTGCTGGCGCTGGCTCACTATGCTTGGCAACGACGCGACATACCCACCTCCTATGCCTTCTTTTGGTTCTGCATAAATGCCGTCGCCTGGGGTGTAGCTTCAACGCTGACATTCATCAGCCGCACGCCGGCCGCTGCCGAGTTTTGGTTCATCAAAGTCCGCTATATCGGGGTGGCCTTTTTACCCGTCACATTTTTCACCTTTGCGGTGACCTACACCGGGCGCGCGCGATGGCTTACGCCCAAGTTCCTGACGCTGCTGTGTATCATCCCTATCCTCACGCAACTGGTTAACTGGTTCGCGCCGACATATTTTTTCCGTGACATCCGCTTTGAACGCTATGGGCCATTTATGTTCCTCATCCATAACACGAACGGCCCCTGGTTCTGGGTACATGCGGCACACGGCTACCTCCTAGCCATCACCGCTTGGGCCATGATCGGTTGGTACGCGCTCAGTCCGCAGCACCATCACCGCATCCAGGCGATGATTTTGTTCTTTGGCGCGTTTCCCCCCCTGTTGATGAACTTCGCAGCCGTCTTTCGCTTTTTGGGCGAACTCCCCCCCGATGTCACACTGTTATCCTTCACCTTGACCAGCATCATCTGGGCGTGGGGCCTGTTTCGCCACCACTTTCTGGATATTATGCCTGTCGCCCGCAGTGCGATTGTGGATAGCATGGACGATGTAGTCATTGTGCTAGATCGTCAGAACCGCGTCGTGGATTTCAACCCCGCCGCCCAAGCATTGCTGAATTGGGACTCCAACGCAATTGGTTCTCCTGCTCGCGATATTC
>CAYXVS010000257.1:0-4744 GCA_964468735.1 uncultured Anaerolineales bacterium | reverse complement strand
TACCACGTCGGGGCCACGGCGCCGGTCTCGATGATGACGATGTCATCGGGTTGGCGATGCGCCCGCACGTAGGCCGCGACGCCGCGCCAATCGTCGTGCGCGTAGGCGGGGTTCAGCAGCAGATTGGCGTCCGCGCGGAGCAGCACGCCGCCGGTCGCCAGCGTGATCATCGCCAGCAGCGCGGTCGCCAGGCGACGCCAGCGGCGCCGCGCGGGCAGGGTCGCGGTTGCGCTCCAGGCGATGGCCAACGTTAGCAGCGGCGCCGGCGCGAAGAGGGCGGCGTGCCTCGGCGCCCACTTGGGCAGATCGCGGTAGATATAGCAGAGGATCGTCAGCGGCGGGATCGTGGTGAGCAGCGGATAGAGGCCGGCCCAGGGGATATGGCGCGTCAATGCGAGCGTCAGCGCGGTCAAGATGACGATCCCGCCGCCCAACGCGGCCCCCATATCCGCCGGGAGGAATTTGCCCACGGTGACGCCGCGCAGGGTGCTGCGCACGAAGGCCGCTGGCGGCAGATGGCCGGCCCAGTAGCCGCGATTTTCCCCCAAATGCTGTGCGGCCCCCATCAGCCAGGGGAGGTAGAGCAGGAGGGCTAACGCGGTCGGTACCACCAAGGCGCGTATCACAACGCGGCGATCCTCCTGTGAGAAGGCCTTGGACGGGCGGCGGATCAGCATCCACAGGACGAAGAGGCCCTGCCCCAGCAGCCAGAAGCCCGCGAGCACTAAGGTGTAGAGCGCGGCGCACATCGTCGCGCCCCAGAGCCAGGCCCAGCGGCGGCGATGTTCCGGCGCGCCGAAGAGTACCTCCAGCAGGGCCATCTCGGCGCAGAGGGTGAGCGCTAACAGCGGGCCGTACATCCGCACCTCGCGCGCGGCCCAGAGGAGGGGCGGCGCGATGGCGAAGAGGGCTAACGCGGCGATGACGCCCCTCCGCCGCCGGGTGAGACGCCAGACGATCCGGGCCGCCGCCGCGATCCCGACGATGCTCAGCAGGGCGGAGGGCGCGCGCAGGGCGAACTCGCTCGTCCCGGCCACGGCGGCCCAGCCCCGCCAGAGGACGTAGGTGAAGGGCGGGATGATTTCGCGGAGACTAGAGGCGATGGAGTGCTGCGGCGAGACCTGCGTGGCGACCCACCAGGTGTAGGCCTCATCGTACCAGAGGCTGGGCGCGCCCAAGCGCCAGCAGCGCAGGGCGAAGGCGACCAAGAGCAGGGTCAGCGCCAGCCAGCGGGGACGTCGAGATTTCACGGCTCGGCTTCCCAGAGGATGACGGCGTGGTTGGGCAGGGGCGCGCTTGCTTGGCTGGCGGGCAGGCGCTCGCCGGTCGCCGGGTCGTAGAGGCCGACGGCGACGCGGGCGATTTCGCCCTCGTCCGGCGCGGGCAGCGTGTGGATGTCGATGATGCGGTCGCCGGGTTGCCAGAGGCTCGTGGGGAAGTGGCCGTTGCGCGGCGGGCCGTCGCCCGTTGCCAGGAGATGGCCCTCGGCATCGTAGGCGTGGACGAAGACGGTGGCGTCGGTGGGCAGGGGCGCGACGCTCTCCCAGGCGAGCGCGACGCGCCACGCGGTGGGATTGCGCTCGATGTGGTAGGCGCGCAGCTCGACGGCCTCGCCAAAGCGCGGCGGTTCGGGCGGATGTTGCCCGTCGGTGAAGAGAGGCGGATTTCCGTCGGGGACGCGCAGTAATTTCAAGGCGGCGGCGTCGCCGGCCGGCGCGCCCGCTTGTTGCACGGGGACGCGCTGCCCGCTCTGCGGATCGATCATCGCGACCTGGACGCGCCACGCGCTCGTGACGTACTTCCCGGCGGGCAGCGGGATGACGTAGTGATCGCGCCAGATCGGCCCCTCCGGCCACGTCGATGTGGGCAGGTTGCCGCGCCCCGGCCAGTGGTTGTAGTTCAGGCGGAGCGTCGTGTCGCCCGGCGCGGGGGAGACCAGTTGCAGGGCCATCGTCCAGTTGGCGGAGGGCGTGGCCTGCGCTTGCCAGTAGAGCGTGATGTCTAAGGCGGGCGCGCAGTACGAGGACGAGGCGAAGAGACAGCGCGCCCTCGGCTGCGTGATGTGGGCCGTGTAGCCGCGCAGCGCGATGCTTCCGTCGCGCTCGCTCTCGTTGGGTTGCTGGAAGACCAGCTCGGTGGGATTGGGGGGCGCGGCGGCGGCGGGCAGGCGGGGCGGCGGCGCGAAGAGCAACACGGGGCCGAATCGCAGCGCGACCAGCGCCCAGATCGGCAGGAAGGCGGCCCAGATCCGCAGCCAGCGGCGCGAGAGGAGCACGTTCCATCCGGCCGCCAAGAGCAGGGCCAGGGCCGGCGCGGCGGGGAAGAGCAGGCGGCCGCCGGGCGCGGGCGTGATGGCGTTCCAGCGCATCCAGGCCAGGGTGATGACGGCGAACCAGATCGCGCCGAGGGCCAGGCCCACCCGCTGACGGGGATCGAAACGTCGCCAGCCGAGCGCCAGTCCCACGAGGCCGCCCGCCATCAGCAAAAGATAGGGCCAGGTGAGCGCGCGCGGGTAGAATGAGCAGGGCATCTGCCCCCAGTAGGAGAGCGCCATCAGCCGGGCTTCGCCCCAGGCGGGGGGGGCGGGGCGGCGACCGACCTTCTCTAACATCGGGGCCAGCGCGGTGGGGTCGCCGTAGAGGCGCAGGTTGCGCAGCAGCCAGGGCGCGGCCACCAGCAGCGCCGGGATGATCAGCAGCAGCGCCCAGGTTGCCAGGCGGCGGAATGCGTCACGCCGCCATTGAGCGTCGCGCGCGCCCAGGGGCCGCTCCTGCCAGACGCGGATCATCAGCGCCAACCCGCCCAATCCCACCAGGCCCAATCCGCTCAGCTTGGTGAGGAAGGCCAGTCCGCCGAGGAGGCCGTAGCTGATCAGCCGGCGCGGCGTGGGGCCGTCGCGCCAGAAGTCGTAGGCCAGGACGAGGCCCCAGGTCGCCAGCGGGGTGACGAGGTTGTCGTTGTTGACGCCGGCGGCGATCAGCAGGAATTGCGGGTTGAAGGCGACGATGGCGGTGGTCAGCAGGGGGATCGGCCCGGCGGGGAAGAGGCGGCGGGCGAGCGTCCACGCGCCGGCGACCGTGGCGAGTTGGAGCAACGTCGAGAAGGCGCGCAGGATGTATATACGCCAGGGGACGCCGGGGCGCGTCCAGGTGGCCTTGTTGTAGAAGGTATCCGAGGGGCCGCAGGCCACCAAATCCTCCGGGATGCGCTCGGCGGGGTAGGATGCGGCGGGCAGGCCCCAGAGGCGGCTCCAGCCTGCCGCCAGGATGTGATAGAGCGGCGGTTGGGAGGCTTCTTGGAAGACGTGGTATCCGGCGGCCTCCGCCTCGCCGTGGACGGGCAGGCGGCCGGTGTTGGCGATGTGGCGCACGACCTCGGCGTGCTCGATCTCGTCGAGGTTCTCGTAGGCGGGCGTCAGGGCGTTCCACGCCAGGGCGGAGGTCACAAATGCGACCAGGATGATCAGCAGGGTGGGGGAGGGCTTCTTTATCAACATCGACATCACTTTAACATCACTTTGCCGGCAGGGGATGAATGGGCTGCGCGGCGGCGGGAATCTCTCCGCTCAGCCATTGGCGCGTGGCCTGAAAGACGATCTCGCGATCGGTATCGATCACGACGGTGTGGCCGCCGTTCTCGATCCAGAGGAGGTAGGCGGGGCCGGCTAACCGCCGGGCGAGGCGCGGGGCCGTTGCTGGCGGGATGACGTGATCGTGACGCGAATGGACGACGAGCGTCGGCGCGGCGACCTCCTCTACGGCGTCGTCGGCGTGACGTAGGAGGTGCGAAAGCTGGATCAGGCCCTTGATGGGGATCTGATCGTAGGTGAAGTGGGCGCGGCGCGCGTCGGGATCGCGCACGTCGGAGCCGATTTTGGGGAGGCGAGGGAGGATGTCGGTGATGAGGTCGAGGAGCCGGGGCGGCAGGAGGCGGGCGCGTCGGCGGTCGGGGGCGGCGTAAAGAGTGAGGCGCTCGATGGAGGTCTGGGCCGCGACGTAGAGCGCGAGCGCGGCGCCCATCGAGAGGCCGGCCAAGCTCACGTGGTCGCAGCTTTGGCGCAGGCGCGCCAGACCCTCCTGGACATCCCGCACCCAATCGCGCCAGGAGACCTGGGCCAGCTCCTCCACACGCACGCCATGGCCCGCTAAGCGGATGCCCAACACGGTGAAGCCGGACTCGGCCAGGGCGTTGCCCAGCGGTCGCATCTCATCAGGGCCGGTGAGGAACCCGTGGACGAGTAGCACGCCCCGGTCGCCGCCGGGGTAGAAGAATGGGCTGGTGTCTGGGGATGTCATTTGGCTGTGATTCGCTCCCAATCGATTGGATGGTTTTTACTCTATCTCGGATGGGAGTATATCATGCTCTGGTGAGGATGCTACTGTTGGGAGGGGAGCAACGGCTGATCGTCGGGGTTCTTCAGGAATTTGCCGGGTGCAATTAGGGATGGTTCACGAGCCAGCAGAAATTGGTTTACACTTTTATTTTGCGCAGAAGATCCCTGTCTTGAGAAAATAAATGCCCGGCGAATACCTTGGCCCCAAGGCCCAATGGCCGAGGGAATTCGCGGCTACATTTACGAAACCGGCCTTCGCCGGTTAGAACTTAGTCGCCGAAGGGCGACTTCGCTAAGGCGTAGTACGCCCGGTGGCACGTGGTTTTTCTTTGACCCAACGGCCCAATGGCCGTGGGAACCGCCAGGCCTGGGACTCCGAGAAAAAAGTGTCAACCTATTTCTGAACCATCC
>CAYXVS010000256.1:0-4765 GCA_964468735.1 uncultured Anaerolineales bacterium | reverse complement strand
CACGCCAGCGTGGCGCGGGCTGCCTTCGACCAGGAGAAGGTCGCGGCCTGCGCGACGGCGCGACGGCGATAGTCCAGAAGCATCGCCTCGTCGGTGAGGAAACGCACCAGGCCCGCTGCGAGGCCAGGGACGTCATCGGGCGCGGTGAGGATGCCCGCCGGGCCGACGACCTCCGGCAGGCTGGCGGCGTCGCTGCCGACGACGGGGACGCCGCAGGCCAGCGCCTCGAGCGGCGGCAGCCCAAAGCCCTCGTAGCGCGAGGGGAAGATGAAGGCCCGCGCCCCGCGATAGAGCGCGGGCTTCTGCGCCTCCGGCACGAATCCCACGAAGTGCACAGCGTCCTCTGGCAAATCTGCCTCGCGCGCCAAGCGCCGGGGATCGGGCGTGAAGGCGGTGTCCGCCGAGGGCAGCGCGCCCGCGATCACCAACCGCGCATCCTCGACCCGCTCGTGCGCCCGCGCGAAGGCCGTCATCACGCCGACTAAGTTCTTGCGCACATCGAAGCCGCCTAAATAAAGCACATACCCCGGTCGCACGCCCAGCGCCCGCCAAATTTGCTCGTCCTCATCGCGCGGCGCCCGCGCGCTCGACGCGGGGACGTAGCTCGCATCCGCCGCCAGTGGCACAGACGTTACATCTGGCGCATCGACCGGCAGGCGGCGCAGAATGTCCCGCCGCGAGGCCGCCGAATCGGTGAGGATGTGCGCCGCTCGCCCCGCCGTTCGCCGCACCAGCGCGGTGTAGGCGCGGACCAACGCGCCCCCGCGATAGGCCGGCAGGATCAGCGGGATGATGTCGTGGATAGTGACGACGGTCGGCGCGGGCGTGGCCCACGGCCCGGCCCAGTACGGCGCGTGCAGGAGATCGACGCCCAGCCGTCGCGCCGCGCGCGGCATCGTCGCCTGCTCCCACCAGAGCTTGCCCAGAGCATCGCGCCGCGCCGATAGCGGGATGATCTCGCTCCCGGCCACGTCCTCGTCGGAGGCCGCGAAATCCGGCGTCAGCACCGAGAGCCGCAGGTCCGGCGCAATCTCACGCAACCCCGCAACCAACCGGCGGATGTACTGGCCACTCCCCGTCGTCGGCTGCTCCCAGAACCATCCATTGAAGGCGATGTGCATTGAGATAAGTCCTTCATTGAACTACATGGAATTACAAGTCGATAGAGGTTGAAAGGTTGCAAGTTAAAAGTTGAAAGTCGTCCGTTGTCCAAAAACAACAAGCCCAGGAAGGTTGTTGACTCCCCCCTGGGCCAAACTCGAGATAGAAAGCGTTATTCGCGCGGATGCACGTTGATGGCCTGCGGGCCGCGATCGGTCATCTCCGCTTCGTACCACACCGGCGCGTCCTCGTGCAACACCAGATCGCGGTCGCCCGTCACGCCGCTGATATGGAAGAAGATGTCGTTGCCGTTGCCCTGATCGATAAAGCCAAAGTGCTTGTCGTCACGATACCAGCGCACCACGCCCGCGTGCAGCCCCGGCCCCAAGCTCTCGGCTACCCGACAATCGGGGCACTTTTCCGGCGGCGTCAACTCCTTGCCTTCCTGATCTAACTTGCGCTGCTCCTCAACCCGAAACACAAACTCTTTTCCACATTCATCACACGTTACCATTTCATCACGATACGTCGTCATTTTTCACTCCTGTCTCTCCGCTAATTCGTAGTCTTCATCAAAGTATCATCTAAAAGTTTACGTCACCGTTACAGCTACTCACGTGGTATGCCTCTCTTACGTTTTACGTCTCTTTCTTCCACCGTCCCTTTCTCACGAACTCAAAGCTCACTTGTCACTTGGATGCGCGCGCTTCACGTAATCGGCGCGCGCTGCACAACTATGTTAATCACGCGATCATTCGACCGCAACGCAATCACGGACTCACCGCGCGTCGCGCGGCCCTGCTCGTTGATCGAGCGCCCCGTCACCGTCTTCGATGCGCCGCGCTCCGTCACGGGGAAGCAGCGGCTGTAGTCGTCGATGACGTCCACATCAGCCAAATGCTCCTTAGCGCGCAATTTGATGCCCTGCATCCCCTTGCCGCCCCGACGCTGACTGGAAAATTCGCTCACAGGCGTGCGCTTTCCCATGCCCTGATCGCTGATGACCAGCACCGTCGCTTCGGGCGCGATGACGCCGGCGCCCACGACCTCGTCGCCGGATTCCAGGCGCATCCCGTTCACGCCGCCAGCCCGCGCACCCGTCGGGCGCACGTCGTCCACCTCGAAGCGGATGCAATTCCCCTGCTTGGCGCCCAGGATGACCTCATCGCCATCCCGCACCCACAGCGCCGCGACGATATGGTCGCCGTCATCCAAGCGCATCACATCGGCCATCTCGCGGCCCACCGCCGGCAACTCCTCCGTGCGGATGCGCTTGACCTGGCCCTGGGTCGTGGCGAAGAAGACCGCGCTATCCTCCGGCGGCTCCGCCGGCAGCGCCAACGCTCCGACGAGATCGCCATTCTCCGCGCGCGTCAACTGCGACCACGGCGCGCCCTCCCCATCCCACGAGACGCCATCCGGCGTCTGGTGGACGGGCAGCGCCACGGCGGCCCCTTTCGAGGTGAAGAGATAGAGCGCATCGCGCGTGGAGGCCTCCAACAGCGCGAGCGGCGCCTCTTCCGGGCGAGCATACGCGCGCGGCGGGGAGGCATCCTCCATCGGGATGCGCGCCACGCGCCCTTCACGGCTCACCGAGACCCACACAGGAATATCGGGCGTCAGATCCTCGGCTTCGATCTTGGTGCCCTTCACGTCCAGCACGTGGGTGCGGCGCGGATCGGCGTATTCATCCCGCAATTCCAACAGTTCCTTCTGAATGGTCTGGCGCTGCTTGGCCGGCGACCGCAACAGGGACTCCAGCTCAGCGATCAACGCCGTCAACTCATCGTATTCATCCTGGAGCTTCTTGCGCTCCAGCGCGGCCAGGCGCTTGAGCGGCATATTCAAGATCGCCTGCGCCTGCTCATCCGAGAGCTTGAACTTGCGGCGCAAATTGGTGTGCGCCGTATCCACGCGCCGGGAGCGGCGAATGGTATCGATCACCTCATCCAAATGATCCAACGCCGTCAGCAGCCCCTCGACGATGTGCGCGCGCTCGCGGGCATGCGTCAACTCGAAGTTCGAACGGCGCTGCAACACCTCCAGGCGATGATCCAAGAAGACCTGCAACGCCCGCTTGAGCGAGAGCCGGCGCGGCTCGCCATCCACCAGCGCCAGGATAATGATGCTGTAGCCCATCTCCAGGCGCGTGCGGCTGTAGAGCGATTCCAGCACGGCGTCCGGGTCGGCGCTCATATTCAGATCGATCACGATGCGCAGCCCCTGCCGATCCGACTCATCGCGCAAGTCCGCAATGTCCTCCAGCTTGCCGGCGCGCACGTACTTGGCGATCTTCTCGATCAGCGAGCTTTTGTTCACCTGATACGGCAGCTCGGTGATGACCAAACGCTGGCGGCCGCGCGCGCCCTCCTCCACGTGCGCCCGCGCGCGGATGCGAATGCGGCCGCGGCCGGTGGCGTACGATTTGAGGAGCACGTTCTCGCCGCCCTCCTTCTCGCGCCGATAGATCAAGCCGCCGGTCGGGAAATCCGGCCCTTGGATGAACTGCATCAGCGCCTTGACATCGACGTCATCCAACGTCTCCCATTGCTCCAACATATAGCCGAGCGCGTCGACGACCTCGCCCAAGTTGTGCGGGGGGATGTTCGTCGACATGCCGACCGCGATGCCTGACGCGCCGTTCACAATCAGGTTCGGCAGGCGCGAGGGCAAAACCGACGGCTCCTTCAGCGTGCCATCGAAGTTGTCGACCCAATCGACGGTCTGTTTGTCGATGTCGGCCAGCACCTCCATCGAGACGGAGGCCAATCGCGCCTCGGTGTAGCGCATCGCCGCCGGGGCGTCGCCATCGATAGAGCCGAAGTTCCCCTGGCCATCGACCAATAAATTGCGCATCGAGAAATCCTGCGCCATGCGCGCCATCGCGGCGTAGACGGCGCTATCCCCGTGCGGGTGATATTTACCTAAGACCTCGCCGACGATGCGGGCCGACTTTTTATGTGGGGTGTCGGGCCGCAGGTGCAAATCGTGCATCGCGAACAAAATCCGGCGCTGAACGGGTTTCAGGCCATCGCGAGCATCGGGCAGCGCGCGCGAGACGATCACGCTCATCGCGTAATCCAAGTACGCGCGTTGCACTTCCGTATTAATATCTCTTTGTTTGACGATTCCCAACTCCATGTACCTTCCTCCTTAACATAGACATTGCTAACTATAAAGGAAGTCAGCGGTTTTAGCAAGCGGGCGTGTTTCACTTTTTGGATAACAGAGTCCGTTACGGATTACCAACCCATTGCATAACAATAACAATCCACTCTTGAAAGAACGTGAAACACGCCTTGGCAGTTTTGGCCTACGTCGAAGGAGAAAAAGAGGAGAAGAAAAGGCCAAAACTGCATCTTCAAGGGCGTAGGGATTGCCAACCGGCCTCAATCCTGTTATGATGACTCACATTATGGCCTAACCTGTCAAATTCGTATCCAGTGAGCAAAAATTTGGTGGACCAGAGCTTTTTTGGTGATGGCTCGTCCACGTTAGGATCAAGGATATGTCAAAAACACGCTATATCGCCCTGATCGTCTCACTGACGATTTTGGGGTTAACACTATTGGCGACGCCGGAGATTATCCAGGCGCTGCCGGGCCGTTACGCATACTATCTGCCGGAACCGCTGCAAGCCTTGCGCCACAATCCGCATCCCAAG
>CAYXVS010000255.1:0-4769 GCA_964468735.1 uncultured Anaerolineales bacterium | reverse complement strand
CCCAAAAGTGGGAAGATATGCCTTATTGAGATTCTGTGTGATCTGAGCCGCGTGAAGCCATCAGTCAATTTTAACCACTACCAAAGATCTTACCCCTCCATTGCCGATTGATCAGGCAGGCCGCCGAAGCGCCGTTGACGCTCATTAAACGCCTCGAGCGCCTTGTAAAATTCATCCTTATCGAAATCCGGCCAGTAGACGGAGGAGACGTAATACTCTGCATAGGCCCCTTGCCAAATCAAGAAGTTACTGAGCCGCATTTCGCCGCTTGTACGAATGATAAGGTCTGGGTCAGGGAGGCCCGCCGTGTATAAATGCGCACTTACGACCTCTTCCGTAATCTCATCCGCCGGTATACCCTGTCGGATGAGTGCTTTGATACACTCGATGATTTCTCGCCGCCCGCCATAGTTGAAGGCAATGTTCGCAATCAATCGATCATTATGCCGCGTCAACTCCACGGCTTCGCGGATATTCTTCTTGAGGGTATCAGATAGGGGATCCAACTTACCGATATGTCTTAATTGTACACCATTTTTGTGTAACTCGTCAACTTCTTTATCCAAGCTCTCGGCCAACAGCCGGAGCAGCCCCTGTATCTCCCGACTAGGGCGCTTCCAATTCTCGGTGGAGAAGGCAAACAAGGTCAAAATCGGCACATCAAGTTCTACGGCTGCGCGCAGGATACGACGCAGGTTCTCCACGCCGGCCCGATGGCCCGCTAACCGAGGTAACCCTCGCTGCTTGGCCCAGCGTCCATTGCCATCCATAATAATTCCCACGTGTTCAGGCGTGGAAGGGAGTGGGGGATATGTCTTCGTTTCAGCCCTGTCGTTCATACTGTCTCCACAACAATCCTATGTTTAGGGATCATGATGCTTCTAGCTCGAATAGCCCAGAATGAGGGAGAGGGGGGGGTAAAATCAATTCAGCTAAAAACAGCCGCCGCTATATGCGGATAAAAAAAGATACTGACAGAGGGCCTAAACCATCAAATTCGTGCAAGTCATCACCTTCCGGGAAGCTACGATTGCGTTTTCTCGCACTGAGATCATTCAATTAAACTCGTTCCCCTGTGATCTCGAATGATTTGCAGATTCCCGGAAAGTTTACAGGAAATTCACAGCTGTTTTAAGCACAATACGGCTTGAATAAACAACGGCCAAGTTCGGAGCGATTTGGGCAAACGAAGCAGTTCCAGGCCATCCAAGATACGCGAGGGTGCACGCTAAGCGATTTATCGCGCCCATCAACCCCGCCTTCGTTTGCCTTGAACTTGGCTAAGGACGCTCTGGAGCAACGAGAGCGATTTTCCCGGTCGATCTGCTTCGGAATCCCGATTTCGGTGCAGGGAAAGGGAAGAGGGAAGGTAGTAGCATCAGCGCTCGTCTGCTACCTCTTCGCGAATACCGCTAAATCTCCATAATGTCTTTTTCTTTACGCGCGCCGACGTCTTCGACCTTCTCCGTGAACTCATCGATGATCTCTTGGAGGCGGTCCTTACCTCGGGCAAGCTCATCTTCGGAGATGACTTTGTCATCCTCATACTCGCGCAGTTGCTCCAACGTATCGCGCCGGATGTTACGCAGCGCAATTTTGCACTCTTCCATCCGGCGGTTCACGAGCTTGACCAGTTCGCGGCGGCGCTCCTCCGTCAACCGGGGAATTGGCACACGGATGACCCGACCATCGTTGGCGGGATTCAGCCCTAAATCCGCCTGGAGAATACCTTTTTCGATATCTTCCATTGAGGACGGATCATAGGGGCGAACCACCAGCAGGTGCGGCTCCGGCGCCGATATAACGGCGAGTTGATTTAAGGGCGTCGGCGTGCCGTAGTAGGGAACCATCACGCGCTCGATCAACGCGGGGGAAGCGCGGCCGGTGCGAATCCCTTTAAAATCCGCCTCCATCGCCTCCACCGTCTTGTTCATCCGCTGTTCGGTCTCATGCATCAATTTCTGAATCGTTTTAAGTGACATTTGGGGTCTCTCCGTTATCTCTAACCGTAGGTGTTTATCTATGGAGATGTAATCAGCAAATCAACGTCCCAACCGACGTTCCCTGGAGGGCCTGGATTAAGCTGCCTTCTTCCCAGAGATCTAACACAATCAGGGGCAAGTGATTATCCATACACAACGTAATCGCAGTAGAGTCCATCACGCGCACTTGCATATTGAGCGCTTCCAAGTAGGTGAGTTTCTCGAACCGCTTGGCGTCTGGATTCGTCTTTGGATCATCATTGTAGACACCATCGACTTTGGTCGCCTTGATAAGCAGATCCGCTCCGATTTCGGCCGCACGGAGGGCGGCGGCCGTATCGGTGGTGAAGTAGGGATTGCCCGTGCCCGCGCCAAAAATCACCACCCGGCCCTTCTCCAGATGCCTCGTCGCCCGCAGACGAATGTACGGCTCCGCGATCTCGCGCATCTGAATCGCGGTTTGGACACGGGTAGGGACGCCTTGACGCTCCAGAGCATCAGCTAAGGTCAATGCATTCATCACCGTGGCCAACATCCCGATGTGATCCGCCCGGGCGCGATCCATACCATGATCCAGCCCGTCGCGCCCACGCCAGAGATTCCCGGCTCCAATGACGATGCCGACCTCGACCTCCCGCGCCTGCACCTGGGCAATCGTTTCCGCGACCTTATCGGCGCGATGCGGATCGATCCCGGTGCCATCGGGTAGAGCTAGGGCCTCCCCGCCGATTTTGATGACGACTCGCTTGTAGATCGGTTGTGTCACGTTATCCCTCCCGTGCCTGAGTCAACAGAGAAACCTAGAGGCTTACGCCTCTAGGCTCTCTCCACGTTCAAATCGGACGAAACGTCGCACGACGATGTTCTCACCAATCGTGGAAATCTCATTCTTGAGCAATTCCTCAACCGTGATCTCGTCGTTACGGATAAATTCCTGCTCCATCAAACAGGCCTGCTGATAGAACTTCTCTAATCGGCCTGCGACGATGCGATCAATAACATGCTCCGGCTTCCCCTGCTCCAACGCTTGAGTGCGATAAATCCCCTTCTCGCGCTCAATGACCTCTTCAGGGACGTCGTCGCGGGTAATGTAGAGCGGGGCCATCGCTGCGATCTGCATCGCGATGTTGTTCACCAATTGCTCGAACTCATCTGTGCGGGCGACGAAGTCGGTCTCGCAGTTGACCTCGACAAGGACGCCGATGCGCCCCTCGCCGTGAATGTAAGAAGCGACCAAACCTTCGTTAGCCTCGCGGGACATGCGCTTGGCTGCCTCGGCGATGCCCTTCTCGCGCAGGTGCTCAACGGCCTTGTCAAAGTCGCCTTCCGTGATCTCCAGAGCGTTGCGGCAATCCAAAATGCCGGCGCCTGTCGCCTCACGTAATTCCTTTACCTGTTCAATTGAAATATCCATGGTGATTTTTACTCCTCTTCGGTGTCGATGTCGTTTTCTTCGACTTCTTCTGCCTCTGCCGTCTCTTCCGCGTCGGCGGAGGTGGCTTCTTCGATGACAGCCGTAGCAGCCTCTTCTTCCTGTTCTTCTTCGGCGAACTTGAGCCTGCGGAGCCGATCCAAGGTCTCCGGGCTTAAGTATTTCTCATCTTCCGCGTAAATCTCTTCTTCCTGCGGGGCCTGCGTCTTGCGCAGCGCTAAGCCCTCTAAGGCCGCGTCGGCCATCTTCGACGTCAACAGTCGAATGGCGCGGATCGCGTCGTCGTTCGCCGGAATGACGTGATCGATGAGATCGGGATCGCAGTTCGTATCGACAACGGCGATGATGGGAATGCCCATCCGATCCGCCTCGCGGACGGCAGTGTATTCTTCCCGCACATCGACGATGAAGACCAGACCCGGCAAATCTCCCATGTCCTTCAACCCGCCCAAGCGGCTGTTGAGCTTATCGATCTCGCGGTTGAGCAGCAGCGCCTCCTTCTTATTGGCCAGCAGCTCGAACTCGCCAGCCTCGCGGCGGGCTTCCAAATCCTTCAGATAGTCGATGCGCTGTTTGATGGTCTGCCAATTGGTGAGGGTGCCCCCCAACCAACGCAAACTCACATACGGCATCCGACAACGTTCGGCCTCGCGGCGGATCGTCTCCTGCGCCTGGCGCTTCGTGCCGACGAACAGGACCTTTTCGCCCTGCGCGACGGTATCACGGACCAGCGCATACGCCTTATCGATGGCGCGCACCGTTTGCTGTAGATCGATGATGTGGACGTTGTTGCGATCGGTGTAAATGTAGCGAGCCATCTTCGGGTTCCATCGCTGCGTGCGATGCCCAAAATGTACACCAGTTTCCAACAATTGCTTCATTGTGACAACAGACATAGATTTAACCTCCTCAAGTTATTTGTTTTTGGGCCTCCGCGACTATCCACCCCTGAGGGACCGGTGTCACGCCGGCACGCCCCTCCGTAGGTCCAGTCGCGTGTGAATTTGGGTAGTAAGCCCAAGTATGCATTCTACCATAAAAACATCATACGGCAACATTCCATCAAAATGGGCAAACGAAGCAGGTCTGAGGTATCCACGATACATGAGATTGCACGCTAAGCAATTTAGCACCCACATCAACCCCAACTTCGTTTGCCCTGAACACGCTTAAACAGGTTCTGAGATAGCGAGAGCGATTTTTCCTGTCGTTCTGCTGCGAAATCCCAAAATAGCTCCTCTTTGCGTCGTTCTCCCTCCCTCCATTCCTTATCTATCTGACCGCCATCGGATTTAATCTGCTCCATCTGCTGATTCGAGTTTGCATCTAGGGCATGATTTAACTATAATTAAATA
>CAYXVS010000254.1:0-4772 GCA_964468735.1 uncultured Anaerolineales bacterium | reverse complement strand
AGGACTTGCTGAGTCAACCAGCGCGCACGCCTGCTGAGTAAGGGCGCTCATAGAGCCGAATTTCTGGGCCAGACCTGACGGGTTTCCAAAATCCGTCAGGTCTTTCTCTACCAAATTTTGGGAATTTGAAGCAGATCAACCGGGAAAATCGCCCTCGTGGTCCCAGAGCGAGCTTAACCAAGTTCAAGGCAAACGAAGTTGGGGTTGACGTGCGTGTAAAACCGTGTAGCGCGCAACCTCGTGTATTTCGAACACCTCAGAACTGCTTCGTTTGCCCATTTTAACTTGGCCTTGACAATAATAAGACACAGAGTACAATAGTGAACAGTGTGTTCATCAAAAGCGAGGAAATACGAGAC
Organism: uncultured Anaerolineales bacterium; assembly: GCA_964468735.1. Lineage (GTDB taxonomy): Bacteria > Chloroflexota > Anaerolineae > B4-G1 > SLSP01 > JAAAOZ01. The sequence goes on along the minus strand of CAYXVS010000254.1, from coordinate 4,413 downwards.
CAAGGAGGCGAGCGCATTGTTCAATTGGTTCAACGGGGGAGCACATAAGCATCGCGCAGCGGCCGCACCGCAACCGGCGGCCGCTTCTGCATCTGAAACCGACGCGCCGTTCGTGCGATTGCGCGAGGTGAGGAAGACCTATCCCACGGGTGACGGCGGATTCACCGCGCTGAAGGGCGTCACCGCCGATTTCCGGCGCGGCGAGTTCGTGGGCATCGTGGGCAAGTCCGGCGCGGGCAAATCAACGCTGGTGAATATGATCACCGGCGTGGACGATCTCACCGAGGGCGAGATCTGGATCGACGGCCAGGGCGTGCACACGCTCGACGAGAGTCGGATGGCCCTCTGGCGCGGCCAGACCATCGGCGTCGTCTACCAGACCTTCGAGCTGTTGCCCCAACTCTCGCTCGTCGATAATGTCCTGCTGCCGATGGATTTTTGTGGGCGCTTCGCGGGCCGGGAAAGCATCGAGCGGGCGCAGCATCTGTTGGATCAGGTGGGCTTGGCGGATCACATGGAGAAGCCGCCCACGAAGATCTCCGGCGGCCAGAAACAGCGCGTCGCCATCGCCCGCGCGCTGGCCAACGACCCGCCGCTCATCGTCGCCGACGAGCCGACGGGCAACTTGGACACCGTCACGGCGGAGGGGATCTTCGAGCTTTTCCAGGCGCTCGTGGAGCGCGGCAAGACCGTCATCATGGTCACCCACGATTACACGCTGGCGCGGCGGGTCTCGCGTGTGATGCAGATCGTGGATGGGCGCTTGATCGCTGAGCAGCCTATCGCGGAGGGGGCCTAATTATGGGAGCGAGACAGACCCACGGCCGTAAGGCCTTAGGGCCAAAGGATGGCCAACCTCTGATTCGAATGCAACAGGTCGTCAAGACCTTCCACACGCCCGCGGGCGATTTCACGGCGCTCAAGGGCATCGACGCCGATTTCCACCGGGGCGAGTTCGTCAGCATCGTCGGGAAATCCGGCAGCGGCAAATCGACGTTGGTGAATATGATCACCGGCATCGACCGCCCGACCGCTGGCGAGGTCGAGATCGCGGGTACGCACATCCACGATCTGACCGAGAGTGCGCGGGCCAAGTGGCGGGGTCGGCACCTGGGGATCGTCTTCCAATTCTATCAACTCCTGCCGCAGCTCTCGCTGTTGGAAAATGTCATGCTGCCGATGGATTTCTGCAACGTGTACGATCCGGAGGCTCGGGAGGCGCGCGCGTTGGATTTGCTGGAGAAGGTCGGGTTGGCGGATCTGGCGGATAAGATGCCCGCCGCCGTCTCCGGCGGCCAGCAGCAGAGCGCCGCGATTGCCCGCGCGCTGGCCAACGATCCGCCCATCATCGTGGCCGACGAGCCGACGGGCAACCTGGATTCCAAGGCCGCCGACGCGATCTATGACATCTTCGAGGGCCTCGTGCAGCAGGGCAAGACCATCGTGATGGTGACGCACGACACCTCGCTGGCGGAGCGCGCCTCGCGCTCGCTCCTCCTCTCCGATGGCGAGGTGATTGACGAGGCGGTGGCGAACGCGCTGCCGCGCCTCTCCCATCGCCAGATGCTCCACGCGACCAAGCAGCTTCAGGCGCGTCGCTACGCGCCCGGCGAGCCGATTTTACACGCGGGCGCGCCGAACGATACCTTCTACATCGTCACCGACGGCTACATCGATGTCACCCAGAAGCACCCCGGCGGCATAGGAGCGACGGAGGAGATTTTGGCGCGGATGGGGCCGGGGCAGTACTTCGGCGAGATCAGCCTGCTGCACGCGCGCCACACGACCGCCAACGTCCGCGCCGCGTCCGAGACGCCCGTCGAGGTCGCGACGTTGGAGCGCGCCACCTTCACGGAATTGATGGAGCAGTCGCAGGCGATGCGGGCCGAGATTGCCCAGGTGGCGCACGCGCGGCTGAAGCGGAGAGACCTGAACCGTGATTAGGTCGTTCCAAGAGAGTGATTCTGCCCAAGAGGAAAATACCGGTAAGGAAGAAGGTTCTGCTTTGGAAAAGTTCAGGTTCTCGAACTTACTGCGGCCGCGCTGGCGCAAAGTTTTCGCGGATCTGTGGGGCAATAAGGCGCGGACGCTCTTGGTCGTCGCCTCCATCGCCGTGGGCGTCTTCGCCATCGGCGTGATCGCCGGCGCCTACGTGATCTTAGCGGAGGATCTCGACCGCAGCTACGCGGCGGCCAATCCCGCCAACATCGAGCTGATCACCACGCCCTTCGAATCCGACCTGGTCGATGCGGTGCGCCGCGTCGCGGGCGTCGGCGAGGCCGAGGGCTACCGTCAATTCCAGGTGCGCGTGCGCGTCGGGCCGGAGACGTGGGACGAGATGGTGGTGAAGGCCTTCGACGAATCTGAGCCCCAGAACATCTTCCGCCTGCTGCGCCCGCAGGGCACCCTCCGCCCCGCCGAGCAGGAGATCGTGCTGGAGGAGCAGACGCTCGAGACGTTGGGACTGGAGATAGGCGACGCTGTGCAGATCGAACTCCCGGACGGCGCCCGGCGGGCGCTGACCGTCGTCGGCGCGGGGCTGGATCAGAGCGACATCTACAATCTGATCACGGGCCAGTATCGCGGCTACGTCGCCGTGGATACCCTGCCGTGGCTGCACCAGCCGCCGCAACTCGACCGGCTGCGCGTCACCGTGGCCGGAGATCCGCACGACAAAGCGCACATCAACGCCGTGGCGACCGCCGTCAACGACCGCGTGGAGGCGGCCGGGCGCTACGTCTACGGCTCCACCACCGCCGCCGCCGAGCATCCTATCTCCGGCATCATCGAGGCGCTGCTGGCCGTGCTCATCATCTTGGGCGTGCTCATCGTCTTCTTGAGCGGCTCCCTCATCGCCAACACGATGTCCGCCCTGCTGAGCCAACACCTGCGCCAGATCGGGATTATGAAGCTGGTCGGCGCGCGGCGTTTTCAGGTGATCGCGATGTACATGCTGATGATCGCGAGCTTCGGCGTGATCGCCGTGCTCATCGCCGCGCCGCTGGGCAGTTGGGGCGCCTACGCGCTCGCCAGCTTCGCCGCCGATATTGTGCATTTTGTGCTCCAGGATTTCCACATCCTCCCGCAAGCGGTTCTCTTCCAGGTGTTGATTGGATTGGTCGCGCCGCCGCTGGCCGGGCTGCGGCCCGTGCTCAAAGGCTCGCGGACGACGGTGCGCAAAGCGCTCATCAGCACCGGCATCGGCGGCGACTCGCGCCAGCAGGGCTGGCTGGATCGCCAGTTGCACCGTTTTCAGACCCTCTCGCGCCCGCTGTTGATCTCCATTCGCAACACCTTCCGGCGCAAGGGACGGCTGGCGCTCACGCTCTTCACGCTGACGTTGGGCGGCGCGATCTTCATCGCCGTCTTCAATACTCAGGTGGCGATGGATGCGCGGATGGCCCAGGTCGCCCAGTACTTCGGCGCGGATGTGCAGTTGGAGTTCGCGCAACCCTACCGCATCGAGGAGGTCACGCAGCAGGCGCTGCGCGTGCCCGGCGTCGCCGATGTCGAGGTGTGGCTCACCACCGGCGCCGAGCTGATCCACGCGGATGGCTCCCCCTCCGATGCTCTCGGGCTGATCGCGCCGCCCGCCGAGAGCGCCCTCATCGAGCCGACGCTGCTGGCGGGACGCTGGCTCCTGCCCGGCGACGAGCGCGCCGTCGCCGTCAACGAGGCCTTCTGGGACGAGTATCCTGATCTCCAGCCGGGCGATGTGCTGCGCCTCAACGTGGGCGGGCGCGAGGAGGATTGGACCATCGTCGGCGTCTTCCAGTACACGGGCTTCGAGGAACTGGTCGCCTACGTCAACTACGCGCCCGTTGCCCGCGCCGTCAAGGCGGGCCGGCGGGCGTCCAGCTACCGGATTGTCACCGAGGCCCACGATCTGGCCTTCCAGCAGGAGGCGGCCGCGCGCTTAGATGCGCACTTCCGCGCGCAGGGCTTCAAAATCCAGAAGACGGAGGCCGGCAAGGCGTTCACCTCCTCCGTCACCGAGCTGCTGGGGATTGTGACCGTCATATTGCTGGTGATGGCGGGGATGACGGCGCTGGTCGGCAGTATCGGCCTGACGGGCACGATGAGCATGAACGTGATGGAGCGCACGCGCGAGATCGGCGTGATGCGCGCCATCGGCGCCCACAACCAGATCGTCTCGCGGCTCGTCATCGTCGAGGGCCTGATCATCGGCCTGATCAGCTACGTCGTGGGCGCGCTGCTCTCGTTCCCCATCAGCGCCCTGCTCTCCAACGTCATCAGCCTGGCCATCTTCAACACCCCGGCGCCTTTTGCCTTCACCGCGCAGGGCTTCATCATCTGGCTCGTCATCGTCATCGTTCTCTCCGTCGTCGCCAGCTTGATGCCCGCGCGCAGCGCGTCGCGCTTGACCATTCGGGAGGTTTTGGCGTATGAGTA
>CAYXVS010000253.1:0-4778 GCA_964468735.1 uncultured Anaerolineales bacterium | reverse complement strand
CACCCCCGCCGCTCCCGGAGCCAGCGAACCTGACGTCTGGCGCCACAGGCGAGTCACCGGCGGCTGAACAAGCGGCCCGCATCTCTTTGCGGCTGGTGCTGAAACCCGGCGTGATACTGACCAAGCGCGGCCTTCAGTTGCGGCCGATGATCGCGCGCTTGGGAGATGACGTGCCCGCGTACCAGGCTTTGTGGGCCGACCGCGACGCATTCAAAGCTGCCATCCAGCACTTGCTGCACCGTAGGTGTCCGCTGTGTGAGGGAGAAAGCGGCTGCCGCTGCATCGGCAGCGACCAGCGGTCCGTGATTCCACCCGGCAGTAAGGATCTGGGCTGGTTCCGGGTGCGAAAGGTCAGGTAGCGGGATTGTGAGGCCATTACCCGCATCTTGCCGATTTTTTGCCTCCCTTTGTCCATCATCCCCCGACTTTCAAACTCTGCCCTGCCGGCCACGTCTCCCTTTACGGCGTACCTATTCTCTATCCGCATGATAACTCGTTAACGCACCCCCGGATTGCCAAAATTTGTAAATCCTAGTAATATTAGATATAATCACAGTTAGAATGGAAGGGGTTGCGAGTCTTTTACCGCGTTGGCTGATAGATTGGCTCCAGGTTTACATCGTGCCGTTCTTTCAAATTCAGGCACGAGTGTTATTGCGAGCCTTGTTGCGTGGTGCCACGGACACCATTCTTTTTATCAGTCTTCCATTGACGATAGGCATCGGCAGTCAAGCCATCTGGCGCAGCCGATATCAACTCACCGCAGAGCAACAACAGAAAATCGAAAAATGGTCCAGCGTCTCACAGATCATCGCTTATCAAGAGGATATTCCGCCTGTTGTCCCGTTGGTCTTGTGGTATAAAGAAAGTGGTCTCAAATCCGAAAATCCAGCCAATTGCGAAGGCATCATGGGGCTGCACACCGCTGTCAGCTCTGGTGAATTACCTTGTTTTCCAGCCGGCCCGATTGGCCCATGGGAAATCGCCTATCAATTGTTGTTAGGCGCCCGCACCTTTAAATCGTATTGCCCGGAGGTCAGCTACACCACCGTCGATCCGAAAATCTTACAACGCTGTTATCTCCGGTACAACGCAGGCCCCAAAACGCAACAGGATCCAGGCACATCCGCCTATGTGATGAATGGCTACGATGCCGCGCATCAGGACATGATCTTGACGGATGTGGAGGGGAGAACTTATCAACTCAGCGCCTTGGGTGCTTGGCCGGTACATCTCAGCATTCAAATGCAACTGGCCCAGCGCAGCACACCCATGGCGCCGCCCGTCCTCTTGGCGCCGACGATGTTGAGTCAGGAGTTGATTGACAAGGCCTGGGTGAGGACCACCGATATTTCCGTCAATGGGCGAGAGATCGCCCCCGGCGGGCAACGAACGTGTCGCCAGCCGGTCGTGGATGATTGCTTGATCGCGCCCCACGACGCCGGTGATCCAACACTCCGGCCCTCGGTCAGCCCGCTGTTGGTGCCGCCGAGGGAAAGCGGCTCTCTCTCCTGCGGATTGCTTCCCGGTATTGACCTGACGCCGCCGAAAGCATCCATCGTCTTGGCGCCGATGTCGGGCTATCTCAAGCGCTACACGGATGAGTTCGGCCACCTGGCTGTTCAGATCGAGAACGAGGAGTGGATCATCTGGATCACGGGCTTACGTTCCTATACCCACGCGGAGGGTGCGGTGACATCGGAGTCGCCGATTGGCGCAATCAGCGGGGCCGGTCGTCACACCGCTAATATCCACTACGCCGTCTACGACAAAGTTGAAGCTGGATTTGTGGATCCGTTAAGTTTTATCCCAATGGGCATGTGTCCGCCCACTGGATAAATGTAAGATTGACTGAACTTTTTAATTGGCTAAAAGGAGAATCGATATGAACGTTGGAGCTTTAGTACCTCTATTTTTTGTCGTCTTGGCCGTAGTCTGGGCATTCTGGCTGATCTTCAAGGAGAATCTTCTCTCTGAAAATATAGGGAAGCTTTTCGCATACTTTGCGGGGGTTATCCTCACCCTTCTTCTTGTCTTGTGGATTACCACGATGTTCCTGCCCTGGTGGTCTGTTAGCTTGGTGAGGAACACACAAGAGTCTGAACAAATGGAGGTCCTCCAGAACGTCGGGCGTCAGCTATGGAATGATGCGATGAGCGCCCCCTCAACCGTTTCGGAGGTCACCGTGGAGCCGACACCGGGCACCATCATCTTCCCCACGGCCACACCTGTTCCTCAAAGCGGGGAAAGCGGCGCAATCTCTGGCCAATCAGCCACTGGGGGAACGACGCACGTCGTCCAGTCTGGGGATACTTTGTATAGCATCAGTCGACGCTATGGCGTCTCGATGGATGCCATCAGAGAGCGCAACAATCTTGAAGGCGACACCATCCAGATCGGGCAAGAACTCACTATACCGACCCAGTGAGTGAAACACAGACGTCCGACCCCAAAACTGAGCGTAAGGTGACCGCTCGGGGCATATTCAGGCGCCTATCCAAGCTCTACGATAGGCTAATTCGCCCCTTAACCGAAAGTTTCTTCCCCAAGCCGCACTACTTGGAGGGAGAAACTGTACAGCGGGTGATAGGGATGCATCCCTATCGTAAACAGATGCCCCAGATCTTGGGGATGTTGGGCGTCATTCTCTTTATCTTCACTCTGATTGGATTCTTTGCTGCCGCAGCTACCGACAGTGAAACAGGCAAAATGATCGCCATGGCGGGATTTATCCTCGCTCTCTTCATGGTCTTTGAATCCATCGACGGCTGGATAGCCTACCGGCAATGGCAATTCATCCTGACCGACAAGCGCATCATCCTCATCACCCCAGATCCCCAACGGAGAGGATTCGCCGATGCCATCTACTTGAAACGGGGAAAAATCCAGGTCCTCGACACCAACTTCTCTCGCAGTCCAATCTGGGGCATCTTTCAAGCCTTCACCGGCTCCCGCGACGTGATGTTGAGCATGGGCGGCTATGAGTTCTTAGAGGAAGGGGCGCAGGTCAAGGGGGGGTTGCGATTTCCCGATATCGCCCAAGCGGATATCAGCCAGCTAGAAGAACTGATCTTCGGGGGATAAGGCCGTTCCAAGAAAATAAATTTCCCAAAATTAGGGGGTCTGATCAGCGTTGGCCAGAAGCGAAGTTGGATCTAGCAAGAATTTCATCAAGCACGACGAGAGAAGCGGCCTAAGTCAAACTTAGGCCGCTTCTTCACATCATCGAGTGGAGAGCGTTCATCTCTGCTTGATGCTGATCATCCCCGCCACGATCAACGGCAAGAGCGCCGGGAGAATCGCGCACCCTTTGGGATTGGTACCCTCGACCGGCATCATTGGGCGCTTATAGCCAGGTGTGGGCGTGATGGTAGCGTAGTCGTGTGTGGGAGGAGGCGGCAAGACTGCTGTCGGAGGAAATGTCGGCGTTGGAGTCGATGTCGGCGTCGAGAATCGAATCGGCGTCTCCGTGGGGATCGGCGTGGCCGTTGGCGTGATGTAGGGTGTCGCCGTGGGCGTCAGCACGTGCGCGGCGGTGGGCGTCAGCACCGGCGTGGCGGTGGGCGTCAGCACCGGCGTGGCCGTCGGCGTGATCACAGGCGTCGCAGTCGGCGTCGGTATAAAATCGGCGCTCTGATAGTCCGCCGCCAACTCCGACGTTAAATCGAGGTACGCATCTCCATAGTTGACCGACGGCTCAATGTAGGTTCCCTCCATCCACTCATTGAAGCTGGTGATTACCACCCAATCCGCCTCACTCTGTATTGCGCCCTCCCAACAGGTGCGATAGAAATCTCCCCCATTGCGGGACCTTACAAACGCATCCGAGCGCCCCGTCACCAGATCGTTGTAGCCAGGCATGACCGTCGCGACCCAGTAACGAAAGTCCCCGTGCGTTTGACTCCAAGCGCTGACCTCATTACCCCAGCGAACCAACACCGCATCCGGCTGATCCGACCACGCCACGCTGTAGAGATACAAGCCATCGAAGGCCGCCAGATAGTCCAGGTTGGCCCCCTCCGCGATCCAAATCATCTGATGATTAGGGTCCACCTCGTTGCGAATAGCCTTCCAGCTATTGACGGAGAAAATCTCCTGCTGCCAGAAGAAAACAACCGGCTTTCCATCCACGCGGAGATATGCCGAATGCCTCGCGTGCTGATTGCGCAGGACTTTGAGGGCATCTTGCACCGCCACCGTCGTCTGAAGGAAGTTCGGCGAGCCAAGATCCACGGAGATCGCCGCATGGGTCTCGTAACTGCGCGCCTCATCCAGCAGGGCGCGAAAGTTTGGCTCGGTGGGATTATTCTCCATGCTGGGGCCATACCAAGCGAGCACTAGCGCGTCGATGCCGGCGCGTTGCGCCTCCTGCACGTGACGGTCAATCGCTGCCGACGAGAGATAGGGCTGCAACGGCTTATCGGGGAGTGATTCCTCCCACGTCGACCAATCGAACCACGCATAGTAGAGCGCCAATACCAAGCGCTCGTCCTGGGTGCGGGCGGGTATGGGGCGCAAAATTGAAAGCGACACAATCAATAAGAGACCAAAAAGCCAGAGATGTTTCCGTTTCACGATAACCTCCTACCATAGCGGGGCAAACGAAGCAGTTCTGAGGCGTCCAAGATACACAAGGTGGCACGCTAAACGATTTATCACGCCCATCAACCCCAACTTCGTTTGCCTTGAACTTGGTTAGGCCTGCTCCAGAGCAATGAGAGCGATTTTCCCTGTCGTTCTGCTTCGAATTCCCTAGCGGGCGAGAAAAGTATAGCCCA
>CAYXVS010000252.1:0-4781 GCA_964468735.1 uncultured Anaerolineales bacterium | reverse complement strand
CTTTTTTATCTCCAAGCGCAGCATTTCACCCCAGATGGATTGCTTCGTTTGCCCCCGCATCGGATGATCTTTTTCCCCACTGCTAGTGTGCTATAATAAGAGGCGTGACGCCCTGTTTGTTCTAAGGGCATCGACGGATGATGGATAGCAAAAAAACAGGAGGAATATATGAACGAAAAAAATAGTAAATCGCAAACGATCATGAAGATTGTCAGCATCATCATATTGCTGAGTATGTTGTTGGGCTTTGTCACGCTTCTCTTCCAATCACAATACGCGCCGCTGTTGATGTGGTGACCGCCGTGAGATCATCAGCCGCGTCGTTGGGGGCACTTCCCCAATTCGGCGCTGCTTTTAGGGCTTCTTAGGGGGTTGTCCGGCAAAATCCAAAAGACCCCCTTGCTTTTCTTTTCCTCGCGTTATGATTTAAGGAGAAACAAAATGCCAAGCACCTCAAAAATCGACACTGCCCTGCGCGAGTTTCACATCTCCCGCGACATCCGCGACCGCTACGAATTCGAAAAACGGCTCTTCGGATTGAGCGGGAATGTGATCTTCGCAAACTTCCACGCCGCGCGCATCTTTGCGCAGAAAATCAACGACAAGCGCGACTTAGTCAATTTCCCGGAGCAGGCCGTGCGCGCCGGCCAGATCAACGCGATGGGTCTCATCGACGAGATCTTGCACTACGTCACCGGCCTCTATCGCCAACGCGAAAATCCAGAGGTGATGCAGGACGCCCTCGAGCATCTGGAGGAGACCATCGGCCCCGAAAAGGTGGAGGAGGCGTTGCGCACCTTTGTCGATACCTTCCCCCCCGTCGCCGTTTATCAAGGCGAGATGACGCCGGAGGAGTATCTGGCCGGTGAGACCGATGGCACTTCGCACCGCTATGTGGCGCTGGAGGAGATGCTCACACTCTGGCTGGCCAATGTCAACTCCGCGTTCTCGCCCTTTATGGAACTCTTCGACGACGAGGCGCTGGAGCGCAACACCGCCTATCCCCAGATGATCAGCGAGCTGGGGGATTATTTCGAGGAGCAGCCGCGCTTCGGCCCTGAAAACCAGACGCTCGTCGAGATGTTGCGCAGCCCAGCCATCGAATCCCCGCACTCCCTGGAGGGGCAGTTGGATTACATCCGCACTCGCTGGGGATCGCTGCTGGGCGAGTACCTCTACCGTCTGCTGAGCAGCATCGATTTCCTGGCCGAGGAGGAGAAGATGTTCTTTGGCTTCGGGCCAGGGCCGGCGCGCGTCTACGAGTTCGGCGGGATGGATGAGGAGGTCGAGAATTTCAGCCCCGATAGCGACTGGATGCCGAGCGTCGTCATCTTGGCCAAGAACACCTACGTCTGGCTGGATCAGCTCTCCAAGGAGTACGACCGCGAGATCACCCGCTTGGATCAGGTGCCGGAGGCGGAGTTGGATAAGTTGGCGCGCTGGGGCTTCACCGGCCTCTGGCTCATCGGACTGTGGGAGCGCAGCGACGCTTCCAAGCGCATCAAGCAGATGATGGGAAATTCGGAGGCTGTTGCTTCGGCCTACTCGCTCAAGGGCTACCGCATCGCTCAGGATCTGGGCGGCGAGGAGGCCTTCGATACGCTCAAGGCCCGCGCGTGGCAGCGCGGCATCCGCATGGCCAGCGATATGGTCCCCAACCACGTCGGCATCGACGCCGATTGGGTCATTCATCAGCCGGATTGGTTTGTGCAGTTGGATTATCCGCCATTTCCCTCGTATGCCTACACCGGGCCGGACCTCTGCGACGATGAGCGCGTGGGCATCTACATCGAAGATCACTACTACGACCGCACCGACGCCGCCGTGGCCTTCAAGCGCGTCGATCACTGGACGGGCGACACGCGCTACATCTATCACGGCAACGATGGCACCAGCATGCCGTGGAACGACACGGCGCAGCTCAACTACCTGCTGTCGGAAGTGCGCGAGGCCGTGATCCAGACGATTTTGGACGTGGCCCGCCGCTCGCCCATCATCCGCTTCGATGCGGCGATGACCTTGGCCAAGAAGCACTATCAGCGGCTGTGGTTCCCGGAGCCGGGCAGCGGCGGGGATATCCCCTCGCGCGCCGACTTTGGGATGACGAAAGAGGAATTCGACGAGGCGTTCCCCGTGGAGTTCTGGCGCGAGGTCGTGGATCGCGTCGCGGAGGAGGTGCCCGACACGCTCCTCTTAGCCGAGGCGTTCTGGCTGATGGAGGGCTACTTCGTGCGCACGTTAGGCATGCATCGCGTCTATAATAGCGCCTTTATGAATATGATGCGCGATGAGAAGAACGACGAGTATCGCCAGTTGATCAAGAACACGCTGGAATTCGATCCCCAAATCCTCAAGCGCTACGTCAACTTTATGAACAACCCCGATGAGCGCACCGCCGTGGATCAATTCGGCAAGGGCGATAAATACTTCGGCATCTGCTCCGTGATGGCGACGATGCCGGGCCTGCCGATGTTTGGCCACGGCCAGGTCGAGGGCTACGCGGAGAAGTACGGCATGGAGTTCCGCCGCGCCTACTGGGACGAGAACCCTGATCCCTGGCTGGTGGAGCGCCACGAGCGGGAGATTTTCCCGCTGTTGCACAAGCGCCGCCTCTTCGCCGAGGTGGACAACTTCTACCTCTATGATTTCTTCACGCCCTCCGGTGCGGTGGATGAGAATGTCTTCGCCTACTCCAACAGCACCGGCGGCGAGCGCTCGTTGGTCATCTATCATAATCGCTACGCCGAGACGCGCGGTCACATCCGCACCTCGGCGGCCTTTGCCGTCAAGGATGACGACGGGGAGAAGCATCTGGAGCAACGCACGTTGGCCGATGGCCTGCGCATCCCCAATGATCCCGAAGCCTACCTCATCTTCCGCGACGTCATTGATGGGCAGGAGTACATCCGCAACGCTAAGCGGTTCTGTGACGAGGGCTTCTACACCGAGTTGCACGCCTACCACGTCCACGTCTTCATCGATTTCCGCCTGGTGTACGATAACGAGTGGCGCCACTACGCGCAGCTCACGGATTACTTGGACGGTCGCGGCGTGCCCAACATCGATGAGGCGCTGAAGGAGCTGTTCTTAGCGCCGGTGCATCAGCCATTCCGCATGCTGGTGAGCGCGCCCGCCTTCCGTTGGCTGATGAAAGCATACGAAGAATATGCCGCTGCGCCGGACGAAGCGCCCAGCGAGCAGGTGTTGGCGCAGGTTGAGCAGAAGATGTTAGATCTGCTGCACGCGATTGAGGACGTCGTCGAGCCGACGGGCGACCCGGAAGCCATCGCGGCAGAGATCCGCGATAAGCTGGAGATCGTGCTCTCGCTGCCGGGACAGTTGGCGGGGATGAAAGATGCGGGTGGATCGGATTATGAGGAGGCGATGGACTACGTTCTGTCGCCGTTGACGCCAGAAGCGGAGCCGGAAGTCGAAGCGGACGCGGCATCGGAGACGGCGCCATCCGGCGGACGCACTTGGGGTACTATCTTCGGCCTGCTCTTCACCCACGCCCTGGGCAAGATGGTCGCGGAGGAAGATTATGCCCAGGTGAGCCGCAGTTGGATCGATGAATGGCTGCTGGGCAAGATTTTGGCCAACGCGATGCAGGAGCTGGGGCTGCCGGAGGACGAAGCCTGGCGCTCCGTCGCGGTCTGCAAGATGTTGCTGAACTATCGCGATTGGCTGGCAGAAGAGGCAGAAAGAGAAGAAGAGGAAGCGGAGGAAGTAGAGGAAACCAAGGCCGCTAAGGCCAAAGAAGGCAATCGCGCCTATCGGATGCTCCACGCGGCGCTCCGCCAGCGCGAGGTGCAAGCCTATTTAGGCGTCAACCGCCATCGCGGCATCCTTTGGTTCAACCAAGAGGCCTTCGAGCAGTGGCTCTGGTGGCTGATGTTCTTCGGCGCCCTCGAGCGCCTGATCGCCTACGACCAGACCGAAGCCTTCGCCGAGGCGTTCACCTCGCTCTACGCGCGCATCGAGCGCCTACACGAGGCGATGGAAGCCTCAGATTATCAAGTGGGCAAATTGCTGGACGCGGCCAAAGACTAAGCCAGTACCCTACAGTTTACAAAACCAAGACGACCGAGGAATCATTCCTCGGTCGTCTTTTGATATAGTACGTTCTCAACACTCGTAGCTTCCCGGAAGGTAGAAAGTGCGTTGCACCTGGTTGGCGTCTATGCCCTAACTATCTACGTCTTCAACTTGCTCTCATAATGCTGATGTAGCTTCTTCACCTTCGGCGCGATGACCATCTGGCAGTAGGGCTGTTGCTGATGCTGCCGGTAGTATTCCTGGTGATAGTCCTCCGCCGGGTAGAACGCCTCCAGCGCCGTCACCTCGGTGACAATCGGCGCCGGCCAGCGCCCCGACGCATCCAATTGCTCGATCTTCCGCTCCGCGATCTCCTGCTGCCTCTCATCGTGGTAGAAAATCACCGAGCGATACTGCGTCCCCACGTCTGCGCCCTGGCGATTCAACGTCGTGGGATCGTGGATGTCGAAGAAGACGTCCAAAAGCTCCTCAAACGCGACGACCTCTGGATCAAACGCGATCTGCACGACCTCCGCGTGGCCCGTGCTCCCGCTGCACACTGCCTGATACGAAGGGTGAGGCACATCCCCGCCCGCGTACCCCGATGTGACTGTGTGGACGCCCTCCAACTGCTCGAACACCGCCTCCAGGCACCAAAAACAGCCGCCGCCCAACGTCGCCTTCTTTAGTTGCTGATGCTTATCGTTCATCTGGCTTGCTCCTCTCCTAGCCCTTGGAAATAGCTG
>CAYXVS010000251.1:0-4783 GCA_964468735.1 uncultured Anaerolineales bacterium | reverse complement strand
GTAGCGATTCTGGCCACGTTCGCAACTTCAGTTGGTGCGCAGGGTTTGGGGCCGGTAGATTCGGCCAGCCCAGCGTTTGAGAAAGTCGGGGCTGTCAAGGATGAGGCCAGCACCTACATCGTGGTGTTTGAGGCTGCGCCCGTGCCCGCCTATGAAGGTGGCGTCAAGGGCTTTGCGCCGACGAACATCGCGATCACTGGGGCCAGCAAATTTGACGTTAATGCACCCGCCGCGCAGGCGTATCGTAGCTACCTGCAAAGCGCGCAGGCTGCGTTCATCGCCAAAGCGGAGAAGGCGTTGGGGCATGACCTGAAGGTCAAGTTCCAGTATCAGCTTTCCCTCAATGGTATGGCCGCCGTCTTGACCCCCGCCGAAGCCATCGCGCTGTCAAAGATGGACGGTGTGCTGGATGTGGTGCCTGAATGGACCGAGTATGTCCAGACTGACGTTGGCCCCGGCTGGATCGAGGCGGACGAGGTATGGGCTGGCGTGGGTGATATGATGGGGACCAAGGGTGAAGGTATGATCGTTGGTATCGTGGATACCGGCATCAACTATGATCACCCCTCATTCTCTGATGATCCCGCCGATTACAATGATGATTATGAGTATACTTGGGATGGTGACTATCTCGGTTGGTGCGCCCCTGGTGAAACCTATACGCAGACCTTTGAATGCAATGACAAGCTGATTGGTCTGTGGAGCGGGGATGAGGACACCCCCGATGACTACAATGGTCATGGTTCCCACGTCGGCAGCACGGTGGCGGGGAACTATATTACGGCGACGGTTGATGCTCCCACAACAGCCGTGACGCGCGCTATCTCTGGTGTTGCGCCTCACGCGCACGTGATTGGCTACAACATCGAAGCGACGCAGGGTGCAGGCAGCGCGACCGGGGCGGCGATTATCGGCGCGACGGAAGCGGCCATTGAACATGGTGTGGATGTCCTGAACTACTCCTTCGGCGGTGGCGCTGCAGATCCGTGGATTACCGCGTGGCATTGGCTGAATGTGCGTAAAGCAGGCATCTTCGTGGCGACCTCCGCCGGGAATGATGGCCCTGGCGCCGGCACCGTTGGCTCACCGGCCAACGCGCCGTGGATGACCACCGTGGCGAACGCTTCGCACACCCGTAAGATGGAGAACGCGTTGATCGACATGACACCGGAAGGCCCTGACGACATGGTCGGCAAGGGCTTCACCGCCGGTTATGGCCCCGCCGAGATTGTCTACGCGGGTTGGTACTCGGGTGTTTATACAACGACCGAGGGAACTATCCTGATCGACGATGAGACGGCGGCGCAATGTCTGGTACCGTTCCCCGCCGGCACCTTCGATGGCGAAATTGTCGTCTGTGACCGTGGCCAAATTGCCCGCGTCGACAAGGCCATAAACGTGGCCGCTGGCGGCGCTGGTGGCTTCGTGCTGGTCAATGTTGCTCCTAACTTCTTGGCTGGCGACGCCTTTATTGTCCCTGGTGTCCATCTCGCAGTGGAAAATGGTATTGCTCTCAAGAGTTGGATGACCAACACCACAGTGCAGACCGCGACGATCCAGGGCTATACGATGAGCATCACCGACACAAACGCTGATCAAATCAATACGAGCAGCAGCCGTGGCCCGAACTACGTCGGCAGCATCCTCAAACCCGATGTCACCGCGCCGGGGACGGATATCCTGGCCGCTGTGGCGACCGATCACGTGAATCCCGCTCCCAATCCTGAGTTTGACTTCTACTCCGGCACCTCGATGTCCAGCCCGCACGTGGCGGGTGTCGGCCTCTTGTTGCGCAAGTTGCACCCCGACTGGACACCGGCGGAGATTCAATCCGCGTTGACCAGCACGGCGGATAACTCCCAGACTACCACTGATGGTAAGGAATCCACGCCATTTGAAGCCGGTGCAGGCAGTGTCCGAGCCAACAATGCGGCGCTGGCCGGTCTGTTGTTGGATGAAAGCTACGAGAATTTTGAGGCTGCTGATCCTGCACTCGGTGGCGATCCGAAGGCGCTCAACTTGGCCACGTTGGCCGATGATGCGTGTGTGGGCGACTGTGAATGGTCCCGCACGCTGAAGAACGCGCTGGATGTCACCGCTACGTGGGAAATCAAGACCGTGAATCCCACCAGCGTCACTCTGACCACCGATCCCGTCAGCTTCACGCTGGCCCCCGGTGGCGAAGTCACCGTCAAGGTGATGGCGAATGCTGTCGAGGCTCCCGTTGGTTCTTGGGGCTTTGGTGAGTTGCACTTCACCACCGATGTGACCTCCACCGTCCCGGCGCACTTCCCGGTCGCAATCCATATCGCAAAGACCAATCTGCCGAAGATGCTGACCATCAAGACGGATATGGAGAAAGGCTCCGAGACCATCGAGGATGTCAAGGTCCTGCGCGAGATTACGGAAATGACGGTCCGCCAGGGCATGCAGCAGGCCGAGTACACGGAAGGCTACATCCTCGAGGACGACAATCAAGACTGGAGCGATGACTTCTTCGCCAAGCCCGACTTCGGCAACCTCATGGTTATGACCTATACGGTGAGCGCCTTGGGCGAGTATGATCGCTTGGTGTCCGAGGTCATCACGACAACCTCGCCTGACTTGGATTTGTTCGTCCTATATAATCCTCCAGGTAGTCCTTACATTTACTACGCTTGCCAGTCCGCGACCGGCGCAACGTTGGAGTACTGCTCTATTGCCGGCTCAGAGATTATGACTGGCACCTACTACGTCGTCGTGCACAACTATAAGGGCAGTGGTCAGATCACAGGGACGAGTACGTTATTGCCTGACCGCGTTGTGATGGGTACAGGTCTCTTCAGCTATGACGAGGCAGAGGACGAACTGATGGTCACTGGGCCGGACACGGTGCCACTGGCCGAGCCCTTTGACGTCAACGTTGGCTGGGATGTCTTCGGCTACACCACCGACACCCTGGGCGTTCAACCGCCTTACCGCTACTACGGCGTCTTCGACCTGGGCAAGGCCGCGGACTCCCCCGGTTGTATTGGCCTGACCGAGGTTGACCTCCATTACACACCCATGGAGAGAGCTTACATCTACCTACCGCTGGTAACCAAGAACTTTGGCGACTAGCTGTCTCTTGATGTAATGTCGTAGTGTAGTAAAGAGACGAAGCATCACAGCGGAGGGGGCGTAAGCCTCCTCCGCTTTTTTCATGGGTTTTCGAAGCAGAATGACAGGGAAAATCGCTCTCGCTGCCCCAGGGTGTGCTTGACCAATGATTGTCGGAAAGTTTTCGCCGCTTGGCCCGCCTGCGAATGAATTCGAGGCTGATACCCAAAACCCGTTAAAAACGGGTTGCAAAACTACTGGAGAAAGCAAGCTTAGTGCGTTTTAACGCACTTTAGATATCAGCCGATGGTTTCAACCATCGGCGCGGCTTAGAATATCTTCGTTTGCCCCTTATGCCCTCCTCGTGGTATGTGGTATCATGACGGGCAATGACTAATGATAAAGATGACCTCCGCCGCCGATTGCGACGCTTAGGCGTCGTCAAAGGCTTCCGTGACATAGAAGCGCGCCAGGCGCAGGCCCCCGCGCCGCGAAAGGACCGCGCATTGCCCGGCGCCGAGATCGCCACCGAGTATGGCGCACTGTGGGTGGAGCAACGGATCTATCCCGGCGAGCATCGTCATGGCAGCTACCCCTTGGCTGCGCTGGCGTCGCTCCCGGCGGATGCGCCGGCCCTCTTGGGTACCCCGGAGTTGGGCGCGCAGCCCGCCTTTCTGGATACCGAGACGACCGGACTATCGGGCGGCGCGGGCACACTGGCCTTCCTCATCGGCGTGGGCGTCTGGCGCGACGATCACTTGGCGTTGCACCTCATCTTCATGCGCGATCCCGCCGAGGAGCCGGCCGCGCTGCGCTACCTGGCTGAGATCTTGGAAACGGCCACCGGCCTCGTCACCTTCAACGGCCTGGGCTTCGATGTGCCGATTTTAGAGAGTCGCTTCGTGCTCAACCGACTCGCGCCCGGTTGGATGGCGCTGCCCCATCTGGATCTCCTGCCCGTGGCGCGGCAACTCTGGCGCGATCATCTCCCCTCCCGCCGCTTGATCGCGTTGGAAGAGGAGATCTTGGCTGTGGCCCGCGCCGAGACGGATCTGCCCTCGTGGATGATCCCCGGCCTCTATCGCCAGTACCTGCGCACGGGCGACGCGCGGGAGATGGCGCGGATCTTCTACCACAACCGCGTCGATGTGCTGAGCTTAGTCACGCTGTTGGCGCACGCCGGGCGGATGCTGACCGCTCCGCACGAGATGACATTGGCCGCCGCCGAGTGGGCCGGGGTGGGGCGGATGTACGATCGCGCCGCGCGGGAGGATGACGCCTTCGCCGCGTGGGAGCACGCGCTCTCCGGTGAGTGTGAGATGGAAGAGTTGGCGCCGGAGGCCGCCGCGCGCCTCTGGCGGGAGATGGGCCTGCGCTACAAGCGCCGCGAGGCGTGGTCGCAGGCGCTCGCCATCTGGCAGCAGTGGATCGATTGGCAGCCGGACGCCGTGGAGCCGTTGGTCGAACGCGCGAAGTATCACGAATGGACGACCCACAATCTGCCTGCGGCCTTGGCGGCCACCCAAGAGGCCCTGCGTCGCGCCGAGCGCCATCCCCAGGGATTGCGTCGGCGGCGTACTTTAGCTGAATTGCACCATCGCCGCGAGCGCCTGGAGCGCAAGCTGGCGGATTCGGAGACAGAGAACGAGTAATCGTTAGTGTCTTAAAGTATTCGCCACTAAGCACGGCGGTTCCCACGGCCATC
>CAYXVS010000250.1:0-4798 GCA_964468735.1 uncultured Anaerolineales bacterium | reverse complement strand
GGCGTTTCCGAGTGGAGCGCACGCGAGTTGGCGAGAACAGTACGGAGCTGGTGGCGAAAGTCGCGGTGTTCCCAAGCTCATCAAGCGATGAGCAAAGCGTGGTTTGAGTCCTTGGGACTCCTCAGTCTTTTCCAGAGGTACGCGAGGTTACAATCGCAGAAGAAACCGCCAGGTACGGACCCGTATGCCTGGTGGTGTGGGAGGACGGGGGCCGTGAGGCCCCCTCCTACCCGATTCAAACCGGGTCTTCGTCCATTTGATTCATAAGCCACAGATAGCCATCCTCGATGCCCGGCGCAACCCTGGTAGCCTGCGGCGCAGGTTGTTCGTCTGCCAGTACCCGGAATTTCATCCGCGCGTTGCCTGTCCTAGTCTTCGAGACCAGAAAACTATCCGGGAGGAGGTTCTCTGCATCGTCAACATATTCCCACACCTTGCCGTCCGATCGTTGAATGAGTTCACCGACATTCCCATCGAATACGACGCTTCCCTGCCGCAGAATAGCTATCTGATAGCACGTCTGCGCAATATCCTCAACGATGTGCGAAGAGAGTATCACGGTTCGCTCGACCGCAAGGTCAACCAACAAGTTGCGAAAGCGCGCGCGCTCCTCGGGGTCGAGGCCGGCGGTTGGCTCGTCCACAATCAGCAAGGAAGGATCGCCGATCAACGCTTGAGCGATCCCCAGCCGGCGCTTCATACCGCCGGAATACGTCTTGATCTGCTTATTGGCCGCTGCGCGCAATCCGGTGAGTTCCAGTAGCGTTTCTATCTGAGGAGAGCGCTCATCTTGTGCTATGCCCTTGATCCCAGCAATAAAATCCAAGAAGTTCCGGGCGGATAGGGTGTGGTACAGTGCCAGTTCCTGGGGTAGATATCCCAACGACCTGCGAATGTGCCACTTCTCGTGACTATCGTCCGTCCGGTACGCTCCGACTTTGACAAGCCCCTTACTGGGTTGGACCAACGTCGCAATCATACGCATCAGCGTGGTCTTGCCCGCTCCATTGGGTCCCAACAGGCCAAACATCCCCGATTTGATTTTGAGGGAGACGTCTTGCAAGGCGACGGTATCCTTCCCGAAGATTTTTGTCACGTTCTCTATCGTAATGTTCATTCGCTCCCTCCCGTGCGTATAGGGCACGCGGGGTCCGCTTCGAATTCCTCCATCACGTACCCGTGCGTATCCATACTTTGCAAAAATTCGCGCGTTGTTAACGGAGAAGTGCCTGGGACATAGGCCGTCGTCAGGGTTTGAAGCAGTTGCGCCACGCCATCGGGGCCGATTTCGTCAAAGAGCCGCTGAATTACCAACGCCCACCTTGCGTTTTGATACTTCTCCGGCGCCATCATCGTGGTACCGGTACATTCCGCGTTGAGTACCCACTGTTCGTGCGTTCTTTGCACGAACGCCTCGTCCCCTGTAACGTCTTCGGTCATCCGTAGAGCTAAAACGGTACTGAGAGCGGATAAGAGTGGGTCCCGGCTCTCCTTTTCCACTAACCGTCCCTGCGGCGCTTGCGGATTCTCACCTCCCAGGCTGACCGTTTTGCATTCCTGATAGCCGGTTTCATCCGGCGGATCACAGATTGTGTGAGCGCTGCGAAAGTATCCGGCAGTGCTCACTTCTCGAGGCCAGCCAATCCGATCTACGAGCCACGCGCGGCTCACGTCCCGAGCCAGACTATAGAATGAGGCGGTATCATCAGTAAAATCCTGCACCCTGCTTGCTTGCAGACCGATGAGCGAACCACTCACCACCATCTCTTGGGCGTAGGGGAGCATGACGACCCGGTAGCGCTCCCCCGGCTCAGATTCCACCTTCCGCGCAAGCCTCTCAAGGATTTCCCCGGCAGCCTGCGCCTCCGCCAAGCGCGTCCTGCCACTATAAGGCCCCCAGAAGATGGTAGTGCCAGAGCGCTCTGTGACCTGGTAGGGGGCCGATACCAGCAGCAGCTGGGGTAGCGTGCCGCTCCAATGGTACGTGATATGTTCCGCCGTCTCATCGGCGATGCTACCGGAGCTGATCAGAGGTACATCACGAGAAACTTCAACGGTCAGTGTATCGTGTGATGAGATGTGCGGAGGTGTGGAGAGGGGCCAGACAAGCCAATTGCCATCCCGATGCAGATATATGACGTTATCGTTCAGGTAGGTTCGTACCGGGTTTTGATAGGAGGACGGATTATTCCCCCGGACGGCGTTGACCAGGGCGTACTCTTCCCGGAGCAGAATCGGCGAACCGCTGTAGACGATTTTCACATCCAACAGACCGTCAGGCGGGACGGGGGTCGGGGGGGAAACTTCCACAAACTCTCCCGTACGTTTGCAGGAGACCGGGCGGTCATCGATTGTAGCTTCAACGCACTCCTGCCCCGGGTTGAGCGATAACGTTAAAACTTCCTGAGGTTCATCACTGACATTGCGTACGACGAGTTCTGACTTCAGGTTTATTTCAGCACCCGCGATCGACCCGCTGTGGGACGACGTTACCACCGTCCAGACGTCAATCTGATCGGATGAGGGCGGTGGAGGCACTGTACGCTGTTTTACCGCTGCGGTATACCCCCAAAGGGTAAGCGAGAGGCCCACGAGACCGATCAGCATTCCACCCAGTAGATAGGGTCGATTTCGTGGTTGAGTGTCACCGTATGCTGGAATGTGCGCAGTGCCCCAGATGGAGGATACGATCAGTCCCCCTCCCAGGCATACGTAGAAGGCCAGGAGACGAGAAACGAGGAGGTGTTCCGCTCCTAAGCCGGCCACAGGGTCCAGGTGCAACGTCAGCAAGGTGTGATTCAAGGGCGTGAGCAGAGAAGCGACTGGCATCAAGATGCCCAGCCAGAGAAAAAGGTCCAAGGCAGTACTCAAGGCGATCGTAAGGGCAACGTTTCTGAGCCAGCAGGCAAACGCAAACACTATGCTGATCTCAAGAAATGTGACGGGGATGAGGAATGTCAGCCCAAATCTCCAGAGGGCAAGCACGTGCATCCCAAATCCCGGATCCTTCAGCAGGAACCAGATGGAGGCAACTGTGATCGGGAGTAGGGAGGAGATAAAAATGATACTTCCTAACCCGAGGATCTGTCCAAGCAGCAATAGGGGGTAATCTAAACGTGTAGCCCATACCCATTCTCTGGAAAGTCGATCGTGCCTCGTCAATGCTGGCGCGATGACGATGGCCAGCAATGGGAACTGGAAGAAAAGCGCGTTATTGGCAACGTCCACCATCGCATCCGGCCAACCGTTTTGCGGCGCGATCAACAGGATGATAAGCGAGAGAGCGGTTATGGAGAGCACGTAAAGCCAATAACCCAGATTACGCAGCGTCAGCCGAATCTCCGTTACAGCAACGGTAAATAGCAATTGATACGTCATCCGATATCCCCAATCCCTCCTTGAGGGAGTAATCTTTCTTCCTGCCGTGTAAGAAGGATAGCGCCTCCCAGCAGGAGCAAAGAAAGCGTAGTCAACACCAGGCGGTTGATCCACCAGAAAGAGCTGTCCGGCATATCCAACGTCAGGAATGGATAGAGGATTTGCCCCAGTTCACTCGCCAGGATGCTCTGCTTGAAGAGCAAGAGCGAGGCCCAGGAAGCCGTCATCACGACGCCACCGGCAACACGATTGTGAAACCCGAGAGCGAACAATACGCCGATGCTTATGAATAGCAGGGAGGCGACGGCGCCTCCCCAGAACATCTGAGCACCGACGGCTTGCAGCGCAATGCTTCTCTTCGTGACGTAACACGTACACAGAAGCATGCCTCCCCACGCTGCTAAGGTGGTGGAAAAGATAAGGAGTACTCGTTCAATCATCGTCTTCCAGATAGAGCGTCCTGATGATAACAGTAACTCGCGGCACGGATCGCTTAACAGGATCCCAGAGGCGATCCAGCCCGCTACCTGGGGCAGAAGCACTTCTCCATACGTTAGAAGCAAGTTCTGCACGCTTAAAGGATCCATGGGCAGAATCATCATCTTAGACAGTACGCTCAATAGCACGAGAAGCGCAAGTTGAGGGCGATAGAGATGATAGTTTTGCCCCAACAGCCCAAGTTGTCGAGATAGGGCACTATGTATTTTTCTCTGTACGGTACCTGTACGGCGAGAAGTCATAGCTGCTTACTTTAGGTCTAGGGGTAATTGATCCGGTTCAATTCCAAGAAAAGCATACATACCGCCCAAATCTGATTGATGACTTCGTTGTGTTGTCCGTCCCTCCCATACCTGTAGGATGCGCCAGTCAGATGAACACAATACTTTTGTTGGAGTCGCGGAGATTTTGAGTTGGGTGAACAACTCTTGTCGTTGATCTAAAAGAACAGGGAATTGAAGATTATTTTTGCGAACGTACTCGGAAACATCTTCGCGGTTTGCTCCTGTTGTGATTCCGAGTATCGTTACGTCACGAGTTTTACTCTGCTCGTACATTTCCAGCCACAAAGGAATATCTTTGGTACAATGGGAGCAATTTACGTCGAAAAATATAAGCACTGCCTGATGGGTGGGCAAGTCGCTTAGATTGAAATCGGATCCTTCTAGAGTCTTTAGAGTGACGGGTGCAAGTGCGTGGCCAACCATAATTTCCCGAAAAGGAGGATTGCTCGAGAAGTCCCTTCGTAAAATCTTTCGATTTTGCCTTACCATAACTGCCAGCAATGATATGAGTAGTAGTATTGTTAGTTGGAGGATCCGGGGACTTTCTACTATTCGATCCAGGGAGTCTGTCACAAGATGTAATTTGTGCGTTTTCTTCATAATTAAAGAACCCTCATCCAATCAGTGAAATGACCTAT
>CAYXVS010000249.1:0-4812 GCA_964468735.1 uncultured Anaerolineales bacterium | reverse complement strand
GGCGAATTTGCTGTGAATCGTAGCGAGAAAGTGCTCAAAGAGTCGGCGAAGGCCGACTTCGTCCAGGCGTAGCTTGCTACGCCCTGTTGCCCGCGACTTCAGTCGCCGGGCGTGGCGACCCTTAAATTTTCCCCCGAATCCGCCCATAGATGAAAAACGCCAGCGCGTTGGCCGCCATCGCCAGCACGAAGACCGCCTCCAAGCCGAAGAGATCGACTAAGCCGCCGCTCAAGCCGCTCAGCAAAATCACCACGCCGAAGAGGGTGTTGGCGAAGCCCACGTGGAGCGCCCGATCCTCTTCCGGCGAGATTTCCAGCAGGAGATTGTGGCCGGCGATGCCCTCGGCCGGACGCACGGCCCCCACCAGCACGAAGATGGGATAAGCCAGGGCGTAGGCCGGGTAAGCCGGCAGCGCGCCGATGCGCCCTTGATCCCCGCGCGCCAAGCTCAAGAGCAGCAGCGCCAATCCGCCCGCCAGGAGCCATCCCACACACGCGGCCTGACTGACCCACCGCCGTCCCTTCGTATCGACCAGCCAGCCCCACGGATAGTTCACCAGAAGCTGCATCAAGGTCAGCACGAGCAGAAAATCGCCCACGGCATGTTCCGGCGCGCCCAACTCCCGCCGCACCATCACCGAATAGAAGGGCAGCGCGCTCATGCTCAACAGCAGCAGCGACCGCGCCGCCACAAAGTTGCGATAGTCGGCGTTCTCGCGCAGGATCTGCCCGCCGCGCCGCACTTGCTCCCGCAGCGACGTGGCGGGCCGCGTCTGGCCCGACGGCTCGGGCATCACCGCGACGGCCACCATCGCTGCGCCGCCGGCGATCATCGCCCACAGCACCAACAGCGCGTAATTCTGGGGATAGGGGCGCGCTTCCAGGCCCCAGCTCACCAAGCGACTGCCCAGCAGCCCCAACATCCCGCCGGTCAGCAGGCGCAGGCCGAAGAGCCGCCCGCGCCACCGCACGGGGATCGTCTTGGCGACGATCTCCAAGAAGGGGATGCCGCCCAGGCCGCCCGAGATGCTCATCACCGTGTAGGCCGGATAGAAGACCAGCAGCAGCCACAGCGGATCGCGGACGAACCACATTGCCAGCGCCAAGATGGCCCACGTCGCCAGGCGGATGCCCATCGCCAGCCGATAGACGACGATTTTGCGGGGCTTCTGCTGCACCCAACTCGAGAGAAAGAGTTGCGGCAGGAACCACCCGCCCGTCGAGATCGGCCCCAGCAGTCCCAACAGGATGTTGGCATCGGTGAGACGGCTCAGAAACCAGATCAACACCACGTTGGGATCGATCAGGGTGTTGGAAAAGTTGAACAGCGCGCCATTCGTGACGTTGAGCGCAAAGGAGCGCCGGCTCTCCTGGCGCGAGACCATCACGCCCGACGAGGGCGTCTCCGAGACCGCATGGCTATTCATCTCATCCCCAACCCCCGCCCCGACCTCTCCCCGCGCCTGATCCTCAATCTTGACCTCTTCTGGCATGCTCTCTCCCATTCCCACAAAAAAGCGCCTGCCCGGAGACTCTCCGAGCAGGCGTTGAAATTTACGTTAGCGCGAACGACACATCACCGCGAGCCAAGCACATTGTGCAAAGATTCGCACGCCGGACAACCGCCGCCGGGCCGGATGATCGCAAAACCATCCTGGGGATCGTAACCGTAGCGCACAAAATCGATATTCCACACGATGATGCAGCGCACCATCCCGGTGTTGACGCTCAACTGCACCGCTTCGGCTAACCATGCCGCCTGCTGCGCATTGTTGGTGCCCCGCGCCCAAGCGAACTGATCTGAGAAGGTCGGAACGCCTTCCTGAGAAGCATAGCCCATTTCGGTGTAGAATAACTTCCGCGTCCCTTGGAAAATATTATAGTACAGCTCCGTCTGCGGCAAGAAGAACCAGGAGTGATGCGTGTCGCCGGGATTAGCGGGATGCCCAGAACGGGCCGAGGGCGAGGTCGCGCCAGAGTTATGGTGCGCCCCGATGTAATCCATACAATTCGCAGCGCCCGCGTTGTACAACCCCTGCATCCACGGCTGATCATCACATCCGTTCGCCCCGCAGCCGCCGAAGTAACCCGTTGGCGCCGGCGCCGCGCTGATGACCGCCGTGCCGGGATTCGCCGCCTTGATCGCGCTGTACGCGGCGCACAAAAGCTCCGTATACGCCTGTGGGCTGATGTGTCCGATCTGCCACTCGCGATCAATGTTCGGCTCATTCCAGACCTCGATGGCGTCCGCGCCAGCGGCGGCCATCTGAGCCACCCAGGCCGAATATTTGGCGTGGAAATCCGGCTCGACCACCATGCCCGGCCCGCCCAACGCGCTCAACTGGATCTTAAAGTCATTCGCATCTGCGGTGTTGACCATCGACCCTACATCAGCGCCAAAGTGCACCTGCACCTTGGTCCAATTCATCCCAGAATAGTGCATCTTATCCGCGTAGGGCAGCCCCAAATCCCGGACGTGACCGCCCAACTCGAAGCCGCCCGCATCGGCGATAGGAGCGGGCGCAGCCGGCGGCGGCGCGGCAGCTTCCTCCTCCTCCCCGGCCTTGATAAGGACGATGACGCCGCCGCCCTCGATGCTCTTACCATCCGCCTGGAGGCGCCAAACGCCCTCGAAGGTGCCATCCTCGTTCGGCGCGGTCATCTCCACCGTGATGTCCTTTTCGGCGCCCGGTTCGACCTCGCCGACGGCCACCTCGGAGACATCCGTCATCTGATCGCCGCTCTCGAAGACCAGCTTCGTGCTCTCCGGCCACGCGCGGTCGCCGCTGTTACGCAAGCGCCACGTCTTCTCGAATGCCTCACCCTTCTCGAAGCGGGTGTTGTCCGGCACAGAGACGTCGGTCACGAAGGTCGCTTGCAGCAGGTCATCCTCCGACACTTCATCCTCTTCATCATCATCTTCTTCTTCCTCTTCCGGCGCGTCGGCGCTGGCGCTCTCCTCGCCCTCGGCCAGTTCCTCGGTATCGGTCGCCACCTCGCGCGTCGCTACATCGAAGGACATCCCGCCCTTGGCCATCCCGGCCACGCGCGCCTGCACCTCGTAAGTGCCGGTGATCTCCGGCGCCGTCCACGAAAGCTGCGGCTGCGTCAGCGGCGTCTTGGTCTCGACCGCCTCACCCTCCGGATTGGTGACCTCCCACACGACCTCCGGCGCCGTAAATGATGAGGAAGATGCCACCTGCGCCTGGTAATCGGCCACTGCCGAAACTAAGTTATCAACGTTACCTTCGGCCTGGAGATCGTGCAACACGATGCCGCCCAGATGATAACGAGAGGCGAGATCCATTCGCGCGCGGAGCCATTCCGGCGTCCCCAGCCACATGGATTGCTCCCCCACTGTGATCTGGGTCGCATTGAGGGTCGAATCCGTCTCCACCTTCGCGGTCGGCTCGCCCAGTTGAAAATTCAAGGCGGCGCCCGGCTCCACGCTCTCGGTGATCGTCTCCATGACCTGCAAATCCCCTATCGGCGCCAAGATCTCATCAAAGGTGATGAACTGTTCCCCATCTGTGCTCAACGTCGAGTAGACGAGCATCAGCTTATAGCGCTGCACCTGAGAGGTTGCCCACGCCAGCATCTGCTCCACCTCGCTGCCGGGCGCGTACATCGTCGGATCAAGCGGCATCACAACGCGGAGTTGATCGACGGCTGCGCCCAACCTGGCCCAATCGTAACCCTCGGTCGTCCACGCGCCATCCGCGTTCTGCTGCGGCGCATCGACCACCACGGCCAGCCAGAAATCCTCCGCGTGGAGGGCCGCGCCCAGCTCGGTGATGAAATTGGCGTAGGCCTCGCGATCCTCGGCCGGCATATCTTGATAATCGATCACCAGGCCGGCATAACCGCCGCTCTGAACCAGTCCCACCAAATTCTCCACGTGCGCCTGACGATCCGCCTCCATATTGAGCATATCGCTGACGAGCGCCCAGTTGGCCTGGCGCCCCTCGACCCAATTGCGCACCACGGGCGCGACAGCTACATCGCCGCCCGATCCGGCCATCGGCAATTTGGTCGCGTCACCGGTCAAGCCGCCCACCGTCCCGATCAACATACCGGGGACATCGGCCTCCGTCAGCACCTGGGCCATCTCGCCCAGCGGGAATTGCTTCACGACCGCCGCGACGCGCTGTTGCACGATGCCGCTCTGCATCACTATCACCGAGGACGGCGCCTCAGCCACCTCAGTCACCAACATCTCGCGGCTGCGGTCCAAGCGTGTGGGCAGCCACTGCCACGCCTCGCCATTCCACGTGTAGAGATCCAAGGTCTCCCACGGCTCTGACGCATTGGGGATCACCACATCTAACTTGGCGGGGCCGGGTTCCTTACTTCGGGTTTCGATCACATAGAAAGGACTCTTTGGCTCCAGATGCGCCGGCACCGCAGCAGCTGCCGCCTTCACATTCTCCGGCACCTCTTCCGTGCCTTCCACAAATTCAGCTTGGGGGATCGAGGAGAGCTTGAGTTGCAGCTTCTGCTCCTCGCCATCCGCCATGTGCACAGTCAAGCCGTCGGGATGGGTGAGCGAGGGATTCTCAGCATTCAGCGCCTCGTATCCGCCGCCGTTCATAATCCGCTGCGCCAGTGAGATCGGCGGCAGGAAGAGCAAGGCAATCAGCAAAAGCCCCACAACGACACCGGCGATCCACCCACGCCCCTCCAAGAGCGCGCCAACACCACCCAGCGCCGCGCCGATCCGATCCATCACCGAGGGCTTGTCATCCTCCATCTCGGCGATGCTCACAAATCGCGAGTCATCAACCTCCTTAGAGGCATCTACCTCATCAGAGGC
>CAYXVS010000248.1:0-4816 GCA_964468735.1 uncultured Anaerolineales bacterium | reverse complement strand
TGGGTGTGGTAGGATATAGTCAGATGGT
Organism: uncultured Anaerolineales bacterium; assembly: GCA_964468735.1. Classification (GTDB taxonomy): domain Bacteria; phylum Chloroflexota; class Anaerolineae; order B4-G1; family SLSP01; genus JAAAOZ01. The sequence goes on along the minus strand of CAYXVS010000248.1, from coordinate 4,788 downwards.
CAGTTAGAGAAGGAGGTCGCATGTGAATTCGATAGATCTTGAACACATTGAATTGCTAATCGGCAAACGAGAGCCGTCAGTTTTCAAGGATTACGTTGATTTTGTCGCTAACGAAGGTCTGCTGCGTTACAAAAACGTGGTGCAGTATGGTAAAAAGGCGGGTGAGAGTCTCTATACGCACGTTCTGGACGGCATCTTTGTGCTGGAGCAGGTGCGCCCTGCGCTAGGACTAAGCGATATCGATGCCCGTGTGCTATACACGGCCTTCACGCTCCACGATTTGAATAAGGTCCGCGAGGGACAGCAGCGCTATGGAGAATTGATCACGCCGGAGAATGTCGTGCCAGAGATCGAGGCGCTCAACTTAGATCGCTTCTTCCCCAGCTATGAGGATTATCTCGAGGACGTGATGGCGCTTACCCTGGCGCATTCAGCTCATTATCATCATGATGGCGCCAGCTTTGTGCGATCTCACGACCCGTATGGATTGGGGCGGGAGCGCATTGACCAACTGAAGCATCTGATGCGCGCCGCTGATGCTGTTGATCTCTCCCACACGTTAGAAGAACGATCCCACAAGCAGGATTTTCTCTTCCACCTCAACACCTTCAGTGATGTCCAGTATGAGTTTGTGACGCACCAATTGACAGAGGACCGCGGATTGCTCTCCAACGTCGTGCATGAAAGCATCGTAGCCCATCTGCGCGATGACCTCGGCCTGATTCCGCTGCTCTTCTATCCCGATGGCGTGGCGTATCTGATGCCGCGTGGGCAGTCGCCTACCTTGGGTGAACAAAACCTGCACGCTATCGGCAGCGGCATCGCCGACGCGATTTCTGAGATGACGAGCGAGCAGTTGAAGGACTTTGTGGAGTCAAAGCCCGGCGGCATCAAGATCACGCGCAAGTGTCTGCAATTGGGCATCCCTTTTCACCGAATCTGGAAGGTCGCGTATGGCAAGGCGGTGATCCGCGCCGAACGCTTGGTGGCGAAGGCCGAGTCCATTGATGAAAAAGCCGGTAATCGAGCCGAACGAGACTTCGAGGACAACGCCGGGGCACAGCCCGATGTGGCCGAACAGGCAAAAGCGTTGTTAGAAGCGGAGGAGCCGGTCGTGGCGATGGACGAAGCCGGGCTGACCAAGGCTGAGTTGGCCCGCGCCTATTACATATTCATCAAGGGGCATTTTCCCAAGCAGGCTGATGATCCCTGGCGCTATGTTTATCGCGTGCTTGATTTGCCGGAGGAGAGATGGCCAATCTACGAGTACTTCGACGCACGATGGGACCGTCCCTACGTCATTGCTAAGGACATCGCGCTTTCTGAAGAAGCTGTCAATCGTCGCTTTGTGGAGGATGGCAGCGCGTTGTTGGATGAGGCTGGTATGAAAGACCCCAAGATCGAATTGTTCACTGAGTATGTGCAGCGCCACGTGAACTTCAGCTTTGGAGAAGTAAACCGCCGAGATTTTGGCGCGTACTTGCAGCACTACGAGGAAAATCAGCACGGCCAATGTGTGATGTGTAGTTCCACGCTCCCCACCCAGGATTGGATGTCCGGCGATGTGCGGGACGACATTACTGTGCAGGCCTTCTCCAACCGGCTGCGCGGTGGGCCGGGCGATCCCAAAAAGCAAATCTGCGCTCTCTGTCGAATTCAGTTCCTCGTGGAAAAACTCAATTATCCAGAGGTGCGCAACGAGAACATCATCTACCTGCACCTCTTCCCCTATGCTTTCCTGACGGCTCCTTATATTCAGGGATTGCGCGTGGGCCTCCAGCGCTTGACCCGCGAGGATGTTGTGGAGCGCGCGCTCTTCCTGCGCCGGGAGCAGGCCATCGCTTCGATGGCCGAGGATCAACCGCTCAATCTGGACTTCACCGCCGTGACCCACAGCGGTAAATCGCATACCTACGGCCTCTACCTGCCGCGCTACTCGCGGACGGTCGGCAACCGCATCATCTTCCCCCTCAATCCGGCGGGACGCAATGACACGGAGCGCTTCCTCTTTGCGCTGTGGTATGCGATGCTTCTGCAGAAACACTTCGGCGCCAAGGTGCTATTGAGCGCTTCGCCGGTTTCACCGTTGGGGAAGGAGAGTTTCCACGATCTCTACATCTCCGACGTGCCATTGAACGCGCGCGGTCTACTCCGCGATAACGATTACGCGGCGTATAAGGACGGCACTGAGGAACCGGGCACGTTGGCCGCACTGTGGGAGCAAGTGCAGGCGCTCTTTGCGTTCTATCGTCTGGCCCGCTCGACGGACACCCGGCGCAACGAACTGGTCGCCATGGTGCGGAGCCTGGGCGAATCGCCGCTCCACGTCTTTTACACAGCAGAGAAGTTGCTGGAGAATCGCGCCAGTGATCGTGAGTGGCGCTTGATCCGGCTCTCGCAACAAGCGTATCCTCATATAGACACGTTAGTTCACAGTATAGGAGGCAAGATCATGACTCAATTAAGTCAAGCCTTGAAGCGTCTGGCGAATATCGCCTGGGAAAATGGCCTGCGCGGTCGCTCGTTGAAGAAAAACTCGCTGATGGCCCCGCTCGATGAGATCTTCAAGAAGCTATCATTGCAGAGTGATGCGGCGGACATCGAGTTGCTGCGCGCGGCCGCCACCGAGGACATCTTCGAGCACCTGGAGCGTATCGCCAAGAAGTACAAGCCGGGGAAGAAGAAGTGGGCCGCCGCTCAGGAGTACGTCAACGGATTCTTCGATGATGTCTATGAAGACGTGTACGGCGGCAAGCTGCAAAAGCTGCTGGCTGATGAGAAGCTCATCCGTTCAGCCTATATGTTCTACATCCGCGAGGAGATCCCACGTAAATCCAAAGAGGACGAGCAGGACTAGCTCTGTTGTCCAGCGAAATTAGAGCGAAATTAGAGCGAAATTAGATCGAAATCAGTCAATCAAATCAAAAAACCATCTGTCAGTCAAATCGGAGGTAAGAAATGTCTGTTTTGGATAAGTACAGCGACATGTTATTGGAAAAGTACACCAACAATCCGCAGGGGCGCTATGTGAGCCTGCTGTTGGTGCGCCGTATCGAATCGGAGGCCATTTTTCGCACGGAGGGCAGTGGGGAGGCGCTGAACAAGGAGTTTGTCCACGCCGGCCTAGGCGATGATCAACTCATCCGCCGCGTGGTGATCAGCAAGCGAAAGCAGACGGCCCCGGAGCGCCGCACCGGCCGGGAGTTGCTGCGACGCCATGATTTGCTCTACCCGGGGGAGAAAAGCGAAGCGCTCTGCGCACTCAACACCAACAATCCCTGCGGGAAGTGCGTCGATTGCATGGTCTACGGCTATGCGGCCGGCGGGGGCGGGGCGCAGAAATCCCGCGTCATCACCGACGACGCCTTCAGCCTGCATCCCGCCGCTATGGTGACGGACGTCCGCACCTTCAATGCGCCCTTCGAGGATGGCACGCCCTGGAATCGTGAAGAAGGCACACGCATGACGGGCCTGGGCAGCGACGAGTACGTCAAGCCGGAAGCTGTCTTTGTCGAAATGGAGACGCTCAAGGATGTGACCCCCGCCGAATTTCTGTATGTGCTGGGCAATATCCTGCGCACCACCCGCTACGGCGCTATCTCCAGTCGGATCGGCAAGGTGAAGAACATCTTGGCGGGGGTGGCCTTCAGCAATTGCGAGCTTTTCAGCAATTTGGAATTGACCCAGGCGGTCTACGACCGACTCAAGGGCGACGAGGATGAACTGTCCTTCCCGCTGGAAAACGATGTCGTTCTCACCGCCGTCCAAGAGAGCGCCCAGACGCTCAGCGGCAATGTTGTCGGGCAAGTCGCGTGGATGACCTCGGATGAGGTCGCAGCTCTGATCGATGAGTTGGGCGAATTATATGGCGACGAAGCGACGTTCGCCGAGCGGTTGCAAGCCCTTGAATATTAGAGACGTAGTCGATGGGTCATTTAGTCGGGTAGTCCTTAGTCCTATTGACCCCATTGACTAACAGACTACCTGACTATGAGACCATTTGACTATCGAGGAGGTGCCTATGCACATCTATCGCTGTCACCTGACGTTAATGGAAAAGACGTTCTTCAGCAGTCGCGAGATCAGCAACTTCTACTACACGGAGCCGCTGATCGGGAACTATGCGCTGGCTTACGCGCTGGCATTGTGTAACAGCCCCTACTTCAACGATGGAACGATCTACTATCGACCACACCTGGGATCGCTCAATGAGCAGGGAATCTACGTGACGCCGGCCACCATCCAGGGGCAACCGCGCTTCACCGTGGGGCAATTCAACGCCCAGCCGGAGACCTACTGGTCAGCGATGGGCGCCGGCGTGCTGGTCACCCGGCCCGATGGCGCCCAGATGGAGGCCGCCGGCAAAGTGTGGTACATTCATCGCCCCGGCAAGCGGCGAAAAAAGGTCAACGCGGCCAACCGCCCGCAATATGGGCGAATTCGCTATCTCTCCGTCGGTAATGAGGCCATCTTCTACGTGTTGAGCCAAGCGGAACTCACGCTGCCGCGCTACATCCGCCTGGGCAAATTTATGAGCAAGGCCAAGATGACCATCCAGAAGCTTCCGCATCAAGCTGTGACGGACGACAACGTCACGCTGCCCTATCTGCTCAACCCGGCAGATTTGGGCGAAGCGACTGCGCTTCATCTCTACGACCTCATCAACGTGCCGCCAACGCCGCTGGTCAGAAATGCGCTGGTCAGTGGGTCGTTCTATCGATTGGCGGACGATACGCTTCTACCCCAGGGCATGCGCTTTGGTGTGGAAGAGGCGGCGTGACATAATGA
>CAYXVS010000247.1:0-4817 GCA_964468735.1 uncultured Anaerolineales bacterium | reverse complement strand
GAATGACGAATGACGAATGACGAGAAATGTAATATGTAAAGGAGGCCAAGGATGGCAATCCGCGAACCCAAGCTAAAGAAGAAGGCTCGCTGGAAGAAGCAGTACAAGCAGCCGCTGCATAAGTGGCACATTCATCAGGGGAGTACCAACGATTGCGGCCCGTTCAGCGCGGCCATCGCGGCCAACGCGCTCCGCGATGCGCCCGTGTTAGACGCGCCGACGCTGGCCCGCGCCCTGGAGCGAGCGCCGGCGGACAAACGCCGGCTCATCCCCGCGCGCATCAAGGGCTGGGCCACCTTCCCGTGGGGCGTCGTCTACGCTCTGCGCGAGATGGGCTTTAAGGCGCGCTGGCGGATGGGCGCTTCGCTCGCGCGGCTCCAGCGGAACTTAGATCGCGGGCGGGTTTCCATCGTCATCGTGGGCGATCCGCTGAACTTCGAGGATGGGGAATGGCGGGGCTGGGCGCACTACAAAGTCATCTACGCCTGGGATCCCGATGAGGGCTGGGCCTTTGTCGATCCGGCGGCCCGGCACGAGGATGTCTTCTCCTATCAAGAGCCAGAGGAATTTGCTGAACAATGGACGTGGATGGGCCGCCATCTGATCGAGGTCTGGGATGACGACGATGAGGATGATAAATATGACGAAATTTAGAAGCTCAAGATGAAAGGGAGGTCATCCTGATGAATCTGCTAAAAAAGATCGGCCAAACACTCTTCGGCGGCAGCAGCGAAGCAGGCGGGCAGGATCGCGACGGCATCTATTTCTACGTCAAGTGCGGCAAATGTGGCGCACCTGTCCGCATCCGCGCCGACAAGCGCCATGATCTCAGCCGCGATATGGACGGCGGCGGCTACATCCTCCGCAAGGAGATTATGGACGACAAATGTTTCCGGCTGATGTACGCCACGCTGCGCTTCGATGCAGGGTATCACATCGTGGATCGCACCATCGAGGGCGGGGAGTTCATCTCACCGGAGACCTACGAGGCGCTGACGCAACCACCCGCCGAGACGTCAAACGAGACGACGTCAGAAGAGTAGACTATCCAACCAAAAACAAATGGGACGCACGGGGGTTTTACCTTCCCCGTGCGTCCCACTTGGGCATCAGTCCTAAGACGGCGATCTACTACGTTGCGCGCCTGACTACAAACCTTCAATCCTCCAGCGAATACCACACCGCCTCGGCGCCGGTCGCCTGATACTTCTCCAAGGTCGCGCGCAGCGTCTCCAGCGAGATCGATTCACCAGCCAAGTAGTCCTCTCCCACGACGACGGCGGGCGCGACGCCCCGTTGATCTCCAGGCACATCGTAGCGCTCGGCCAGCTTCTGGGCCAACGCGGCGTCCTCCTCTATGTCGCGCTCCTCCAAGAACATCTGCGGGAAGACGCCCTGCAAATAGCGTAGATCGTAGCGCGTCCGATCGCATCCAGCCGGGCAATTATGGCGCGAGAAGTAGAGCACAAAGATGGGCGCGGGCATTTCGCAAACGCCGCCGTCGTCATCATTATTATCATCATCATCCACACAGCCCACATCGCCGCCCGCCGCGCCGCCGAACGGATTATCCCCCAAGGCCTCCTCCGAGGTCAAAAATTGCGCGAGCGCCGGCACATCCGGCCACGCATTCCCGCCCGATTCCAGCAGACACGGCAGGCAGGCGGTGAAATCCTCACGGATGGCGCGCTCGCCAACATAGAGCTTATCCCCCACCACGACCGTGGGGATGTCCAACCGCCCAACCTCGCCGATCAACGCCTCTTCCGTCGCGATGAAAGCCTCGTACCCCTCCTCCGAGCCGATGTCGATCCTCACCACCTGGAGATGCTCGCCGCAGCGCTCCTCCCACGGGACAAACACCTCATCATAGAGCGTCTGACAACTGGCATACTCCCCGCTATAGAAGTAGACCACTCGTCCGACCGCATCCTCCGGCATGTCCAAGGACTCGGCCCCGGAGGCGGCGGCGCATCCACCCAGCGCCACGATGCCGATCAACACCCACAGCATCATCCAGAAGTTTCTCCGTTTCCGTTCCATTATCTCATAGCCTCCTTAGTCCATTCGCTTGTTTCTTAAGAGCACGTTGAGCACATTTAAAAATTCCTGGTTCGGATGGATTTTGGGGTAGGAAGAAGCAACTCTCCACTGCTGTGCAGCCTTCCTAACAAGAGCGACAATTGAATCATCACGAATCCGCGTAGACCCCAGGATACTTAGCTGAAGGGATCTTGCGCGAAGCGCTTAGTTCAAGTGGTTATGCCCTACCTGTTTCTCGTCCGGGTCTACGTCCAGCGACACCAGCCCCTCGCGCAGGGCATACAGCGTGGCCTGCACCCGATTCGCCAGGTATAGTTTGCTCATGATGCTGCTCACATGTGAGCGCACGGTCGCGGGGGTGATGTACAACTTCTCGGCAATGTCTTGGTTGCTCAACCCCTGCGCCACCAGGAGCAAGACTTCGTTTTCACGCTCGGTCAGCGGATCCGTCGTCGGCGCTGTCAGCGGCAGCTCTGACGGATGCGCGATTTCTCGCAGGACTTTGCGGGCGATGACCGGATGGAGCGACGATTCCCCGCGCTGAATTTGGTGGATCGCCTCGATGAGGTCTGCCGGGGCGGATTCTTTGAGGAGATAGCCGAGCGCGCCGGCCTTGATGGCCGGCAACACTTTTTCATCGGTCGCAAAGCTGGTCATGACGAGGACGCGGCTCTCCGGCTGGCGGGTCTTGATCTGGCGGGTGGCCTCGATGCCATCCATCCGAGGCATAGCCAGGTCCATCAGGATCACGTCCGGGTGCAACCGGTCGGCCTGCACGATGGCTTCCTGCCCATCGGCGGCCTCTCCCACCACCTCTAAATCCGCGATCTCCGCGAGCAAGGCGCGGATGCCTTTGCGCACAATGGTATGGTCGTCCACGATTAGCACACGGATCATCTGACTCATACGGCCTCCTCAATCCTCAATGTAGTTCCAAAATTTGTAGCAGTTTAGTCTTATAAGCAGGTCAGGTGCAACGCACTTGAATCCAGCCCGAAACGGTTTTTTATGCGTACAAGTCTATTTTTCAGTCGCAAAAGTGCGTTGCACTTCCAAGACTAAACGATTACCTCCCCTGGAACGGCGACGTGTACCGTCACCGTCGTCCCTTGCCCCGGCTGGCTATCCACGGTGACATGCCCGCCGAGCTTGGCAGCTCGCGCCACAAAACTCTGTAATCCCATCCCCCCGCTGCTCTCGGCATCGCGTGGATCAAAGCCCACGCCGTCATCGCGCACTTGCAGGCTCACGGCGCCGTTGTTGAACAGCAGCTTGAGCCATACACGCTGCGCCCTGGCGTGTTTCATGATGTTGTTGAGCGCCTCTTGCGCGATCCGGTAGAGTTCCTGTTCGATAGCAATCGGCAAGCGGCGCTCGCCTTCAACCTCAAGTTTGGCCTGCATCCCGGCCCGCGCTTCGACCGAGGCCAGCCGGACGCGCAACGCGGTGATCAACCCATCCTGCTCCAGCGCCGGCGGGTGCAGTTCGAAGATCAGCAGCCGCATATCGTACATTGTGCTCCGCGCCGTGTCGTGTAGTTCTTGCAAGTGGCTCACGGTTACGTCCGATTTGCCGCTCGCGAGGGCCCGCTTCGCCGCAGCCGCGTAGAGCGCCATGCTGTAGAGCGATTGCACGACCGAGTCGTGGAGTTCCCGCGCCAGGCGTTGGCGTTCCTCGAGCACCGCTATCTTGCCAGCTTGTTGATTAAGCCGGGCGTGTTCGATGTTGATGGCGGCCTGGTTGGCGAAGAGGCTGACGATGCGAATATCATCCTTCACAAAGCCGCCGGGCTTGTCGAGCACTTCTAACACACCGATAACGTCGCCATTCACGCGTAAGGGCACCGATAAAAATGCCGTCGGGCGTTCTCCCTGCAAATATTCGTAAGATTCGCTGGCGGGCGCATTGGTCAAAAAGGGTTCATCCTGGCGCACGGCGATGCCAGACAGCGACCCCGCGATGGGGATCCGGGCAAAGAACGGGGGTTCCGTTCCCTTACGGTAGGCCACGCGCAGCCAGGCGCCGTCTTCGACGAGTAAAACCGCGCTTCCGACAGCGCCGGTGAGCCGTTGAGCTTCGGTACAGACGATCTGGAGCACTTCCTCCGGGTCGCGCTTGTGCAACAACGCGGACGCCACCCGCTGTAGCCCGTGGCTTTCGGCCAGATGTTGGCGTGTCTCGGCGTACAGCCGGGCGTTATCCACTACCAACGCCACCGAGTTGGCAATCCCCCAGACGAGTTCGATCTCGTCGGGGGTGAACTGGCGATAGTCGCTGGAAGTGCTGAGCAGGGCCAGCCCCAACACCTTATCGTTGACCCGGATGGGCACGGCCAACACCGATTTGATGTTCCAGGTCTGGGCGATTTCTTGGCCGATCCGGGGATCGGTCGCCGCATCATACCAGACCGCCGGTGACTGCCGCTCCAGCGCCTCATCCATCAGAGAGTTGATCACCGGATCCAAATGCTGCGCGGACAGCCCCGTGTCGGGCAACGGCCCGCGCACCACACGCGGCACGAGGACGCCGCGTTCGGTATCCAGCAGATAAATGCCGCAGTACGGCACATTCACCGCCGTAACCAGGGCATCGGCCACCCGCTCCATCACCTGATCCGGTTCCAGCGCACTGCTCGCAGTTTGGGCGGTGTGCAACATCAAAGCGATGTGCTGTTGCGCGCGCAGGAGATCGGCGTTGAACGTGGCGGAGGTTCCCAAGAGTTGCTTGTGCTCCCAACCCAGCGTCGCCAGCATGTGGGCTAGTTGCGTTTGCGC
>CAYXVS010000246.1:0-4866 GCA_964468735.1 uncultured Anaerolineales bacterium | reverse complement strand
AGCCGGATGCGCTAAGAGTATGATTTATCATCAATGTGCATTCATTATAGACGCAAAGTACAAAACGACAACGGATTGCCTTGAACTTGGTTAGGCCCGCTCCAGGGCAACGAGAGCGATTTTCCCAGTCAATCTGCTTCGAATTCCCTTGCTAATTCTAACCCTTGTTATACAATGTGAAACAACTTTGAGCGTGTCAGGGATCTCCAAATCCGCGCTTCTGCCCCCTTCCCCGTCGGATTCCCCGCCATCGTCCGTCCATTCGTCTCGTTCAAATATACTGACGATCTCAACGATAGCCTCAACTCAGGACCAAGGTCACCACAGCAAGGGGAGAAAGATGTCCGAGCTTACGGAACACGAAAGCTTGTTTCCACTCATAGGCAGGCGATTTTTCATTATGTATGGGATTGGCATCCTGCTCGTCATTGGAGGGTTCATCGGAGCGGCCGTCTGGATAGATCGGCAGGCGGTGCAATACCAAGAGGAGATGTTCAACGAGCAGCAGAAGCTCCAGACGTTCTTGGCAAAGCAGGCGATGCGCGATCATATCGAGGACCTCATCGCGGATGCGCGTCTGATCGCCGAATCGACATTGCCCGCCTTCGAGATAGGCGCGCAATCCCAGGCCGAGGCGACGGAGAGGTTACGAATGGACTATGAGGCTCGCACACCCGATATTTTGGCTTACCTCTACATGCCCGCGCCAGATGAGATCGCGCTCGCCCAAACCGATCCTTCATCAAAAGGCGCGCAGGCGGAGCAATTAGCCGAAACGTGGGCCGCCGAGCACTGGCCCGCCATCCGCCAAGCGACGACCGATGCCCCCTTCGTGCCGCCTTTTCACGTCACACAGGAGTTGCAAGCCTTTGGAATGCTCTTCCCGGTGCGCATCGAGGGCGCACTGCGCGGTACGCTCGTCCTCGTGGGCGATTTTGCACCGATGGTCGAACGCTACATCCGATATATGCGCTCCGGCCAATATGGCGCGGCCTATCTTCAAGATGGACGGGGCGCCGTTATCTACGATCACGAGACGGAGATCATCGGCGAGAATGTCTTCGAGACGCTGCACGTCGACTATCCGGAGCTTTTGGCGATAGATCGTCGGATGCAGCGCGAGGCGGAGGGCACCGCCGCCTACAATTTTACCGTCGATCGCAATCAAGCCAACATTGTCCGCCGCAAGCTGCTCGCCTGGCATACGGTATCGATTGGGGAGCAGGATCTCGTCGTGGCGCTCTCGGCGCCAGATACGGAGATCGACGCGATTTTGCTCGATCTCCGCACCCAGCGCATCCTCTTAGGCATCAGCCTCGCGCTGTTCATCGCCGGGATGAGTGTGCTCCTCTTCCGCTGGCGCCAAAGCGTGCTGACGCGCGCGGCCACGACGTTGCGGAAGCAGGTGTCCGCTCGCACGGCAGAGCTAGCCGCCAGCGAGGCGCGTTATCGCCAGTTGGTGGGTAACGCGCCCTTGGGCGTTATCTATGTGCGGAGCGATGGCGCGATCACCGCCGTCAATCCCGCGCTGGCGGAGATTCTGGGCGCACCCTCCACCGCAGCCGTCCAACAGATAAATCTCTTTGAGTCCAAACCGATACAAGCGGCGGGGTTATTATCGCTCATCCAACAAGCTCTCCAGCAAGACGAAACCGTTATTATCGAGCACCCGTACACCAGCTCCTGGGGCAAGTCCGCCCATTTACGGATTCACATCGCGCCGCAATTTGATGAGCAGGGAGAGAACATCGGCGGGCAGGCGCTGGTGGAGGATGTCTCCGCGCTCAAGGCGGCCCAGGATTCGCTGCGCGAGAGCGAGGAACGCTTCCGCACCATCGCGGACTTCACCTACGACTGGGAGTACTGGCTTCGCCCGGATCTTCATCCTCGGTATGTCTCACCCTCGTGCGAGCGAGTGACCGGGTATTCGCCCCAGGCTTTTATGGAAGATCCCGACCTCATCCACAAGATCATCCATCCTGCGGATCAGGACAAATTCCGCATCCATCATCAGACGCCCCTAGAGACGTCCGTCGAGACCTTAGATGAGGAGACGCCACGCAGTACCTCGTTAGATATCCGCATCATCACCCGCGAGGGACGCGAGCGGTGGATTCACCATATTTGTCAACCGATTTATAACGCCGCCGGAGCATATCTCGGCATTCGGGCCAGCAATCGGGACATCACAGAGCGCAAGAAGATGGAGCGCGCGCGGCGCGAGACCGAGCAGCGTTATCGCGCGCTCTTCAATCGGACGCAAGATGCAATTTTTATCTTCGATCCGGGCGGTCAGATCCTCACCACGAACCATCAAGCCGCCAATCTGTTGGGATGTCATCAAGAGAGCCTGATTGGGATGATATTTCAGCACTTCGTCACGCCCAAAGAGCGCATCCAACATGAAACAAAGGTGGAAGCGCTCCTCACGGGCGAGGTGCTGCCCATCTACGAGACCAAGCTGCAATCGACAGCGGGGGCGCCGATTCCCGTGGAGATCAGCGCCGTGTTGGTTCACGATCCGGGGGAGACGGGCAGCGCGCGGTACATTCAGAGCATCGTGCGGGATATTACGCAGCGCAAAGAGGCGGAACGCGCGCTGCATCACTACGCCGAGCGGTTGCAGATGCTCCACAAAATCGATCAGGCCATCATCAGCGCCCAATCGCCAGAGAAGATCGCGCGCGCGGCGCTCAAGCGAATCCGCCAACTGATGCCCTGTAGCTGGGCCAGCGTCGTCGAATTCGATCCGAACACGGACACAATCAAGGTGCTGGCCACCCGCGTGGATCATCAGACCAAGCTAAAGACTGGCTTTCTCACACCGCTGGAGAGCTTCACCCAAGCCGATCTCACCGCGCCGTCGCCCACCATCTTTCACGACCTGGCCGCCCGCCCCGAACTCTCTCCGATCCAACGTATGCTTTACTTGGAGGGCGTCCGCACGCTGCTTAATGCCCCATTGAGCGTCCAAGGGCAATTCACCGGCGCGCTCCTTCTGGGCGCCGATCAGGCCGAGGCCTTCACCGAGGATCACATCGACATCGCCACGGAGGTCGCTACCTCGCTGGCGCTCACGATCCAGCAAGCGCGCCTCCACGAGCAGACGCAACAGGACGCGACGACCAAAGCCTCACTGCTCCAGGAGGTCAATCATCGCGTCAAGAACAACCTCACCGCCATCATCGGGCTGCTCCTGGCCGAACAGCGCTACACCCCCTCCGACGGCCTCATCTATGTGGAGGCGATCACCGAGCGGCTCACCCATCGCATTCAGGGGATGGTCACCGTCCACGAGATGCTCTCCGCCTCCGAGTGGCGCCCGCTGCCCCTGAGCGATCTGGCGACCGAAGTCATCCACACGACGTTGCGCGCCCTCGCCTCCCACGATATAGCCGTCGAGATTTCCCATCAGCCCGTGAAGGTGGATCACAAGCAGGCCAGCAGTTTGGCCCTGATCCTTCACGAACTGGTCAGCAACACGGTCAAATACGCGATTTGTCCTGCTGAGGTCGAGGACACGATCCCGCCCTATCGCGCGCGCATCACCGTCGAGATCGCGTCCAACGATGAAAACATCACCCTCATCTATCAAGATAACGGGCCTGGCTATCCGGCGGACGTCCTCCAGATGACGCGCCACGATGTCGGCCTCTATCTTATTCAACGCTTGGTCAAGAAGAACTTACGCGGAACGCTGGCGCTTTCAAACACGGCTAACGATGAGGGCGCCATCACCGAGATTCATTTTCCCTCGCACACAAGGAGCCAACTATGAGCTTCAAGGTACTCATTGCAGATGATGAAGCATTGGTCAGCGATATGCTCCAGATCACGCTGGAGAAGCTGGGGCACACCGTGGTCGGTGACGCCGCCAACGGCGAGGAGGCCATCCAACTCACGACCGAGCGCCACCCCGACGTCATCCTGATGGACATTGATATGCCGGGCATGGACGGCCTGGCGGCGGCGAAACGCATTCAAGAAGAATGCCCCACCCCGGTGATTGTGATTACTGCCCACGACACCCCAGAGCTGGTCCAGAAAGCGAGCGACGCGGGCGTCATCGCCTATCTCGTCAAACCGCCGAATCCCCGCGAGTTGGAACGGACGCTCACGCTCGCCGTGGATCGCTTCGCCGATATGCAAAAACTGCGTCGCCTCAACGCCGAACTGACCGCTTACGATCACACGGTGGCCCACGACCTGAAGAAGCCGTTGGCCATTATGCTACCCTCCGCCGAATTACTCGCCGAGGCCTATGATCAACTCCCGCCAGAGGAGATCCAAAAGCGCGCAAAATCCATCGCTCAAGCCGTGCGCAAAATGAGTAGCATCATCAACAGCCTCTTACTGCTCACCGAAACCTCCCAGAAAAATGTGCCCATCGAGCCGCTGAATATGCCCCAGATCATCCAGGAAGCGCGCACGTATTTAGAAACGATGATCACGCGCCGTAAAGCCTACATCCACACCCCCGACGCGTGGCCGATAGCGGTGGGCTACGCCCCCTGGGTCGAGGCCATCTGGACCAACTACCTCAGCAATGCCTTGAAGTACGGTGGCACGAACGGCGACGGGCCGGCCCACATCGACATCGGCGCCGAAGTCGATCCCAATGATCCTTCCATGATACGGCACTGGGTGCGAGATTATGGCATGGGCCTCACACCGGAGGAGCAAGCGCAACTCTTCATGCCATTCGAGCGGCTCAAACAGACCCGCATCGCCGGACACGGGCTGGGCCTTTCCATCGTCCTGCGCATCGTCAAAAAGCTGGGCGGCGCGGTGGGCGTCAAAAGCACGCCGGGCGAAGGCAGCACCTTCTGGTTCACGCTCCCCGCCGCCGATGGGGAATGACGAATG
>CAYXVS010000245.1:0-4868 GCA_964468735.1 uncultured Anaerolineales bacterium | reverse complement strand
CTTAGGGTTCATATCCGGATATACCACTGCGTTACTTAGGGACAAACCCTGGTTGAGCTTTTGGTGGGTGATTTTACCTTCTGTTCCCGCTGTAGTGACTGCCATCCGCCTGGATATCACTGACCCAACTATTTTCCAGCGGGTCGGTTTGATTATGGCAGCAGTACTTCTTGGCATTGGGATAGCCCGACGTTCGATGCTGTCCACAGACCGGGTTGTCACAAGTAAATTATACAGGGTTATAACCTATTTCGGACACGCTTTTGTGGCGTTGTGGTTAGCGTTTGCGGCGTTACTCTATGTTTCGGCGCCATACTTGAGCTACAGGTTTCAGTAGGTGGGTTGGAGCGAAAGGGGAAGCCCCCTCGATTCCCAGTTAATGTGCAACCGCTCACTCAACGCGAGTGGTGTCTTCTGGCGAAACGAGAGGAGTGGAAATGATCGAGAAGTTGCTCCAACTTTGCGTATTGATTGTCCTGCTCATAGTCGTAACCGTTGTGATGAGCGCCTGTCTTTTCGCATCTGTAACGCCATCCTCTACAGATAACCCCCTTACACCTCAAACCTCTGGAACGTCGCTGCCGGTTCTCCCCACCGCCTCCACCGACGAGCCTGCTGCCGAACTACGCCAGCTCTCCCCGATGCCGTCGCGTCCCACAAAGACGCCCACCTCTACACCCGTCGCGGATTCCACATTACAGCAGCAGGCGCTGCCTAGGTATGGCATACTCTACTATACTATCTCAGAGATAGGCAGGTGTGGACCGGTTTTGGTGCGCCGGATGACTGGCGTCTCGCCAAGTTGCCTGTCGAAGAGGGGGTGGCCAGGTACCTGACCAAAGACCTCAGGTCGAAGTGAAAATATACGATTTGTGGAATGTCCTGAGATAGGTCAAATCGCCAAACGAACTGCAGGAGACACAGGCTGAATCCGTGTCTCCTGCCCAATTTTGGTGGGAGTGATCTGATATCCGAAAAGGTCCCTTACCTGAAAAGTAATTCCAGCAAGTGAGGTTAAGCATTCTAGCGTTTGAAGCATCCAACCTCTATATGATGGACACACACTCTGGGCCGCCACGCCGCTCCCTACAGTATGCATAAGGCGGTTCTTGTTGTGTCAATCGACGAAGCTGGTTGCTGGCCACGCATCTAGAGTGGCTTCGCAAATTTTGCAAACCGTAGACAATACTTCGGGAGAGAAGTTATGAAAAAGTTCGCTAGGTTTACAATCATAATAGTTGCCTTGATGTTTCTCTTAGCAATAACTGCTGTCATAGTAAAACCAATCACTCGCTATCAGACATATAGGGCTGCCTCAATGTACTACAGACATCTTGCCGCCGGTGAGTTTGAAAAATCTTTTGAGTACGTCGCTTACTATGATAGGTACTCTGATCGCGAACCACAAATCTCGTATGAAGACGCAAGACAGATTTGGGTAAGTCGAGTAAAAGAGATGAGGAAAAACGGCCTATATCTGACTGAAATGGAGAGGATTCAAATTCTTATAGATGACGGTTATCCGATAGGGAAAGTTGACGCAACTATTTTTGATAATGGTACAGAGAAGAGTGTGACCCAAGATGTACACTTTATGAGACTTTTCGGTAAATGGAGAATTCAAGGCGTAAGGTCTTATGATGAATTGGGCGAACCCATCGTTGCTCTTGATGAAGCGATAGGCGGACACATACTAACTTTAGGATCCGACTAATCCCATACCAGTGGGCTGGGCATCTTTCTCGACCCCGGGCCACGCAACCTGCTCAATTATCCTGGCGCCCACGAGCCTCAGCTTGGTGGAGGGGGGAACGGGCAGCTACGAGGTCGCCTTGAGCAGGGAGCCGGTCGCCGATGTCATCCTGGGGATCACGGCGCGGGGCGAGACGAAGGTGGATCTCGCCGCGCTGACTTTCACGCCGGAGACTTGGGACACGCCGCAGAAGGTGACCGTCACGATCACAGACGACGATCAGCCGAGCGGCCCGCGCACCGGCCGAATCGCGCACGCCATCATCAGCGACGATCCTCTCTATGATGCCCTCACCGTCGGCGACGTGACCGTCAACATCAGCGACGATGACGTCTATCACGATCTTTACCTCCCCTTGGTTCTAAAAGCCTACGGCTTTGGCCTTCGCAACGACGTGAGATAATTTTATCGGCTTTTGATGTGAGGTTATACTCAATTGAATCAGCGGTGGCGCACAGTTTACTTTTCCCTGCGTGCCACCGCTGATGATCTGTATGGTACGCACAAAGGAATGAGGCCGTTCGCGTTACTCTTTCTTCACCTGCACGCACATCATCACCTGTTGCTCCTCGTCTTGGCCTACGTGCAAATCGTGATAATGGCCGGCCTCACTCCGCCATACGTGGCTGAACCACCACTGGTTCCATTGCCAGACGGCCAAGGCGCGTTCCTCGATCACGAGGATGTCTTGGCGTCCATCGCCTGTGATGTCCGCTAACTCCACCTCGGTAATGGGAAACCCTACCGGCGAGCCGCCCCACAGCTCGCGGTAGTAGCCGCCGCGATAGCCGATGATAAAGGGCTGGTTGGTGCGTTGGCCCGTCTCGTCCTCGCGCCAGAAGACGACGAACACCTCGTTGCGCCCGTCGTCGTTGGGATCGCCCAACGCCACATCCACGACCTCCCACGCTTCGGGGCTGCGCCATACCTCGACGTTATCCTGGTGGATTGTGACCTGGTCGCCTTCGAGGCACACGTGTTCTGGGACGCCGTCGCCCGTGAGATCGATGTCGCCGTGGGTGAAGATGCCGCTTGTTGGCTCTAGTTTCACCGAGGCGGCGACGGGTTGGCAACTTTCCCCTGTGCAGATGAAGCATACGATGTCGGAGACGGCGGCATCCGGGGTGGGCGTGCTGCACGTTAACATCGCCGATAACGCGATGACCAAAATCCATGGCGTAACAGACCTGACAGGTTTCAAAAAACCTGTCAGGTCTCGTGAGCGAAGACGATTACTCCTCCCACGCCGGTGGCTCATTGGCATAGATGACGCGCGTGACGCGCCAGTCGCCCCCGACTAGCTCTAGGGTGTAGGTGGCATCGAGCGTGTACGGCCCGCGTTGGTTGAACGGCTCTTCATCGTAGCCATGGCACCACCCTCCCTCGTAGCCGTAGAGCCTATCTTCCCACGTCTCGCGCGTGGTGACGACGGCGAGCGTTTCGGATTGCAGGTCGATGGAGCGGGGCTGGCTGCTGTGCAGCAGACGTCGCTGGCACTGACCCGCATCCGCGAGGGCTGTGAGTTCGGGCGTCAGGTCGTTGCGCAGGGCTTCGCCGCCTCGTAACTGGGACGCATCGACCAGCCAAAAAGCATCCACCAGGGATTCTTGGACGTTGAAGATGGCCTGGTGCAGAGCGGTATAGCCGCTTTCGGGGACGAAGAAGCTGCCGCTCCACGCGGGTGGTTCGGGGGCGGTGCCCTCCTCGATCATTTGCCGCCAGGCTTCGTCGGTCAGGCGGTCGCTCATCGGCCAGGGGAACTCGTAGTAGGAGAAGACGCCGCCCTTGGCCACTTGTAGGGTGATGGCGCCATCGTCCTCGACCAGCGGGACGACGGCGTAGAGTTCATTGATGCGCCCCACGCCCACTTCCAACACCAGGCCCGGCGAGGGCGCGGTGGCGACGTCGGCGATCACGGCGGCCTGGGGTTCTTCATCCATGATGTCGCCCGGCCATTGGGTGTCGAGCGGGACAGAGGCGGCCGCGGTCAGCTTTTCCAGTTCCCCGCCGTAGTAGCGGATGGTGTTGTAGTCCTCTTCGGTCAGCGGTTCGCCGCGCAGCTCTTTCTCCGCGATGGTTTGGAACGTATCGACCAGATAGGCCAGATGTTGCAACTGCTGCTTGTCTGGATTGTCGCCTCTGCCATCCTCAAGCAGCCCTAGATTACTCAAGCCCTTCTCCGTCATCCTGATCAGCGCGCCCAGGCGAGCGTAGACCTTTGGCACGGGTTCCACGTAACCGCGAGGCGGCAGGGCCGGGGGCGGAGGTTCCGGCGCGCCGCCCAGTTCGGAGTAGGCTTGTTTGGCGTAGAGGATGGTATCGTGTTTGAGTTCGGCCCAACTGCCCATGACGGTGTTGAGTTGTTTATCGACCCAGGCCGGGGATTGCATAAAGTGCGGCGCCCCCGCACTGGCGGGGGCACCCGCGCCGGGCGCCTCCAGGAGCAGGTAGAAATTGTAAAGCCAGGTGTTATACAGCGTCTCGGTCCATTCTGCCGTGCTGAGATTGCCGGTCCAGGCCTGCATCTTGGCCATCTGCTCGTCGTAGTTCGGATAATCCGTCTCGCCCATCTCGTCCAAGATCGCGTAAGCCCGTTCCGATCCCATCGCGGCGGGGACATCGAGGCCGTTGGGCAGGGAGCGCGCGTTCCCCGGCACGCCGACGTTGGTGTAGATCAATTGGCGGAAGATGTAGGCATCCGGCACAAAGCGCTGGCCCATAAAGCGCATCCCTTTGGCGACGGTCTCTTCATCCTCCCATTCCATGATGACCATGCCCAAGATGCGCGGCGGCGGCAATTGGTCAGCGGCTTCCATAAAGGTGTCCAGTTGCGCGTCGGTGGCAAAGTCATCGAGATCGGCCTCTGGCCCGTAAATCTCATCCATCAGTTCCCCGTATTGGATCACGGTGAGGTCGTCGCTGCGCCCGACGAAGAAGACGGTGGGGGTATAGATGTTGGCCCACAGCTCCAACGCGGGTTGGCCTTCGATCTCGGTGGTGCGCAGGGCGTGGACGAGGAGCAGCGCCATGCGCGTCTCCCGCCGGGCAATGTCGGGGTCTCTCGCATCCAGGCGGAAGGTCATCCGTCCGTACCACATCATGCTTTTGAAGTAGG
>CAYXVS010000244.1:0-4881 GCA_964468735.1 uncultured Anaerolineales bacterium | reverse complement strand
GAGGCCGGCCTTTTGTTGTGGAATGTTTCAGTGCGACTTTGCGCGTTAGCGAATGGCCTTCTCCGTATCCTTATCGAAGAGGTGCATGCGGCTCAGGTCGAACGCGACGGTCTTAGTCATACCAATCTTCACGTTGGTGCGGGGGTCAAAGCGGCCCAAGAACGAGGTGTGCTCGGTCTCCAAATAGGCGATGACCTCATTGCCCATCAGCTCAGTCACATCCACCTTCGTCTCCACAAGCGCGGGCTTAATGCCAGGCGGCGTGAATTCGGGGTCGTGGACATGCTCTGGGCGCACGCCCGCGATCACTTCCTTGCCCAAGTAATCACGATACATATCGCGGCGCTCCTCCGGCACAGAGATTTGGAAATCGCGGCAATCGAGCGTCATCTCGCCGTTATTCTCGATCAAGGTCGCGTCGAAGAAGTTCATTGCGGGGCTGCCGATGAAGCCGCCGACGAAGACATTGGCCGGATAATCATATAACTCCTGGGGGGTATCACACTGCTGGAGGATGCCATCCTTCAACACCGCGATCCGGGTGCCCATCGTCATCGCCTCCACCTGGTCGTGGGTCACGTAGATGAAGGTCGTGCCCAGCCGATGATGCAGCTTGGAGATCTCAGCGCGGGCCTGGACGCGCAACTTGGCGTCGAGGTTGGAGAGTGGCTCATCCATGAGGAAGACGTTCGGCTCACGGACGATGGCGCGGCCAACGGCGACGCGCTGGCGCTGACCACCGGACAACTGCTTGGGTTTGCGATCCAACAGGTGCTCGATACCCAAAATCTCCGCCGCTTCCTGCACACGATTATCGATCTCCTGCTTGGGGATTTTGCGCAACTTGAGACCGAAGGCCATGTTATCATAGCAGGACATGTGGGGATAGAGCGCGTAGGATTGGAAGACCATCGCGATATCGCGATCCTTGGGGGGCACGTCGTTGACCACCCGGTCGCCGATCAGAATCTCCCCATCGGAAATCTCTTCCAGACCGGCCAACATCCGCAAGCTGGTGCTTTTGCCACAGCCCGACGGTCCGACGAAGACCAAGAACTCTTTATCCTCGATCTCCAATGAGAGATCCGAGACGGCGACGATATCGCCAAAACGTTTTGTGACATTTCGATAGGTAACACTAGACATTTAAAAATCTCCTTTCAAAGATATGATGTGAATGTAATTAAATACTTTTGATTAGGTCAAAACAACGCGAACGCCCAACTCGCTGAGATCCCACAACGGCGGATTGGCGGCCTCGCGGCCCGTGACCAGGACATCCACCTCTTCGGCTGGGGCGATGAAGAGCGCGCCGGCGCCTCCGACCTGCTCCGGTCGCAGCAGGAGCATCACCTGCGCACGCAAGCCCAGAAGCACGCGACCAATCTCCGCGTAATAGTGCTGATCGTGCGTCAAGCCGCGCGCCGCATCCAAGCCCGATGCCTCCAACACCACCCAATCGGCGCGAATATCGCGCAAGGCCTCTGTGTTGCCATAGACCCCATAATCCGATTGCACTTGGCCGCCGATCAAATGGAGGGGATGCGTCTGTTGGCGGGCGACGGCCCAGGCCACGTTGAGCGCGTTCGTCATAATGGTAAGGTCTGGGTGTTCGCGTAAAAAGGGCGCCATCTCTGGGGTGATTGTGCCCGGCCCCAAAAAGACCACGCTCTTCTCCGGGAGGATCCGCGCCCCTGCTTCGGCGATCCGGCGCTCCAAACCGCTGGGAAGGTGCTGAACGCTTGCGCCCTCACGCAAGAGCGCTCCCCCGTGCACGCGACGCAACTTGCCTTCCTCCTCCATCTGTGAGAGGTCACGCCGAATGGTCATGGGGGAAACTTCGAGTTCCGCAGCTAATTGAGAGACGTACACAGCTCCCTCGTCCTCCAATTGATGCAGAATGATTGTCTGCCGCTCACGCTTCAACACTGCTACCTCTCACAGGTTTAACTATAGCATAAAGCGCTAGTCACGTCAACACAAAACAGCAAAATCAAACACAATCGATCAATAAATATCATTATCAATCACGTAACTGTTTAGTCTTATGAGGTGCAACGCACTTTTGGGCCTATTACCAGGCATATACTACAATGAGCCGTTACCTTTACTTCGGTTTAAGTGCGTTGCACCTTGGTCTGCTCATAAAGCTAACCAGATACTCGATCAAATGCGCTTTTCCCTACGGCGATGTCTCAGGCGTGGGGGCAGATGTGGGGGTTGGCGTTGGGGGCAGCGGTGTGATCGCCCAACCATAATAGCCTTCGACAATTTGACGAAACATCGGCGCCGCAACGGTCGAACCTTCGCCCGCGTGCTCCGCCAACACCACCATCGCGATATCGGGATCATCCGCCGGAAAGTACCCCGCAAACCACGAATGGGGCTTGCCCTCCTCGTGGACGGCCTCGGCGGTACCGGTCTTGCCAGCAACGGCGACCGCCAGCCCTTGGAAGCGACGCTGCGCGGTGCCCAAGGATGCCGTGGTGACGCCCAACATCCCCGCCTGGATGACCTCCAATTGCGCTTGGGTGATAGGCAGTTGGGCGACGGCCATCGGCTGGGTCGATTGGGCAGGATCCTCAATCCCGGCTGCGACGCGATCCACAAGATAAGGCCGATAGAGCGTCCCACCGTTGGCCACCGCGGCCACCATCCGCGCGAGTTGCAAGGGCGTCACCAGCAAATACCCCTGTCCGATGGCTAAGTTCACGGTATCACCGGTTCCCCACCCGGTTTGATAGGTGGCTTCTTTCCATTCGGGATCGGGTATCAGGCCCTCCGCCTCCGAGAGCACCTGCACCCCGGTGGCCGCCCCCAGCCCAAAGGCGCGGCCATAGGTTGGCAAAATCTCCGGCCCAGCCTGATTCAATCGTTTACCAATCTCGTAAAAGGTCACATTGCACGAGGCAGACAAAGCATCTTGGAGGACAATATCACCATGCCCACTTTCAAGCCAACAATAGCGGCGATTCGGTTCGCCGAGACCGTCCCAGTAGCCGGGACAGTAGAATGGACTGTCGCGCGTCAAATCCAACGCCGCCATCCCCGCCGCCATCGTCACGATCTTGAAGATCGAGCCGGCAGGATACGACCCTTGGGTCGCGCGGTTGAAAAATGGACGATCAGGATTGTTCAGCACCACCTGCAGCTCACTTCCGGCGGTCGAACGCAGGAACACGTTGCTGTCAAAGTCCGGCGAGCTGGCCATGGCCAAGATGGCGCCGGTCTCCACCTCGATGGCGACGACGGCGCCGGGATAGTCGCCCAACGCCTGCTCGGCGTGATATTGCAGATCGCGGTCGAGGGTGGCATAGATGGCGCGCCCGCGCTGCGGCTCACGCTCGGCCACGCTGGTGGTGTGGGTCCCCTCCGCATCGACGATGTAGAGTCGCCCGCCGTTGCGCCCGGCCAAAATCGTCTCGCCCCAACGCTCCAGCCCCGCGATCCCCACCCACTCGTCGCCGCGATAGCCCTGGCGACGATAGATTGTCAAATCCTCGGCCGGGAGCGGTGAAATCCACCCGACAGCGTGCGCACCGACGCCCTCCAGCGGATAGCTCCGGCCTTGGCGCTCACGGCGCTCGATGCCCGGCATCGAGAGCAGCTCGTCATAGGCCATACTGCGCTCGCCGGAAATCTCCTCGATGGGAATATACCAATGGGCCGGCTGATCAATGTAGATCGCGCGGATCTTCTCCAAGGGAAGTTCCAGCACCTGGGAGAGCGCATCCAACAACGCCGTCTCATCCTCGATCTGATCCGGGATGACGCCCACGGAGATGATGGCGCTGGGGACCGCCAGGCCGGCGCCATCGCGGTCGTAGATGTTCGCTCGTGGCGGGATCTGATATTCCACGGCGAAGGCATGGCCCTCGGCCAGATCCGGCCACATCGTCGCCGGCGCCCACAAGACCCACCATTGGACCTCGTCACGGCGCAGATGGAGCGCGTTATCCGCCCGCAGATCACCGAACATCCCCGTATGCCAGATCTCGACGAACTCAATCGTCGCGTAGGGCGCCTCAACCTTCAACGTTCGCGGCGTAAGCGTCAGACTAAGGGTCGTGGTGCTATCCAATGCCGTCAGATGCGTGCGCTGAAACGTCTCGTATGACAACTCTGCCCGGACATCCGGGGCCAGCAACTGATACATCTGCTCATAGTCCCCTTGCTCCCAGGCCGTTAAGAAGTCACGGCCTACCCGCTCCGGACGGGCGAAGTCGACCGTCGGCGTGGGCGTGGGTGCTCGGACCGTCGGCCGCGCTGAGGTTGGGGTCGCGGTGGCCGGCGCTATCGCCGTACACGCCGAGTTCAGCAGCAAGAGGCAGACCAATCCGCACATCAGAAAGCGTTTCATAGCACCACTTCACCTCGATCTTGCTGGGGACAGTGATAATCAAAATGGCGACGGCAGAGCGCAGGAAGATCGACCGTCAGAATGTAGCCACGGGCGCGCATCAGGGCGGCCACCGCGCAGAGCGGGAATCCCACCACATTGGCATAACAGCGAGCCACCTTCGCCACCGGATCGAAGGCCGAATTTTGGATCGCATAAGCGCCGGCCTTATCCATGGGATCGCCACTCGCCACGTAGGCCGCGATCTCCGCGTCGGTGTAGGGACGCATCCATACCCGCGTGGTGACGCGCCGAACGGTCGACGCCCGCGACTGTGGGATATGGAGCGCCACGCCCGTGTGCACCTCGTGTGGTCGATCTCGAAGTTGGCGCAGCATAAGCTCCGCTTCAGCCGGATCCTGAGGCTTGCCCAACGATCGCCCATCCAGATCGACGGTTGTATCGGCAGCGACGATCCATGCCTGCGAGGGCAGTTCATTCAGCGCTTGACTCTTCTCCAGTGCCAGCCGCGCCGCCAACCC
>CAYXVS010000243.1:0-4893 GCA_964468735.1 uncultured Anaerolineales bacterium | reverse complement strand
ATTGAACCCTTGACTGCCGGGAACGATGTTGTCATACGTCAGTTCGTAGGCGATGATGTCGCCGGGCTTGGGCGCCGCGTTGTTCACGGACTTCTCCAACGTCAGTTCCGGATTGCCAATCGGGCTTTGAAAGGCTAGGGGAGCCGGAAGGGCATTCGATGCCGATATTTCCCCGGCATCGAAGATCCATTTGCCTAAACCTATCACGCCCACTAAGACGACAACGAGCCAAAATACTTTGTGCTTCTTCGACATGTTGGGCCTCCCAAAAAAACTATGTTGATTGAGCGATACCAATACCAATATCCAGGAAGTGGAAGTAGGGGATGAGATATTTTGCTGTAGAATGTGTTTTCTGTCAAATCCAAAGTGATTGTTGGCTGTGGCCCATGCAAAAAAGCGGGGCGGATGTTATCCCGCCCCGCTGATTTCCATCGCTATTATGACACTTACGCGCGCTGCAACACCGGCCGGAACTTATAGCCGTAGGAGATCGTGCCCTCGTCCCCCTGGACGCGCAAGCGCCGCGTGACCATCTCCACCGGCATGCCGATCCGCACCTCATCCGGCGCGACGTCGGTGAGCTGCGCGGTGATCATCGGGCCTTCCTCCAGCTTCACCAGCGCGACCGTGTAGGGCACATACTGCTCGAACCCCTCCGGCCCGTGATTGACGATGCTGTAAGTGTACACCTCGCCGCGGCCGCTCAACGTGTGCTCCGTCTTCGCCGGCTGATGACACTCCGGGCAAATATCGCGCGGCGGAAAGATGACCGCATCACAATGATCACAGACTTCACCCTCTAACCGATACCGCTGTCCTCGTAAACGCCAATTGTGCGCCACTTTAACACCCATCGTATATCTCCTTTCTCTGAATTATGATTTAACTTGCCAACCGTTATTCGCAATTCATCATTCTGAATTCTAAATTCAACTCATCGCTTCCAAAACATGCGTGATAATCGTCGCGCCGCTGCCCCCGATGTTCTGGGCCATGCCGAGCCGCGCGTTGGATAGTTGCGTCTCGCCGGCCAGCCCCCGCAGTTGCAGGACCGATTCGACGATCTGATAGACGCCTGTCGCGCCGACGGGATGGCCGCGCGATTTCAGGCCGCCCATCGTGGAGATGGGGATGCGACCGTCCAGCGCGATCTCGCCCTCCAACGCCATGCGGACGCCCTGGCCGCGCTCGGTAAAGCCCGTCGCCTCCAGGCTGAGCGCCGACATAATGGCGAAGGCGTCGTGCAGTTCGAAGAAGTCGAGGTCGTCAGGTTCGATCTTGGCCTGCTCGTAGGCGCGTTGCGCCGAGAGCCGCGCGGCCTCCAACGCGAGCGGGTCCTTGCGGCTGTGGACGGCCATCGGCGCCGTCGCCACCGCCGACGCCTTGATCCGCACGGGCGCTGGGCTGAGCGTGCGCGCGTACTCCATCGGCGCCAGCACCACGGCGGCCGCGCCATCGCAGATGGGCGAGGCGTCGAACAGCCCGACGGGGCTGGAGATCATCGGCGAGCGCTCGTAGGCCGCCTGTGAGATCTCCTTCTGGAACATCGCGTTGGGGTTGTGTTTGCCGTTCGCGTGCGCGTTGATGACGAAATTGGCGAAATCCTTCCGCTCCCAGCCGTACTCGTACATATACCGCTGCATCAAGAGGCCATTCAGCGTGACGAAGGTCACGCCCTGGCTGACCTCATACTCCGCGTCGGCGGCCATCGCCAGCGCGGCTGTGGTCTGCTCGCCGACCGTATCCGTCATCTTCTCCACGCCCATCGCCAGCACCAGATCGCTCATCCCGCTGGCCACGGCCATCATCCCGACCCGCACGGCGGCGGCCCCGGAGGCGCAGGCGGCCTCGATCTTCATCGCTTCTGTGCCGGCCATCCCCAGAAAATCGACGACCAAGCCGCCCAAGTGCTCCTGGCCCGTCGTCGTGCCGGAGAGCATATTGCCCACATAGACGGCGTCGACGCGCTCCACATTGGCGTCCTGCAGGGCCTTGAGTCCGGCGTCCAAAGCCAAGTGTCGCAGGCTGGTCGTCCAGTGCTCATCGACCGGCGTTTGTCCAATTCCAATAATGGCTACATCTCTCATAAGTTCACTCTCCGTTTATTTCATCAATAACTTGCCGCGATAGCGGGCGTATAAGGCGTAATCGATCTCCGTGCGCCGCTGAATATAATCCGCGACTTTGGGCGCGCGCTCGCGGCGCTCCGCGATGGCGGCGGTGACCTCCCAGATAAAGGCGTCGGAACCGGCGCCGGAGCCGAAGCTCGTGATGAGGATGCGTTCGCCCGGCTGCGCTACATCTAAGACAGCGGAAAGGCCCGTGATCGCGGCGGCGGCGTAGGTGTTGCCGATCTCGTTGCTCAGCAATCCCGGCCCAAGCTGCTCGGCGGTGAAGCCCAAGCGCTTGGCCACGCGGTGCGGGAATTTCACATTCGGCTGGTGGAAGATGGCGTAGGTGAACTCCTCCGGCTGCATCTCCAGTTGATCCAAAATCTCCTCGGTTGCCGATTGGATGTGGTGGAAGTAGGCCGGCTCGCCCGTAAAGCGCGCGCCGTGGCTGGGATAGTGTTGGTAGGCGCGACGCCAGAAGTCGGGCGTGTCGGTGATGTAGGAGAGGGAACCGGTGCAAATCGCCAGCGCCTCCTGGGCCGGGCCGACGACGAAGGCCGTCCCGCCGCTGGAAGCCGTATATTCCAAGGCATCGCCGGGCCGGCCCTGCGCCGTGTCCGCGCCGATGGCCAAGGCGTAGTCGCCCATCTCTGAGCCGACCAGGCCTATCGCGGCTTGCAGCGCCTCGGTGCCGGCCTTGCACGCGAACTCGTAATCCGCCGCGAGCAGATAGGGCGTCGCGCCCAGCGCCTCGGCCACGATGGTGGCGGAGGGCTTGACGGCGTAGGGGTGCGATTCGCTGCCCACCCAGATGGCGCGCAACTGCTCCGGCGCGATCTCCGCGCGTGCGATGGCGTTGCGGGCGGCCTCGATGGCGATGGTCACCGTGTCCTCATCCAAGCCGGCGACCGATTTCTCCTTCACCGGCCCGCGTCCTCCGCCCTGCCACACGCGGGCGATTTCCGTATTCGGCACGCGATACATCGGGACGTAAGACCCGTAGCCGATAATCCCGACGGCTCGCTGCGGTTTCATGACTTGACGATGGTTCATAAATCCTCCTCGAATAGTGCTTGCGGCTAATAATATTTCAATCCAAAATAAGAAACGACTGATTAGGAGTGAAACGTATTGCGTAATCCGTATTACGTAATACGCAATACGTTTTGTATGCAGATTATCTTTCGCCGTCTCCCATCTCCGCCAGCAGCTCCTCCGCCCTATCGACGCGAATCTGCTGCTCGCGGATCATAAGCTCGGCGATGGGCGAGATCTGCGCCCCGGTTGCGCCAGCGGCGATGGCGACTTGGCGGGCGTGCAACGTCATGTGGCCCTTCTGGATGCCCTCGGTGGCCAAGGCGCGGAGGGCGGCTAAGTTCTGCGCCAGCCCCACGCTGACGACGATTTCGGCCAGGGCCTGGGCGGTTTTCACGTCCAAAATCTTGAGCGCGACCTTGACCGTCGGATGGACGCGGGTCGCGCCGCCCACGATGCCTAACGCCAGCGGCATTTCTATCGCGCCGACGAGATGGCCCGCGCCGTCGCGCCGCCACGTGCTGAGCGGCGCGTAACGGCCAGCGCGCGCCGCGTAAGCGTGCGCCCCCGCCTCGATGGCGCGCCAGTCGTTGCCCGTCGCCAACACCACGGCATCCACCCCGTTCATAATCCCCTTGTTGTGCGTCGTCGCTCGATAAGGATCGACGGCCGCGAACGCCCAGGCCTGTTCGATGCCGCGCGCGACCTCCGCGCCCTCGAAGCCCGCGAAGGCCAAGGCCGTCTCCGGGATGACGACGCGGGCGCGGGCCAGGCGCTGATCCGCCAGGTTGGTGAGGATGCGCAGGAAGACCTGGCCGCCTGTGATCTCCTCGACGTGGGGCGCGAGCCGCTCGCAGGCGGTGTTGACCGCGTTGGCGCCCATCGCGTCGCGCACGTCGTAGTGCAGGTAGAGCACCAACATCGGCCCGGTGGGCGTGGTCTCGAAGACGCGCGCCTCGAGCCGCCGGGCGCCGCCGCCCAACTCGCGCAGCACGGGATCGACCTCGTTGGCGAGATCAAGCAGTTTCTCGCGCTGGGCGAGTACGTCGACCTTGGCCGCCCACGGATCGGGCGCGCCGACGACCTGGATCTGCCCGATCATCACCGGCTCATCCGCCACAGCGACAAAGCCGCCGCCCGCGCGCGCCAGCTTGGCCGCATACGAGGCCCCGGCGATGACGGACGGCTCCTCGATGACCATCGGCACGAGCACCTCGCGCTCATTTACAATAAAATTCGTGGCGATGCCCAGGGGGAGACTATGGCGGCCCACCGTGTTTTCGATCATGTGATCGGCCCGCTCCAGCGAGAGACCCGTCTCGCCGCTGAGGATCTGTTGCTCCTCCGGCGTCAAATCGGCCTGCTGCGCGATCTGAGCCAAGCGCTCTGCTAACGGTCGATTGTAGAATCCCGGCAAGCGCGAAGTCGCTTTGTTTTCCACAATGGCTCCCCTTTTTAATACTTCCCCAGCTCTCTAACTCTTATCTAACCTCAATCTGACTTCTATCATATCACAGATACTCTCCCAAAACCTATCAATCTCGAAATATCTGACAAAATCATAGATAAAAATCGATGAGGATATTACTTCTTTTGGGTTATTAAGCAATGTGCATTGATAAATCTTGGCTTGATTTCTTTTGGAATTTGGTATATCCTCAGAACGTGAGGTTACGTGAGATCGAAGTATCAGGATGACCCAATAGGATGGTTCAGTTGGTTCGTAGTCAGCGTCGTTATGCGC
>CAYXVS010000242.1:0-4900 GCA_964468735.1 uncultured Anaerolineales bacterium | reverse complement strand
GTCAGCAAGTGCGCAATCGCCGGCGCGGACATCACCGGCCCGGCCATCAGGAGCAGCGCGAGCGAGACGTTGGCTTCAGGAAAGACCAGCGGGCTATCGACTAAGCCGCCGGTGAGATAGATCGCCAAAAAGGTCGCCCAGGCGATGCCAAAGGAGATCGCCAGGTAAAGATAGAGGCGTCGTCGTTCTAAATTGTCTGTGATTTTCATTGCTTTTCCGATTCCTTGTGTGATTTGCGTTTATATCGGTTCTGCAACCTTCCGGGAAGCTGCGAAGGCGTTTGCCTCAAAAGGCGTTATGTAGCTTCCCGGAAGGTTTGTGCTTCTGGTTTGCACCTTCAACATCTGTGTTGTCTGTGATCATCTTGGCCAGCGCCGCGTCGTAGCGTGGGGCCATCACGGCCCAATCGAATCTTGCCACCGAGGCCCGCAGATCCAAAATGAGGGCGCGCGCCGATGCGACCTCGTGAATCGCCCATCGCAGGTGAGAGAGCAACTCGTCGAAATCCCCGTAGAGGCAGCGGGCGTGATGCGCGGGCGGTACAAGCTCTGGATAGGCCAGGCGATGCGGCAGCACGGGGAAGCAGCCCGCGTACATTGCCTCCACCACGGCGATGCCGAAGAACTCGTGGCGCGCGGTGCTGACGACGATATCCGCCGCCCAGAGGAGCTGCGCGTAGGTCGCCGCGTCGGCGCGCCCGTAGTGGATCACGCGCGCGCCCAGGCGCTCCCGCGCCGCCTCGAACTCCTCCGGCTGCTGGCGGACGTTGCTGCCCGCCAGCGCGACGCGAAAGTCGATCCCCTCGGCGACCAAGGCATCCAGCGCGCGGAAGAAGACGGCGGGCGCTTTGTCGTACTCCCACCGTTGATTCCACAGGATGATGGGCGGGCCGTCATCGTCGGGTTTGGCCTCGGGCCGGGCGCGATCTAAGCGCGCCAAATCGCAGCCGACGGGCAGAACGCTGGCCTTTGCTTCCACCGCCGCGATCCGATGCACGTGCGTGAAATCGGGGAAGTGCTTGAGGAGGCGCGGCAGCGCTTCGAACCAATCCGCCTGGTGATACGCAGAATTGAAGAAGACCCGATCCGCCGTCAACATCGAAAGCCAGTTGATCATCGCGTAGGTCAGGTCGCGCTTCTGGCCCGGCGCCATCGGGTAGGTGAGTTGATTTTCGTGGCAGTAGAGCGCCACTGGGGTATCGCTCAGCCAATCGCGGCTCAGGCCCAAGAAGGCGGGGAGGTTGAGCATATCGGTGGTCAGCAGCAGATCGGGCGCGTCGGACGCGACGTACTGCTTGCGCGCGCGTTCGGCCAGCGTGACCGCGCCGCCCTGCATCCGCCATTTCCAAAAGCGCGCGGGCAGGCGCAGCACCTCGACGTGATGGCGGCTGTGCCGGGCGTAGCCCTCCGCCCAGGCGCGGTGGCTGCCGCCGAAGTAGGGTGCGATCAGCAGGATGTGCATCTCGAAGGGTGGTTCAGGGCGCGGCGCGGAGATACTCCCCGCTGACCCAGCCCTCCAGGTAGGTGTTGGGATCGCGCACGCGATACCAGGGCGTCTCATCGAGGATGATTGGGCCGTCGATCACGACGACGCGGGTGTTTTCGGGCAGGCGGCCCATCACCTCGCCGCCCGGCGCGTAGCGGACGCGCAGGCCGCCGCCGCTGCCGACGTCATCTACAAAGAGGACGCGGGGCGTGGGTGTGGGCGTCGGTGTGATGGTGGGGGTCGGCGTGGGCGTGGGCGTCGTGGTGGGCGTTGGGGTGGAGGTGGGGATTGGCGTCGAAGTGGGCGTGGACGTCGCTGTGAGCGCGCCGGTGGGCGTGGGCGGCGGCGTCGAGGTGGGCGTGGGCGGCACGTAAGCCTGGAGCCGATTGGTCGGCACGGAACTCAGCGCGAGAGCGACCGGTTGCTCCAATTGTGCGGCGATCTGCTCCTGGAGATGACGGGCCTCCGAGTAGCCGATGGATCGGCTGCTGCGCACGGTCACATCCAAGTAGAGCGCTTCATCCTCGCTGCTTGGCTCCAATCGCCAGGCAATTAACTCGGTGTTGGGTAAGGCGGCGATCTCTTGCCGGATAGCATCCTCGATCCTCTGCCGGTGATTGATCTCCCGGAATGATTGCCAGGTGAGGACGCCCAAGAAGATGGTGACGATGAGCAGGAGAAAGGCGACGCCCCGGCTTCCCAGCTGTAACACCTTGGCGCTGCGCGCTTCTTTGGGATTGGGCCGGAATCCGAGCAGGAAAAAGACTAAGCCGCCCGCCGCGACAATCGAAATCACGTTGGTGAGGAAGAGCACCAGCGCGCCCCCGGCGACTTGCCACGCGCGCAGGATGATCCCAATGCCGATGACGGTCAGGGGCGGCGCCAGCGCGGCGGCGATGGCGA
This sequence comes from uncultured Anaerolineales bacterium, assembly GCA_964468735.1. Lineage (GTDB taxonomy): Bacteria > Chloroflexota > Anaerolineae > B4-G1 > SLSP01 > JAAAOZ01. The sequence continues at coordinate 2,512 of CAYXVS010000242.1, read as the reverse complement.
CGCCGGCCAGCGCCGCCGAGACGTTCTTGCGACAGAGCGCGTAACCCGCCGCCGCGCCGGAGATCAGCGCCACGGCCAAATCCATCACCGTGGGTTTGGCCCGTCCCAAAATCTCGGCGGTGATCGATGCGCCGGGAGTAATCGAGGCGACTAAAATGCTGGTGATGATCGCCAACAGAATGCCCCGGAAGGTCGTGCTGAAGGAGATCCAGAAGAAGCGCGATTCGCCCATCACCAGACTGAGACCCATCCCCAAAATGGGCGTCATCAAGGGTGCGACGATCATCGCGCCGATGATGACCGCCGGGTTGTCCAGCAGCAAGCCGATGGTCGCGATGGCCGCCGCCAGCGTGATCATCACGAAGAAATCCGCGCTGGGACGTGAGTTGCGATGCACATTCTTGTAGACCTCCGCTTGTTCGTGAGTGTTCAGGGCGGGCGCCAGGCCGAAGATGTTTTGCCAGATCCGGCGATGTAGTGTATCCAACTGGGTCAGGCGGCTGCGCATCACCAGCGTGGGGACGGGTGTGCGTTGCAGAATCATCTGGGGGATGTTGCCGAAGAGGAAACGCCCGATGACGTTCTCTTCCCCGGCGCCGATGATCATCAGATCGTAGTCCTGCTGGGCTTCCCCGATGATGCCCGTCACCGGCGTCGCCGAGGTGACGACTTTCGGGCGGACGCGCGAGCTGTCGGTCGTGCGGCGGCGGATGTTCTTCAGCCGCTCGTGGCCGACCAGCACCTCCGTCGAACCCAGCTTTTCCATCGCCACGTAGAGGGCGGTGATCTCCGCTTCCGGGGCCATCGTGAGCGCTAAGTTCATCGCGCGGGGCGCGTGCGGGCCGCCCGCGACGGGGATCAAAATCCGTTCGATCTGTTTGGGGCACTCGCCGCGCAAGACCATCACATCGCAGGTGACGCTTTGAATGAGTGGGTCCAACGTGCGGCCCAGTGTGTAGCGTCCTCCACGTTGAATTTGGCCGCTCCAGCCCAGCAACAGCACATTGGGTTGGTGCGCCCCCACCTCATCTAAGATGATCTCCGCGACGTTGATGCCCTCTTGCACGGAGACGTGCACCTCCACATCGGGACAAATATCGCTGGCGATCAGTTTTTCCCCGTCCTCTCCTTTTTTTCTCTCCAGATCCAGCCAGGCCGGGGGCTTCCCCTCCTTGTTGACGGTGATGATCCAGACATCGCCGCCCTGGTTGCGCGCCAGATTGCACCCGAACTTTGTCAGCAGGCAGAGATCGTCGGCATCGCGCACGGCGATCATCGCCCGGTAGGGCGTCTCTTTCTTGGGTTGATGGGTCAGCTCAGGCGGTAGGATCATAATTTGTTATTCATCTCCTCCGTTTTGGCCAGATGCGATTGGATGTGGGCCGCCAATGTCTGCGCGCGCTGGGGCGCATCCCCGACGTAGGCGCGCGCATCTAAGGCGGCGTGGATCTGCTCCGGCGTGAGGTGCGCCGTGATCTCCGGCGCGGCGGCGAGTAGCTTGGGCAACGGATTTTCCTTCCCCGCCTCGATCTCGTCCCACGCCTGCATCGCGATCTCGCGCAGCGCCTCGTGCATCGCCTGGCGGTCGGCGCTGGCCTGCACCAAGCGCATCAGCAGCGGCTCGATGGCGGCGAAGGGGCCGTAGATCTCCAACGTGCGTCGGACGGCGTGCTCGTTGACGCGCAGGTCGCTTACCAGTCGGATCATCCCACGCACAATCTCGTCGGCGGCTAAGAAAGCGTGGGGTAAAATCACGCGCCGATTGGCCGAATCATCTAACGTGCGCTCCAACGCGGAATGGGCCGCGTTATCCCAGGCGACGCGCGGCAGTTGGGCCAGGTAGCGCGCCAGGCTATCGATCTTCTCCGCGCGGATGGGATTGCGCTTGAAGGGCATCGCGGAGGAGCCGACCTGGCGGCTGCCAAACGGCTCCGACCACTCGCCGATGGCGGGATTCTGGAGCAGGCGCAGGTCGAGCGCGAAGCGATAGGCCGCGCTGCCCAGCCCGGCCAGCGCGGAGAGCACGGCCCAATCCTGCCGGCGGGGGTAGGTCTGATTGGCGACCGGCCACGTCCGCAGGCCCAACTCCGCCATCACCGCGCGCTCGAACGCGGCGGGCGTGACCTCATCCGGCAGCAGCATCGCGTACGAGGCTGACGTCCCCACCGCGCCCTTGAAGCCCTTGCCGCGCAGCTCTTCTCGCAGGCGCAGGAGCGCGCGGTGATCCTCCAGCAGATCCTGCGCGTAGCCGGCCAAGCGATAGCCGAGGGTCGTCGGCTCAGCGGGCTGGAGGTGAGTGAAGCCCATGCAGGGCGTATCGGCCCAGCGACGGATCTGCTCGGCGAAGGCGGCGAGCAACTCGCTCAGTTGCTGGAGGATCACATCCAAGGCGCGCTGCATCTGTAAGATCGTCGCGTTGTCCTTCACATCCATCGAGGTGGCGCCCGCGTGGATAATCCCCCCGCCGATCTCGCATTGGTCGGCGTAGGCGCGCACCTCGGCCATCAGGTCG
>CAYXVS010000241.1:0-4901 GCA_964468735.1 uncultured Anaerolineales bacterium | reverse complement strand
AGGCGGATATGAGCGGCAATCAAGCCACCGACCCGGTGGGCAGAGGCGGCGCGATTTATGTGGAAGACAGCGGCGTCGTCACGATGACGGGGAACGTCTGGATCTACAACGACAATCAGGCCTACGACGGCGCCGGCGTCTACGCTGATGCTTCCCAGGTCTCCTTGGGGACGGCCACCATTGGCGGGAACACGGCCTCACATTGGGGCGGCGGCGTCTACCTGACCAACGACAGCGCCCTCTTCGCATCCGGCGCGAAAGTGGGCAACGATGACCCTTCCTACGGCAACGAAGCGCTTATCGGGGCGGGCATCTACGCGCAGAACAGCCGTGTTGAGTTTGAGGGCAATATCTACAACAATCGCGCTGAGGAGCAGGGCGGCGGCGTCTACGCCGAATCCAGCACGGTCCGCTTGACCAATGCCCACGTGGGCGGCACAGACGATGACCAGGCTAACGACATCACCGGCGGCGTGTTGGGAGCGGGACTCTACTTTAGTGACACTCACGCCTTGCTCTCCGACACCGTCGTCGCCAGCAACACCTTCTCCAGCGGGGCGGGATTTGGCGGCGGGATAGTGGCGTGGGAAGGCAGTGTCGTGACGTTAACCAACAGCAGTATTGAGCAGCATCACGCGCCCCTCTCGGGCTGGTTTGGCGGCCTTGGCGCGGGGTTGCTGGTGTACAGCAGCACAGTCGCGTTAGATAACAGCCAGATACTCTCCAATACGGCGGACATCGGCGGCGGCGGTATCTATATGGTCGAGACCAGCACCCTCAATATCCTCAACGGCTCCGTCATCGCTCACAACTATGCGCTTAACAACGCGGGCGGCGGCATTGTGGCAGTGGGCACACCCGACATCAACATTTCCGATGCCACGTTACGCGACAACAGCGCCGCGACCGACGGCGGCGCGATTTACATCGACGCGGGTACGCTTGATTTCACCGGCGGCTGGACGCTGAGCAGCAATGAGGCCAGCGGGAACGGCGGCGCGGTCGCCGTGGTGGGCACAGCGGACGCGGATTTCGATGCTGGGAGCTACAGTCTTATCTACAATAACAGCGCCGGGATCAACGGCGGCGTGATCTATGTGGAAAATACGGATACTGTCCAGATGCGCGCCGTTAGCGGTTCGCAAGTTTACGTTTATGCCAACCAGGCGGGCGAAAGCGGCGGCGTGCTCTATTCGGATAGCGGCGCGACTTTTGATCTCTATGGCCAAGTGAACTTTGATCGCAACTGGGCCTCCAACGGCCCCGGCGGCGCGGTCTACGTCAGCGGTGGCGGTAAGTTGTGGCTGGATGATTTCGTCACAGTTGCCCCGGAGCTATGGGATAATCGAGCCTACAATAACCACGGTGGCGCGGTCTATGCCGCTGACGGATCGACGGTGGAATGCGATGGCGCGATATTCGGGCGCGAAGGTGATGGTAACCTAGCCTTTTCTGGCAGCGGCGGCGCGATCTACCTGAGCGGCGGCACACTCGACGCCGACAACTGCATCTTCCAAGAAAACCAGGCGGTCGAACACGGCGGCGCCATCGCGGCCTATACCTCGACGGTGAACATCCACGCCACCTATCCCGCGCCGGCCATGACGATGCAGTCGAGCCGAGTTGAGCGCGGCCCGAACGCCCCTCTCGCCACCGGTTGTGATCCCACCGCCAGCCTATGCAGCGCCTTCTTCGGCAACGTCGCCAATAGCGATGAAGATACCACAGGCGACGGTGGCGCCCTGTATGCTAACGAGAGCAGCACGCACATCGCGCACACGTACTTATACAGCAACACCGCCGTGCGCGGCGGAGCGATCCACCAGATAGGAAGCAATGCCCTGGCCGACGTCGCCAACAGCTTGATCTACAGTAACACCGCCACGGCCAATTTTGGCTCTGGCATCCGCAGCGAGGGCGGCGCGTTCACCGTGACCCACGTCACGCTGGCGAATAACGTCAATGGCGCGGGGTATTCGCAGTCCAATACCGAGGGCTATGCGGAGAACAGCATCGCCTGGGGCAACGAGAACGGCGGATTCTGGATCACCAGCGGGCCGCTCACCGGAACATGTAACATCGACCAGAGCAACAACGTCGGCAGCGCCACTGATCCCCACTTTGCGGACGCCGCCCACGGCGATTTCCATCTCTTGGGTGATTCCCCCGCCATCGATGTCTGCGTCGACGGCCTCAGCCCCGATTTGGACAACACCCCTCGGCCTGTGGGCGCCGATTACGATATGGGCGCCTATGAGTATGCTTACGGTCTCGCGTTTGCGCCGGATAATGAGAGCCGTGGTTCTTCCCCCGGCGGGGTGGTCTATACCCACACGCTCACCAATACCGGCGGCGTCGCCGATACCTTTACGCTGACAACGCAATCCAGCAATGGATGGAGCGTGACACTCGAGCCGGCTTCGCCCATCACACTCTCTGCCGGGCAGACCGTGCCCATCACGGCCAGCTTGAGCATTCCGGAGGGCGTGGTGAGCGGTACGGTGGATACGCTCATCATCACCGCTACCTCCGGCGCCGATCCTGACCTAACCGCCTCTGTGACCGACACGACTCACACTTTCTTGCGCCGTTATCCCCTAACTACGACGGTGGTGGGCGACGGAGCGGTTGCGCGCGCGCCGAGCCAGACGACCTATCTCCCCGGCAGTGTCGTCACGCTCACGGCCACACCGGACGCTGGTTGGCACTTTGATCAATGGAGCGGCGATGCGAGCGGCGGTTTGACCGAGACTGTAGTGACGATGACCTCTGCTAAGGTCGTCACTGCGACCTTCCTGAATGTGCCGCCGACGTACTATACGTTGACGATGGACGTCGTGGGCAGCGGCGTCGTCACGCCCGCGATTGGGGCGCACAGCTATCTCTCTGGCACGGTCGTCGATGTGAGTGCGAGTCCGGCGGCCGGCTGGTACTTCACCAGTTGGGCGGGCGACGTGAGCGGCGACGTCAATCCGACGACGGTGACGCTGGATGCGGACAAAGCGGTCACGGCGACCTTCGCCATCAACACTTACGTTATCACGCCGACGGCGGGCGCGGGTGGAAGCATTATGCCCAACACGCCGCAGAGCGTGGCTCACGGTGACGATGTCACCTTCACCATCGCGCCGGAAACCGGCTATCACATCGTGGATGTGGGCGTGGACGGCGTCTCTCAGGGGGCGATCGGTAGCTATATGTTCAACGATGTCACAGCGGATCACACCATCAGCGCGACCTTCGCCCTGAACGTTTATCCGTTGACGGTGGGAATCGTGGGCGACGGGACAGTCACCCGGACGCCGAGCGAGACGACCTACCTCCACGGCAGCGTCGTCACGCTTACAGCCACGCCGGACGCGGGCTGGTATTTCGGCCAGTGGAGCGGCGACGCGAGCGGTATCCTGACCGAGACCGTGGTGACGATGACCTCTGCCAAGGTCGTCACTGCCACCTTCCTGGATGTGCCGCCGACGTACTACACGTTGACGATGGACATCGTGGGCAGCGGCGTCGTCACACCCGCGATCGGGGCGCACGGCTATCTTTCCGGCACGGTCGTCGATGTGAGTGCGAGTCCGGCGGCCGGCTGGCGCTTCACCAGTTGGGCGGGCGACGTGAGCGGCGACGCTAATCCGACGACGGTGACGCTGGATGCGGACAAGGCGGTCACGGCGACCTTCGCCCTCAACTCTTACGTTATCACGCCGACGGCGGGCGCGGGCGGAAGCATCATGCCCGATACACCGCAGACGGTCAACCACGGCGACGCTATCACCTTCACCATCGCGCCGCAAACCGGCTATCACATCGTGGATGTGGGTGTGGATGGCGTCTCTCAGGGCGCGATCAGCAGCTACACGTTCAACGATGTCACAGCGGATCACACCATCAGCGCGACCTTCGACCTGAACGCTTATCCGCTGACGGTGGGGATCGTGGGCGACGGGACAGTCACGCGGACGCCGAGCCAGACGACCTATCTCCCCGGCAGTGTCGTCACGCTCACGGCCACACCGGACGCTGGTTGGCACTTTGATCAATGGAGCGGCGATGCGAGCGGCGGTTTGACCGAGACTGTAGTGACGATGACCTCTGCTAAGGTCGTCACTGCGACCTTCCTTTGCGAGGAGGTGACGGGCGTGACCTTGACTCAATTGACAACAGGCGACATCTACACCACCACCGTGGTACAGTTCCGCGCCGACATCGCGCCGGATACCGCCATCCCCTATACCTACACCGTGGACTTTGGCGCCGGACCGAACGCGCCGGTCAGCACGGTGGATAATCCATTGTTGTTTAGCCACACCTTCCCCACAACCGGAACGAAGACGATCACCTTTGCAGCATGGAGTTGTGAGATGACCGTTCCCTTCACCGATACCGCGCAGCTTACGGTTGTTGCGCAAGAGCCGCCGGAGCGGCATATCTACCTACCCCTTGTGATGCGCAATTTCTGACGCATCCATAGCCCCGAAGGGTTTTCAAAACCCTTCGGGGCTGAGATTGTAGGTAGTCTTGAGTGAAAAATTCATCAGCGCGCTAGCTTGACAAAGGAGGATGTGGGCCGTTTTCCCGCTTGCGCTGGGCATTGCCGATTTAGGTTGTTTCAAGAATCTAAGTCTCCTCCAGCAACATTGTCACCCAGACCTGACAGGTTTCCAAAACCTGTCAGGTCTAGGGGGAGAAGATCAACGAAGCGACTGGATGTTGGACATCTGGATCGGCAATTTTAACGAGAACGGCTTGCGTAAATACGATGACACAGAAACTGATGTATCTCAGTCGTTTGGTGTTGGCGGCGACGCTATTAAGCGCCCCCCTGGCCGGATTCGTGGGGCGCGTTGATGTGGCCGCCGCCCCGGGGCCGGAGCAGGCCTTAGATGTACTCCCCGCGT
>CAYXVS010000240.1:0-4943 GCA_964468735.1 uncultured Anaerolineales bacterium | reverse complement strand
GCGGAGGCGCACGAGGGCCAGACCCGAAAGTCCGGGGAGCCGTATATCGTCCATCCGCTGCACGTGGCTTATCTATTAGCGGAGATGCAATTCGAACCGGCGGTGATTGCCGCCGGTTTGTTGCATGATGTGCTGGAAGATTGTCTCGATAAGGGCGTCAGCCGCGATCAGGTGGCGGATCTCTTCGGTGCGGAGGTCTTGATCTTAGTCGAAGGCGTCACGAAACTCGAATGGGTCGAGAAGCGGGCCGGTGGGGATCAGGAGCGGGTGCGCGATCTCCACGAGCTGGAAAGTCTGCGCAAGCTCCTCATCGCCATGGCGGAGGATGACATCCGTATTATCTTCATTAAGTTGGCGGATCGATTGCACAATATGCGCACCTTGCAATATCTACCGCCGGATCGCCAGTCACGAATGGCGCGGGAGACCTTGGAAATCTTCGCACCCGTGGCGAATCGCTTGGGAATCTGGGTCTGGAAAGCCGAATTTGAGGATATTGCCTTCCGCTACCTCAATCGCACCGTCTATAACCAACTTTCTGAGTTGATGAATTCGCGCCGGGATGAGCGACAAAATCGTGTCGTCACACACACTAAGATCCTGAAGAAGGCGTTGACTGAGGAGGGCGTCCCAGTATCGATTAAGGGGCGCCCTAAGCATTTCTACAGTATCTATCGCAAGATGCGGCGGAAGCACGTGCCTTTCGTCCAAATCTATGATGTGGAGGGTCTGCGAGTGTTGGTCGATGCTGATATTCCCCTGAATCTTCCCGAGGGCGTCTCAGAAGATGAGGCATCTGAAGAGGCCCTTAAGGCCGCCGAGCGGGAGCGTGATCGCAAGGAGGCGGCCCTCTGTTATCGCGTGCTGGGCGTGGTGCATGGCCTATGGAAGCCTGTTCCTGGCGAATTTGATGATTATATCGCGAATCCCAAACCGAATGGCTACCAGAGCTTGCATACCGCCGTGATGGGGGAGGATGGACAAGCGTTGGAGATTCAGATCCGCACGCGGCGTATGCATCGCGTGGCGGAGTATGGCATCGCCGCGCATTGGCGCTACAAAGAGAGTAATGTGTCTCTTAGCGATAAGATGATGGAACAGATTGCTCGTGTGCGGCAAAGTGTGCATGAATTGACCGAGGATGTGGGCGACGCTCGCGATTTCATCGATACCATTCGCTCCGATGTTTTCCAGGAGCGCGTCTACGTCTTCACGCCTCAGGGCAAAGTCATCGATTTGCCCGTGGGCGCGACGCCGATCGATTTCGCCTACTATGTCCACACTGAAGTTGGTCATCAATGTCGGGGTGCGCGGGTCAATGGACGTTGGATGCCGCTGGATTATGAATTACAGATCGGCGACCAGGTGAAGATCATTGTCAATCGGGGTGGGGGGCCGAGCCGCCACTGGCTGGATGAGGATCTGGGGTTCGTCAAGACCAACCGCGCTCGCCAGAAGATCCGACGCTGGTTCCGCCAGAAGAGCCGCGAGGAAAACGCTGCACAGGGGCGCCTGATGGTGGATAAGATGCTCCGCCGATTGAATCTCCCGTATACGATGGAGGAAATGGGCGATATTTTTCATAAACGCTACCAGAATATCGATGACCTTTTCTCCGCCATCGCCACGGGGGATGTGAATAGCGAAGAATTTGTGAGTCGCCTGGAGGATTATGCTCGGCACCAGAAAGAGGAGGAGCTTGCAGATCTCGATCAGACTGGCCCGCAGCCTCTGCCTTCCGATGGGATTGCGAAGGGCGTCACCGTCCAAGGCACCGGGGGGTTGCTGACGCACATCGCGAAGTGCTGCAAGCCGCTGCCGGGTGAGGATATTGTGGGCTACGTAACCCGTGGGCGCGGCGTCACGATCCATTGCCAGGATTGCCCCAACATCCTGCGCATCCAATCCGATGACGAAGAACGTGAGCGGCTCATCGCGGTGGATTGGGGAGCGGCCAAGCAGCAGACCTTTCCCGTGCAGGTGCGCGTCAACGTGTATGATCGCACCGGCTTACTCCACGATATCTCCGGCGTATTGAAGCGCTATGGCATCAACATGGACGCGGTGAGCACCGGAAAACGCAACCAGGACAACGTATTGCCCCTCTATCTGACGCTGGAAGTGCCGGACTTTGCCACCTTGGCGCGCGTCTTACAGCGCGTCGAGCAGATTACCAACGTGATCAGTACGCGGCGCATTTCATAATCGTCGGGTGAGTTGGTCTGCCCAAAATAAAAAGCTCCCGGTATATCCGGGAGCTTTTCGCGTTCCTATTATGTTTTATGCTGAGGTTTGGCTCAGTCGGTGACGACGGCCTTTTCCCACTCAAGGTATTCCACATTTTCTTCTATCTGGGTATCCAGCCAGGTTTGATATTTCCCTGCGATGGCCTGGTCAAGATATTGGCCCTCTAGGGGACGCTTCTCGCTGCCCGTGACGTAGATGACGTAGTAACTCCCGCCGCCAGGGCCTTCGAAAGGCTCGGAGGCTTGCCCTTCCGGCGTGTTAAAGGCCGTCTCTTCAATCTCTGGCCCGAATTGATTAGCCAGTGCTCCTCGCGGTAGCCACGGCAGTGTGAAGCCAGAGGATATGTCTGAATTGTCGGCGTTTAGTTCCTCGACCAATGCTTCTGGATCTTCTTCTCCCTCGTTGAGGCGGACTTGCAATTGCTGCGCGGATTCTAAGGTCCCGGTGACGAAGAAGGTCGACTCGATGTGCTCCACTTCCTCGTTGACATCCTCGCTCATCGATTCCTTGAGCTTCTCACGCAAGACCATCGCCTTGATCATACTTCGGAATTGGGACTCGGAATAGTTGTTGGCTTTGAGCACATTGGCTTTGAAGTTGGAGTAAGTCTCTTGATACTCCTCGGCCGTCATGGGCGTGGTGGCAGTTGCCGTCTCCGTCGCCGTGATGGGTTCATCCGCCGCGTTGCGATCGTACCCTATCATCTGCTCGATCTGGAGGTCTATTTTCTCGGCGTTGACCGTCAAATTTCTCTCCTCCGCTGCCTGTCGTACCAACTCCTCCTCCACCATCTGATCCAGCACCTCTTTGGCGAAGTCTTGTGCATTCTCCGGCGCAAGTTGCTGCTCTAAGTTGTTGGTCTGCATCTGCAACTGTTGGATGAAGCCCTGCGTCTCCTCGTCGCCCGTTCCCATCTGACTGAGATAGTTCTGGTATTGCAGCAACTCGAATTGGGTGAGGGTGCGCTCGTAGCGTTGGCGGGCTGTGAAGTCCTGGGTTGCGATTTCGACATCGTTGACCTGCGCGACCGGCCTTCGGGCTTTGACAAACAACTCTGTCACTAATCCGTAGCCCAGCACCAGCACGATGACCGCGCCGACGCCGATCGCGATCCGCGTGATGAGTTGCTCTATTTGGTGATCCTTAAGATCGCGGGCCATTTGGCGCCGCGTTTTATTTTTTCGCTTCTTGGCCATTTTCACTCTCCACTATGTCCTAATCTCCTGTGCTACATAATCTTACACAAGGGCCGGGCATAAGGCGATATGCCCTACGCCCGGCTCGATGTATAACTCTAAATCAAAGTTGGTTATCTGGTTTCGATTTCTGCAACGAAGGGCAGAAGCGCCATATGCCGTGCTCGCTTGATCGCCATCGATAATTGGCGCTGGTGCTTGGCGCATGTGCCCGTTTGGCGCCGGGGACGAATCTTGCCGCGATCCGTCACATAGCGACCTAACTTATCTACTTCCTTGTAGTCAATATGCTCGACGTGGTCCGCGCAAAAATTGCAGTATTTCTGACGCCGACTATATCGTCGCTTTCTTCTATAGCTCACGTTTTTTCTCCTTCGTCCTTCTTTTAATATGCTTGCTCTAAGGTAGTTCCAGAAATTAAAACCTCCCAAACCTGATGCTTTTTCCTCAGAAAACTGGTTGTTTTTGGGAGACTTATTTTCTTGGAACGGCCTAACTTATGTTTGGAGAGGGTAGTTTTACGCTTTCGCCTCTGATTCCTTGGACATCTTGGACTCGGAAGGAGTAGATGCCGCTTGATCGTCGAGAAAGATCAGCTCTTGCGCGACCAACTCCGTGCGATAATGACGTTGGCCGTCTGATTCCTCCCAGCAGCGCGTCTGCAAATATCCTTCCACGTAGACGTGCGATCCTTTATGTAACCGTTGTTTACATAACTCGGCCAAGCCATCCCACGTCACAACATGAAACCATTCTGTGCATTTCTGTTGCGGATCGCCCTCGTGATTGTTACTCCAGCCGCGCGTCGTCGCGACGCTGAAGGTGGCCACCGCGCGCCCGCTGGACGTAAATCGCATCTCTGGATCGCGTCCTAAGTGACCGATAATCATCACTTTGTTGAGTCCGCGGGTCATAACTTAGTCCTTTGGCTTAAATAGCCACCCATCTCCTACATGATTCCTCTCACACTTGATGATAATCTGTCTGCTGGCTTCTACGAGGCCGTCGCCTCAGCCGCTTCGGATGCTTGGCCCTCTTGCGCGGATGCGGGGAGGGTGTCAACGCGCGTGATTAGTTCACGCAGCACGGCTTCCAGCAGTTGCAAGCTGCGCTCGAACTCCTTCACCCGTTGTGGATTCATCTTGAAGTGCGCTAAGTAATAGCGTCCTTCCCTTTGATGCTTGATTTCGTAGGCTAAGCGGCGCAAGCCAGCATCTTTGAAGTCGAAGACTTCAGCTTCGGCGTTTTCGAGATACCCTCGAATCCGCTCTTCCATCGCCTTGGTCTCTTCTTCGTTCAACTCGGAACTTAAAATGAACATCAACTCGTAGGTTCTCATAAAGACGGGATTACCTCCTATGTACTTCCCATGGATTTGCTCTTGTCGATCCAAGAACGGAAAGTCCGTCCGGATACACTCAGCAATCTTACCACAGACTATTACTTTGGCAAGGTGGTTCTTCAGGAATTCGCCGGGTGCAATTGCCAAGCGCTATTGCG
>CAYXVS010000239.1:0-4972 GCA_964468735.1 uncultured Anaerolineales bacterium | reverse complement strand
TACGAGGCTGACGAGAACGGCAGCAGCCACACGGTGAAGGTCGCGCCGCCGCCCACCGCGCTGGCCACGGTGATCTCGCCGCCGTGGGCGCGCGCGACCGCCTCGGCAATGCACAACCCCAGGCCCGTGCCGGGGATATCTCCTGCCTCCGCCAATCGCCCCCGGAAGAAGCGCTCGAAGAGATCCCCAAGCTCCTGCTCCGTCAAACCAGGGCCGGTATCTTCCACGGACATCGTCATCCAGCGACGCCCCTCTCGCTCGCGCTCTGCCGCCCGCAAGGTGACGGCCCCGCCGGCCGGCGTGAAGGTCACCGCATTTTCGACCAATTCCACCATCATCTCCGTTAGGCGAACTTGATCTCCTCCGATGGGCGGGAGATCATCAGGCAATGGGGCTAGCTCCAACGTCACCTCGGCCGCGTCGGCTAGTTCCTGATAGCGGGTCATCATCGTCCTGAGCAACGCCTCGGGCGAAACCGGCGTCCACGTGGTGACGGCTTTTCCACTATCCAACGATGTGATCGTCAAAATATCCTCGGTCAGATGCGCCAACTGCGCCACTTCCTGATCCGCATTCCCCAGACACTGGGCGAGCCTGGGGGTCAACTCCAGGCGCTGGGCCAAATCGAGGTACAACTTGATGGTCGTCACCGGCGTGCGCAATTGATGCGAGACGTTCGTGATGAACTGACTGCGCGCGCGCTCCAACTCCCGGTGCTGTGTGACATCGCGGTGGCTGGTGACGAAGCCCACCAACCTCTGCTGCGCATCATAGATCGGCGCAATCGTCACCGCCGCCTCGTAGGTGCGGCCATCCTTACGGCGCAGCGTCATATCCCCGTGCCAGATCTCAGCCTCATAAAGGAGTTGGCGCAGCGCGTGACGTTGTTTCTCCAACTGGACGGCCTCACCGACCAAATCTCGCAGCACCCGGCCCAACGCCTCCGCCTCGGTGTAGCCGGTCAAGGTCAGAAACGCCTCGTTGACATACTGCACCCGCATCCCGCGATCCACCATCGCGATAGCGTCGCCCACGCTGCGCAGGATGATCTCGCTCTTCTCCTGCTCGGCGCGGATCTCGGCGGTGCGGGCCGCGACCTTCGCCTCCAGATCGCGCACCAACCGCGCGTTCTCGATGGCGACGGCGGCCTGATTCGCCATCGCCATCATCAGATCAACATCGCGCTGGGTGAAATCGGGCTGATCGGGGCGATTGATGGCCGTCAGCGTGCCCAGCACCTCGCCGCGATACAGCAACGGCGCCACGAGAATCGCGCCCGATTGCGTCTCGGCCCGCCGACGCCGCGCAGCCCGACTCTCACGGGGATCCACAGGCTCAGAGGAGAGCGCCGGACGTTTCTTCTCCACTACCCAACCGGTCAATCCCGCCATCAGCTCTTCGTAGGGGACTTGGGGGATCTTCTCCCCGGCGCCGCCGGTGACGAACTGGGTCACTTCGCGCCGCTCGAAATCCAAAGTGATCAACAACACGCGATCCGCCGGCAGCGCCTCGGCGACCTGCTCCGCCACGATGTGCAACATCGTCGGCAGATTCTCCAGCGCGATCAGCGAGCGCGCCACCTGATACAAAGCCTCGGTGCGGGCCAGCGTCGCTTGCGTCTGCGCGAAGAGCCGGGCATTGTCCACCGCCGCCGCCGTCTGATTGGCCATCGTCGTCAACAGATCCACATCGTGCGAGTTGAAGTCGCGCTTATGCGGCTCGTTCATCACCGTGATCGTGCCTAACATCTTCCCCCGATAGCGCAGGGGCGCCACAATCATACTCCCCCCGCCCCGCTCCTCGCGATGCCGGCGCACCAACTCGCCCTCGCGGGGATCGGGCCGGCCTTTGGGCGACAGCGCCGGTTTTCCCTCGCGGATCACCCACCCCGTCAGCCCCTCCCACAGCTCCTCAAAATCGAGCGTGTAGGGCGGCGGGAGATACGGCCCGCCTTGCACAATCCGCTCGACGCGCCGTTCCGCCACATCAAAGGTGATAATGACCGCCCAACTGGCGGATAACGCGGCCGCCACCGCATTCACCACCGCGCGCAACAGCTCGCGTAGATCCTCAAAGGCAACCAGCGACCGGCTCACGCGGTAGAGCGCCTGGGTCTCCGCCAAAGCGCCCTGCGTGCGGTCGAAGAGCCGCGCGTTCTCCACCGCGATCGCGGCCTGGTTGGCCATCGCCATCATCAGCTCGACGTCGCGCGCGATGAAATCCGGCTGATCGATGTAGTTGAGCGCCGTGATCGTCCCGACCAGCTTATCGCGATATTGCAGCGGCGCGACGATAATGGCGCCGCATCGATTGCGGAGGCGATCTTGATGCACCGCCTCGCTTTCGCGGGGATCGCGCCGGCCCTTGGGCGAAAGCGCCGGCTCCCTGTTGCGCAACACCCATCCGCTCAGCCCCTCCCAGAGCTTGCTGAAGTCATCGGGCCTCTCTGGAATCAGCGATGAATCCGTCCCTATGTAGTTCAACACCTGCTGCGCCTCCAAATCGAAGGTGACCAACAGCACGCCATCGGCCGGCAGGGCATCGGCGATGGCCGCGACGACGGCGCGGAGCAGTTCCTCCAGATCGCCCAAGGTGATCAGGGCCTGCGCAACCCGATAGAGCGCGCGCGTCTCGTTCAGGGCGGATTGGGTCTGCTCGAAGAGCCGGGCATTATCCACGGCGGCGGCCACCTGCTTGGCCATGGCGCTCAGCAGGGTGACATCATGTTGGGAGTAGCGCGGGTCACTGCTACGATTGATGACCGTGATCGTCCCGACCATCCTATCGCGATACCCCATCGGCGCCACGATGACATCGCCGGCGCCAAATTTTGCGCGGCGCGCCTGTATCTCTGGACTCTCACGCGGATCTGGCGCGCCTCTGGGGGAGAGCACCGCCTGTTGCTCGCGGATGGCCCAGCCGGCCAAGCCGCTTTGTAGCTCCTCAAAGTTCGGGCGCGGGACGCTCTCCCAGCCCGAACCGCCGCGGATCGCGTGCAGGACTCGCTGTTCGGCTAGGTCAAAGGTGACCAAGGAGACATACGTGGCGGGCAAGATCTCGACGATCATATCGACGATGCGCTGTAAGGTCTCGGCGGGATCATCAAAAGTGATCAACGCGCGGCTGGTGCCATAGAGAACCTCGGTTTCGGAGAGCGCGACCTCCAACTCCTGCGTCCGCTCGGCGACGCGCGCTTCCAGCGACTCGATGGTCTCCCGCAAGCGCGCCGTCATCGTGTTGAAGGCCTCGGCCAGCAGGCCGATCTCGTCCTCGCTCTCCACCGGCGCTACGCGCTCCAAATCCCCGGCGGTGATGGCGGTAACGGTCTCGGTCAGGCCTGCGATGGGCTTGAGCGCCTGCCGGGTGGTCAACCACGTGAGGAAGAGCGTCAGGAGAACGCCGACGCCGCCCACGATCCAGGAGATACGCTCAAATTGATACCGCACCTCCGTCAGGCCTGGCACATTGTATTCCTGCGCTATATGCCCCAACACCATGCTGGCCTGCATCGTCACGAAGATCAATCCCCCCACGATAATGGGTAACGTGACCGCTGAGATCAACAGCGGCAAGCGATTCTGCAATCGCCATCGCTGAAATCGGCGCTCAGAGACCATCTGCCAGAAGCCAACATAGGCATAGGTTATGGCGAAGATCGTATCCGCCAGGAGCAACGGTACCTCAGGGGATAATAACCTCGACCCGCCAAACAGCACGACGAAAGCCCATAGCTGGGCGGTCAGTAACATACCCGCTAATTTGCGGGTCAACGGATTCTTTTTATTTTCCCCTCGGATGATGACATAAAGCAATGGGATGAGGGTTAATAATGGGAAGAGGTTGAAATCGACGAAGCGAATGAACGTTCCTACGCCCTCCGAGGTGTACTGCGCTATAGGCAAGATGCCGCCCATGTACGTGATAGGATTTGGGCCAAGATACCATATCCGCGTGCCGAAAATCAGATCCACCAACGCGAGAAGCATCGGCGAGAATAACGCGCCATAGATCGCCCCTGCGATCCACGCCCCTCGTCCTTGGAACCAGGGGAGCTTCAACAGAACCACCGTGCTGATGAACAACATCGGCGCCACCATCGGCGAAACGACAGCCAACAACAGCGTCGGCACAGTGGCCTGCGCTACGTTCATCGCGCTGATGAGCCGACCGATGCCGAAGCTATTCAGCGAAAGAATAAACAGCAGAGCGCTCACATGTTGGTTAGCCCGGTGCCGTGTATTGAGAAGCAACACATAGAGCGCCGAGCCGAGTTCGATGAGGCCAATCACCCATGCGAGTGACGGCAATATCAGATCCACCAAAGGACGCACCATATTATTCACAGCCTATGGATTACGATCCGCGTCTAGCAATCCAAATCGCAAGCGTGTCACGCTTCCGAGGATGAGGTTACCGGCGTCGTCTCCACCGGCTCGAATGGACGTCGTCCCGCCTTGGCAAGCGATGCGCCCAGCGTCTCGACCTGTTTGAAGTCCCCCCATCCGGTGAGCAACAGCGCTTCATCCATTCCTTCTTCTCCTTCATCGCTAAGAAGCACCCACAATCGCGTCCTATCATAGGTGGCGCCGCTGGTCTCCTCGAAGGTGCGGCCCTCCATCTGGAAGCCCACAACGTGATCTAAGGGCGCCTCCCACATCATTTGCATCTTACCCACCAATCGACGGCGGCTGCGATTGAGCATCCCGCCGGTGGGCGTCCGCTCCAGGTGACCGCGCATCACCGCCGGCATCTGCCACATCAGCAGCAGGCCAACGGCAACCACTAAGGCGCTCACCCCACCGATCATCCACCAGCGGAGCGGTGCGAAGCTGAAGGCCACGACCACATCGAAGAGCGCCATCCCCGCCAACAGCCCCAGTTCAAGCCCCAATACGGGCCGCTTGGCCTCCCAAACCACCTCGTTATGCGCTTCTTCTAGCATGCCAATCTGCATCTTGGTTCTTCCCCTTTC
>CAYXVS010000238.1:2720-4976 GCA_964468735.1 uncultured Anaerolineales bacterium | reverse complement strand
TATATATCTTTCATTTTGTTTTAAATTTTCAGCCGGAGAGGCAAAATTAGCATAAGAACAAGGAGGTTCTATGTCTGGACATAGTCACTGGTCAACCATCCGCCGCAAGAAGGGGGCGGAGGATGCAAAACGAGGTCAGTTATTCACCAAATTGGCGCGCGAGATCGTTATCGCGGTCCAAGAGGCGGGTGGGGGCGGCGATCCCGAGACCAACTTCCGTCTGCGCATGGCCGTCGACAAAGCTCGCGATATGGACATGCCCAAGGACAACATCGAGCGCGCCATCAAGCGCGGCACGGGCGAGGATAAATCCGGGGCAGTGCTGGAAAAAATGACGTATGAGGGCTACGGCCCCAACGGCATCGCGATGATCATCGACGTGGTCACCGACAACCGCAACCGTTCCGTGGCTGCCGTGCGCCACGCGCTGACCAAGCACAACGGTTCGCTGGGACAACCGGGGGCCGTCGCCTGGCAATTTGATCGTAAAGGCTCCATCGAGGTGCCGTCAAAGGTCGACTTTGAGGTGCTCTTCGAGGCCGCCGTGATGGCCGGCGCCGAGGACGTCATCGAAGGCGAGGGCGAGGACAACCATCAGGTCGTCACCGCCTCCACCGAGCTGCACACCGTCAGCGAGAGCCTGAACGACGAAGGCATCAAGACAGAGAACGTGGAATTGATCATGGTGCCGCAGAATGAGTTGGAATTAGAGACCAATGAAGCGGTCAAGACGCTGAAGCTGATTGACGTGCTGGAAGAGTTGGATGACGTCCAGAAGGTCTTCAGCAACCTCACGATCACGGACGAGGCTGTAACGGCCTACGAGGCAACGAGCGCCGGTTAATGCGCGTCCTGGGGCTTGATCCCGGCACAGCAATCACGGGGTACGCGGTTGTAACGGAGGACGGCGGGGGATTGACGTTGAACGCCATCGGCGTGATCCGCACCCCCGCCAATACACCCCTTCCCTCGCGATTACAGACCATCCACGCGGAGTTGCAAGCGCTCATCGCAGAGCACGAGCCGGACGCTGCTGGCGTGGAGGAGTTGTTCTTCAGTCGCAACGCCCGCACCGCGATGTCCGTGGGCCACGCGCGCGGCGTCGTGCTCCTGGCCTTAGTCAACGCCGGCCTGCCGATCGGCGAATATACTCCGATGCAGGTGAAGCAGGCCGTCACCGGCTACGGCAACGCGGACAAGCATCAGGTCCAGGAGATGGTGCGGATGCTGCTCAATCTCCCGGAGATCCCCCGCCCCGATGACGCCGCCGACGCCGCCGCCGTCGCCATCTGCTACCTCCATCGCGCCCGCCTCGACGGCCTACTGCAAGCATAGAACGTAATCCCAACTTTTAACCTTCAACTTTCAACTTTTAACTTTTAACTTTCCCCCTATGATCGGACGATTAGAAGGCGAGATACTCTCCGTCGAAGAGGACTTCATCCTCTTAGACATTCAAGGTGTAGGATTTATCATCCACGTGCCGACCAACCTCACGTTGCGGGCCGGCGAACGGGCGGTGCTCTACATCCATCTCCACGTGCGCGAAAACGAACTCGCGCTCTACGGCTTCCCGGAGACCGACCAGAAGCTCCTCTTCGAGCTGCTCTTGGGCGTCAACCGCGTCGGCCCAAAGGTCGCGATGAGCGTGATGAGCACCTTCACCCCCGATGAACTGCGCGAGGCCATCCTCAACCGCCAGCCGGAAGTGCTCTCGCGCGCCTCCGGCGTGGGCAAAAAGACCGCCGAGGCGATGGTGCTGCACCTCAAGGACAAGGTCCAGCGCACGGGCGTCAGCGCGCCCGGCATGGCCCGCGACGACGCCGACGTGATCGCCGCGCTGACCGCGCTCGGCTTCAGCGTGGTGGAATCGCAGCGCGCGCTTCAAAAGCTCCCTCACGACGAGGATCTCTCGTTAGACGAGAAGATCCGCCGCGCGCTGACGCTACTAGGCTAACACTCAGATACAATTGGAGGGATCACGATGGGAATAGAAGTGGTATTTCCCGAACAAATCCTGGTCGCTTTGCGTGAACAGCCCCAAGATTTCCGCAAGCACGTCTTTATCTACACGCTGGGCAAGCTCTACGAGACCGGACGCATCTCAGGTGGATTTGGCGCTGCGGTACTGGGGTGCAGTCGCTGGGAATTCTATCGCCTGCTTTCTGAAAACGGGTTTGCGGTTATCGATTACCCGGATGAGGAATTGGAGCAAGAGGCAGAACTGGGGGATGAATGGCGCAATCGAATCACCCA
>CAYXVS010000238.1:0-2620 GCA_964468735.1 uncultured Anaerolineales bacterium | reverse complement strand
ATGCCCCTCCCACTCCCCGCGCATCCCCCTTTTGATTTGACCGCCGTGGCGCACTCCCCATGCGAACGGCTCTCACACGAGCATCAGCCAAACCAGCAGGCGGCGTGATCGTGATGCGCGCACGACGGCGATGCTTCTGGAGCTTGCTCCTCGTTTTAACAGTCACACTCTCGGCCTGCCGACCGGCCGGATTGCCGCGTGTGGTGAAGATCGGGCTGGCAGCGCCCTTCGAGGGTCAACATCGCAGCCTGGGCTACGATGCCATCTATGCCGCGCGTCTGGCCGTGCGGGAGATCAACGCGCAGGGCGGCGTGGGGGGACGATACCTCGAGTTGGTCGCCTACGACGACCGCGCCGATCCGACGCTGGCGCGCACCGTCGCGCGCAACCTGGGCATCGATCCCGACGTCGTGGCCGTGATCGGCGCCTACCAGCAGCGGACGCTCACCGCCGCCGCGCCCCTCTACG
Organism: uncultured Anaerolineales bacterium; assembly: GCA_964468735.1. Classification (GTDB taxonomy): domain Bacteria; phylum Chloroflexota; class Anaerolineae; order B4-G1; family SLSP01; genus JAAAOZ01. The sequence goes on along the minus strand of CAYXVS010000238.1, from coordinate 2,152 downwards.
CCGAGGCCGGCCTGCCGCTCATCGCTATGGGCGGCTGGGTGACGGCGACGACCGGCCCGGTGTGGCATCTGGCACCGCCGCCCGCCCGCCTGGCAAACGCGATGGTACATCAGGCGGAGGGCGTGAGCCGCGCGGCCTCGATTGTCGTCGGAGATGGGCCGCTGGTCGCCCCGCTGCGCGCCGAAATTGCAGGGGCGACCGGACAATCTATCTCCGCGACGTTGGCCGCGCGCTTCAGCGTCCAATCTCCCGTGGAGGCGGCGGAGCAGGTGCGCGCGTGGCGCGCCGAGGGCTGGCGCGGTGAGTTCATCGGTGGGCCGGCGCTGCTGGCCGATGCCTTCAGCGAGGTGGCCGAGGAGGCAATCGAGTCCGGCGCGGGCGCGCGCGCGATCACGCCCTATCCGCTGCCGCAGGATCTCCCCGATCTTGCCGCGTGGACGGCGGCCTATCGCGCGGTCGGGCCGCACGCGCCGGCGCCTAACTTCTACGCGCTCCCGACCTATGAGGCGGTCTATCTGATCGCGGCCGCGATTGAGCAGGCCGCGCGCCCGCATCAGCCGCTGACGCGGGGCGATCTCCAGGCGGCGTTGCCCGATGTGCGACGCAGCGGCGCGCTGGGCGAGATCGCGTGGGATGCAGCGGGGCACTGGGCCGCCGCCCCACTCTACGCTTACGAATGGACTTCGGGCCGCCCGGCCTTGATCGAGGTCATCGCCGCGCCGTAGCGCAAAGCTACGCGATCCCCTGTTCGATCAGCCAATTGTGGATCACCGCCGCCGTCTCGCCCTGGGATGGCTCCATCATGATGTTGTGCCCCGCTCCCTCCACTACAACGTACTCCGCGCCGTAGTGCGCCGCCGAGCGCCGCTCCGCCGGTTCGGGCAAGAGCGCGTCGGCGCCGCCGGCCAGCCAGAGCATCGGCGTGGCCGCACCCAAGGGCGGATACCAGAAGGGCGGATTGTGCTGATAGAGCACCAAGGCGGATTCCGGGCCGAGGCGAGCGCGGAGTTCCTCGGGGCTGATAAGGGCCTCGTCGCTGATGAAGCATTCAGCGGCGCGTTCGGCGGTGCGAATCATCGGCGTCGCATCCCAGGAGAGGATCATCAACAGCACGCCAAGGGGATCGCGCCGAACGAGGGGGAGCAGGCCATCGGCGAACATGCTGTGCGAGACCCACGGCGCGACCAAAACGGCGGCGGGGAGATCCGCCACGTACTTGAGGTACCACTGGATCAGCGCGCCGCCCATGCTATGGCCAATCACAACCGGCGGGCGCGCCATGCGGTCGATTTCGGCCTTGAGGAAGCTGAGGTAGTAATCCAGCGTGCAGCGCTTGATGGCGCGCTGCGTGGGCGAGCGCCCGTGACCGGGCAGGCTGTGCGCGTGCGTCTCCCATCCCCAGGCCGCGAAGCGCGCCTGCCAGCGACGCCAGCACCACGCGCCGTGCCACATCCCGTGCTGGAAGAAGAGGGGCGTCGCAAAGCGCGGCTCGTGCGGGCGGAAGATGACGCGCTCGATGCCATCCTGGATGGTATGCCGGATGGTGTACTGCTCGGTCTCCTGGCGATCCTCATAAGAGATGCCAATGGCGCTCTCGTTTTTTTGCTCGGCCAGCGTCTGAACCGGATCGGCGTGGAGCAAGCGCCACGTAGCCCAGAGTTGCTGGGTTGTCAAGTAGCCGGCGACTATCCCCAAGCCCATCCCGGCGCCGATACTGACGCAACGTCTCTCTGTTTTCGACATAGTTACCTCCTCAAAAAATTCAGACTGAAGTCCTGAGACAGGCGCTAACGCGCCCGGCGACCGCCTACGCGGGCGCGGGAACTTTCCTCACAAGAGGAAGGGGCGCCTGTCGGAATACCATTCCGACCTACGTCAGGCCCCGAAGAGATAGCGCAGTAGCAGGGCCAGCAGCGCGATGGTCGCGACGCCCACCATCACAGTGACAATGAGGTTGACGAATTGAGAGGAGCAGGAGGTCAGTTCCACGCGCCGCTCCTCGCGGCGACGCTGCGCCTGCACCTGCACGAATCTGTCCATCAGGGCCTCGCGATGGCTGCGGGTCGCGCCGCCTGCCGTCATCTCCTTGGCGGCTTTTTCGGCCAAATCGTAGACATCCGACGCCAATGCAATCTTCTCGGCGGCAGCCCGA
>CAYXVS010000237.1:0-4977 GCA_964468735.1 uncultured Anaerolineales bacterium | reverse complement strand
TGCTTCAACATGGGGCCTCCCATCTCTTGAATTAATGATTGAGCATTGAAAATGATGCGAGAGTCGTGAGAAAGCAGCCTCTCCTCCTCATAGAGTGTAACATCATTTTGGATAAACTTCCAACCTCGTTGAGGGGATCAGGGCCTCCTGATAACGCCCTGCTTCTATTATAGCGTATAAGCAGCTTAGCTGAAGGATGGGGTTCGCTTCTTGGGTAGCGGCGTCCGCTACGGATCACGAATTCGTCGTGTGACAATAAAAATCTGGTATCTGTGTAGTTTTATGAGCATGCCAAGGTGCAACGCACTTGAACTAAAGGAAAGCGCTACCTCATGCAGTATATGCTTGGCAACAAGCCCAAAAGTGCGTTGCACCTCACAAGACTAAACGATTACAAAACCTGCTTTTGGATGTCGTGAAACCCGCCCCTTCTCGGAGGGGCTACGGGCGCACGGTGATGCGCGCCGCCTCCGATGCGACGCGCTGGCCCGTCGCGTCCACCCCGACGGCGGTGAAGGTGTGCTCGCCGGGTGCGAGTTGCCACAGCGTGCTGTACGGCGGCGCGTCGAAGTTAGCCAGCGGTTCGCCGTTGATGTGGAGATGCACCCTCGCGAATGGGCGGCCGGCCTCCGCCGCGATGACGATCTTCTGCGCCGCGCGCGCGACGCCCGGATCGATCTGGTAGACAGCGCCGTGATCGGGCGCGGTGATCTGGAGGGGGATTGCGTCCGTATCTGGCTGGATATCCGGCTGGGGGAGGTCGTGCTCACGCGCCCAGGCCTGCGCTTCTGGCGGGAGGATGGTGTAGAGCACGCCATCGATGCGCCGGTGCATCTCGCACGTCCGCGTGGGCGCCGTCCCCTCAATAAACAGCTCGCGCACGCGATGCGGGCACTCCGGCCCGGGACGCAGCCCGGAGAGCGCGCAGACCTCCGCTTCGACGAGACCCTCGGGGCGCGGGAATTCCCGCGCGGGCGCGCCTTTGAGCGCCGCCGCCATAAAATCGTGCCAGATGGGCGCGGCCCCGCTGATCCCGGTGACCTGTCGCATCGCCTCATTATCCGCGTTGCCCACCCACACGCCGGCGACCAACTCCGGCGTGTAGCCCACTGTCCAGTTATCGCGAAAATCGGTGGTGGTGCCGGTCTTGACCGCCGCCGGACGCCCGGCTAAATTGAGCACGCTGCCCTCCCCGAAGGTAGAGATGCGGGCGAAGTCGTCGCTGAGGATGTCGGTGATGAGATAAGCCACGCGCGGATCTAAGACCCGCTCGCCCAGGCCCACCGGCGCCGACCAGACGACCTCGCCCTCGGCGTTCTCCACGCGGCGCACCGTCACGGGCATGACGCGCTGCCCGCCGTTGGCGAAGGCCGCGTAAGCGCCGGCCAACTCGATCAAGCGCACCTCGCCGCCGCCCAACGTCACGGCCAGGCCCAGCCGATCAGGATCATCGAAGGTGGTGATGCCCATCCGGCGCGCCAGCGACGTCATCGTCTCGATGCCGATGGCGTCGAGCACTTTGACGGCGATGAGGTTGTACGACGAGGCCAGCGCCTCGCGCAGGCGCACCGGGCCGCGAAAGGTCAAGTCGTAGTTGAGCGGCACGTAGGAGGCGCCCTCGCGCGTCACGAAGCTCGTGCGCACGTCCAACATCATCGTCGCGGGGGTGAAATCGCCCGTCGCGAAGGCGGCGGAATAAGCGAAAGCGGCGGCATAGGTGATGGGCTTGATGGAGGAGCCGGGCTGGCGCAGCGCCGTTGTGCCGTTCACCGCGCCGTCGATGCGGGCGGAGAAGTAGTCGGGGCTGCCGACCATGGCCAGCACCTCGCCCGTCTGCGGATCGAGCGCCAGCAGCGCGGCGTTGCGCACGTTGTGGCCGCCGGGCGGACAATCATCTTGATCGTGTTGGGAGCAGGCGGCCAACTGGGCCAAACGATGCTGCATCAGCGCGCGGGCGGTGTCGTTGAGATCAATATCCAAGGTGGTGTGAATAGCTAATCCGCCCGCCTGTAACGTCGCCAGGCCCAGCTCGCGCTCCAGCACGCCGCGCACGTACATCACAAAGTGGGGCGCGCGGATGGGGAAATGCGCCGAGGCGAAGGCCAGCGGCTCCTCCTTGGCCAGCGCCGCCTCCTCGGCGGTGATGTACTGCTGCTTGGCCATCAGATCCAACACCACGGCCTGGCGCTCCTTGGCTGCCTTCGGGTTCTCCAGCGGATTATAAATCGCGGGCGCTTGGGGCAATCCGGCCAACATTGCGCACTCCGCCAGGTCGAGATCGCGGACGTGCTTGCCGTAATAGGCCTGCGCCGCCGCCTCGACGCCATAGGCGAGGTGGCCGTAGTAGCTCTCGTTGAGGTAGAGCGCCAAAATCTCATCCTTGGTGTAGCGGCGCGTGATGCGCACGGCCAGCACCAGCTCGCGCAGCTTGCGGCGCAGCGTGCGCTCCGCGCGCTCATCGGGATCGAAGAGCACCGTGCGCACCAACTGCTGCGTGATCGTGCTGCCGCCGGCCAGCACCTCGCCGCCGCGCACGTTGATCCACAGGGCGCGGAGGATGCCGACCGCATCCATACCGGGGTTCTGGTAGAAGGTCGCGTCCTCGGTGGCGATGGCGGCCCAGATCATCGCCTGGGGGATCTCCGCCAGGGGGACGGGCGTGTGGCGCCCGGTATACGGCGGCGGCATCTCGAAGAGCAAGCGCCCGTGGCGATCCAGGATTTTGCTGCTGGGCGCGCTGGTGTAGCTCTCTAAATCCTCCGGCGACGGCAGATCGTGCCCGATCCACAGCCACAGGCCCAGGCCGCTGAGGAGCAGCAGGCCCAGGAGGCTGAGGCCGATCTTCGCGACGGGGGATCGCAAGCTCCGGCGGATCATGGCCTAGCTCCAGATCATCGCTCGCCCGCTACCACGCGATTCACCACCGTCGCGCCGGCGGGCACACGCGCGCCGCGCAGGAGTAGGGCGTCGCGGATCGTCGCGCTGTCGCCGATGTGACACCCGCGCTCGATGACGACGTTGGGGCCGATAGTGCAGCGCGCGCCGATGATCGTCCCGACTTTGATGTACAGCGGCGGGATCAAGCGCGTCTCCGCGCCGACGGCCTGGGGGATCACCAGGTCGCAGAGCTTCTTCAGATAGTCCAGATTAATCGCCAACAGGTCGGCGGCGTTGGTCACCGTGGCGCGCCGGGCGATCATCAGGCCGCCGACGCGACCGGCGTGCTCAATCAGCCGTTGGATGGCGTCCTGGATCTCATATTCGCCGCGCGGGGAGAGTGGGATCTTATCGAGATAGTCTAAAATCTGGGGCGAGAAAACGTAGAGCGGCAGGCTAGAGATATTCGAGGGCGCCTCGTCGGGCGCGGGCTTCTCGATGATGCGCGTGATCCACGGCCCGGCGCGCTCCACGATGCCGACGCTGCCCCGGCGCTCCGGCTCCACGGGCATGAGCGTCAGCAGCGCGTTGAGATGCTCGTCGCCCTGCCATCGGGCCAGCAAGCGGCCCATATCCCCGGCGGGCACGAGGTTGTCGCAGGCGGCGAGCACGAAATCCCCCTGGATGAGCGGCGCCGCGCAGTGCAGGGCGTGCGCCATCCCCAACCGTTCTTCTTGATAGGCGAAGCGAATCTGCCCCGGAATGTCGGAGCAGTGGAAGTGTTGGACGATCTCGCGGTCGTCGGGGCTGATGACTAAGATGAAGTCGTCGATGCCGTGTTGGGCCAGGCGGTACATCACGCGCTCGACGATGGGCCGGCCCAGGATGGGGAGCATGGCCTTGGAGCGCGCCTCGGTGAGGGGATGGAGGCGCGAGCCTTTGCCCGCCGCTAAGATGACGGCTTGGATCATTTGACAGCCTCCACGCGCAGACCTTGCTTGTCCACGTTGAGCGCGTAGGCCTGCGCCTCGGTGAGGCCGGCCTCCTCGGCGGCGCGCCGCCACGTCGCCAACATCTTCTCTTCCTCGCCGGGGCGAACCAGCGCGAAGACCGATCCGCCGCCGCCCGCGCCGGTGAGCTTCGCGCCCCGCGCGCCGTGCTCCAACGCGGTCTTGATGAGGAGGTTGTTGGCCCATCCGGCGCCCTCGGTGAAGCCGCAGTAGGTCATCATCTGATCGACCCAGCGATGGTTCTCGTTCATCAGCGCGCCGAAGGCGGCCCAATCGCCGTGGAGTAGGGCGATCTTACCGCGCCAGGCGGTCTCCCAAGCGCCGCGCATAAAGCGCACCATCGGGGGCGGCGGCCCGCCGGAACGCTCCCAGGCGGCGTGCTCCTCCAGGTAGCGCGGGCGCATCTGCCCGTGCACGTCGCCGGAATCGCGCTGGATGCCGGTGGTGGCGGCCACGAGCGGCAACGCCTCCACCCAGGGATCTAAGCGCTCGTAGGCGGCGTAGGGTTCCTGGCCGAGTTCGTCCTGGTGCAGCTTGCCGCGATAATCCACGTAGGCCAGGCCGCCGAAAAGCGGGACGTAGCGATCGGCGTAGCCGCAGGTGATGTCCAACTCTTTGGCCTCGACGCGCTGGGTCAGCTCGGCGAGGACGTAGTCGTTGTGCGCGCGGCGATCCAGATCGTAGAAGGCGCGCAAGCCCGCCAGCGTGAGCAGGACGAAGAGCGAGGAGCCGCCCAGCCCGCTCTGGCGCGGCACGTCGGTCCAGGTGGCGATGCACGCGCCGCGTTGGGCGATTTTGGCGCGAAACTCCTTGCTGTAGGCGTGAAGGCGGTTCACGGCGCCCTTCATCAGGTCGAGATCGCCAGTGTAGGGCAGCGGAATCTCCTCGGCGCGCAGGGTCAGCGTGCGGATGGGCGGCTTGATGGCCGAGGCGTCTGGCATTATTCCCTGCTCCTCCAATGGCCCGATCCAGGCGTGGGCGTAGCGATCCACAGCGGCGGAGAGGGTCGCGAAGTCGCCCTCGTTGGCATCCGAGGGGTTGCCCAGGATGTTCACACGGGCCGGGATGGTCAGTCGATAGGTGGTCAAAT
>CAYXVS010000236.1:0-4978 GCA_964468735.1 uncultured Anaerolineales bacterium | reverse complement strand
AAGGCCAGATATTTGGGCCACAAGGTCCGCTGGCATACTTAGCCGCTTGGAACCTTCGCAAGGGTAGCTATAGCTAGGTTGAAATCCCACAAAAAAATGCCCCCGGAGGCCCTACTCCGGGGGCAGAGGAAAGGAGAATCCCTAACGCCAGGGTGCCCATCCCCGACGTGTTGGGTAAACTAGGGTGCTACAGTGCTACATCAGATCCCCGCTTCGGGGACCGAAATCGGAACGGTGAAGAAAAAGGTACTTCCCTCACCTAATTCACTTTTAACCCAAATGCGTCCGCCGTGCATCTCGACCAAGTTCTTGGTGATGGCCAGGCCTAAGCCCGTGCCGGGCTGCTCGCGGACGTCGGGATCGTCAGCGCGATAGAATTTCGTGAAAAGTCGCGCCTGATCCTTGGGGCTGATCCCAATGCCGCTATCGGCCACGGCGCAGCGGATAAAGCCCGGCTCCTCGGCTGGCAGCCAGACGCGGATGGCAATCGTGCCTTGATCCGGCGTATACTTCATCGCGTTGCTCAATAAGTTTGTCAGCACCTGCGTCAGGCGATCTGGATCGGTGTAGGCCGGCGGCAATCGATCCCAAATATCGATGGACAGGATCTGTTGTTTCTCTTCGATTAACTCACCTACCATTTCCACGGCATCATCTAACGCATCCGCAAATTGAATGGGACGCGGGTTGATCTGGAGGCGTCCAGTTTCGATGCGTGAGATATCCATCAGATCGCTTACTAAAACTTTCATCCGGCTGATATTGCGCTGGATGGCGGAGACGAACTCGCGTTGTTCCGCTTGTAATTCCCCTACAATATCGGAATCGAGAATGTCAGCGTAGCCCAAAATCGAGGTCATCGGTGTGCGCAGTTCGTGGGAAACCAGCGAGACGAACTCTGACTTCGCGAGATTGGCTTGGCGCAGTGCCTCGTATAAGCGAGCGTTCTCCACCGCGATGGCGATGTTATCCGCCACGCGGAGGACAAATTCGATCTTGTCCATGTTAAAGGTTCGATCTTCGGTCACTAAGTAGAGCACGCCCACCGGTCGATCTTCGCGTAGGAGCGGTAGAACCATTCGTTTCTCATCCAGGAGGGGTTTGCGTGTCGCGATGCACCGGCTGACGGCTGATGGATCGGCTTCTGGGGCGACGCGGCCTTCCTGTGCCGCCCAGCGGACGCCTTCTTCCGCCAGCGTGCCGATGGCGCCGCCTTTGGCGTTGGCCGCCGCGATGGCCCACGTCACGCTGCCCTCCATCACGTGGTCGAACTCCAGGCTGGTGTTAAGATCGCGCGCCATCTCTTGCAGGATGGTCAGCTCGCGGATCTTCTCGGAGAGCGCCTGATTCGTCTGCTTGTGTTGGCGCGCCTTGTTCAGCGCCGAGGCGGCCTGTTTGGCGAACGCGCCCATCATCGCGCGATCTTCCTCGCTGAAGATGCCCGCTTTGGCGCGATTGTCCAGGTAGACGACGCCCTGCGGCTCGCCCTCGTAGATCAGCGGCGCACAGAGCACGGAGCGCAATCCGTAAGCGATGATGCTTTGGCTGTGCTCAAAGCGCGGATCGACCTGCGCGTTCGTCGTGATGATCGGCTCGTTGCGTTCTAATGCCTGTTTCACGATGCTATAGCTGAACTGCTTGTCTTTTTCGGAGAAATCCTCCCCGCTGGCCGTGCTCTCCATCTCGATCTGAAGATTGTCCTCATCATCCTCGTCATCAATGAGCAGGAGCATGCCCCTCTCGGCCTCGGTGATGCGGATGACGGCGTTCATCACGGCCTGGATCGTCCGGCGCCATTCCAGAGATTCATTGATCGACTGGGAAACTTCGTACAACAAGTTCAACTGGGCACTCTTTTCCAATAACATCTCGGTTTGGAGCTGGTGAACCATATTCTCCCAGTTCCTGAGATGCGCGGCCAACTCCGGTGAGGCGTTGCCGTTCAGGGATTTGCGCTGTTGGCGGATTTGAGTTTTTAGTTGGGCGAGCATTTCTTTAGGTTGTGTGGAGTCGATTTTGAGATTCTCTCGCAGATTCTCCATGGATAAGTTCTCCTTCCCCAGATGCGAATGGTGAGGACGTTACATCCGACCAATCCCACAGCCAATAGGCCAATCCGCCCCACGGTTGCCAGGGCGCGAACGCCGCTTTTACCGTCTCGGGATCGACATCGCTGCCTTGGTGCCAGTAGCGGCTGACGCGATACCGCGCTCGTTTATCTGTGGGGATATAGTCGTAGCGTCCCAGGTTGAGCATAACTAAGCTTAGCGTTTCCTCGCTGACCGGGATATTCTCCTGGAGGCCGGCGACCAATGTCTCCAGCGGTGGCTCGGCCTGAATTAGGGTTTGAAGATCGTCGTCATCGGTTTGGAAGGTATGTGCGATTTGCATAATCTGCTCGCCAAGGCTGCCTCCATTATGTGTGATGAGCAGCTTCTCTTTCTGGATGAGCTGGTGGGGCGTGGGGAAGGCGTGGTGGGTGGGGTTGGAGGGGAGGGGCGAGCCGAAAGTCTCGACGACCCAACTGATATAAGATCGATGTTGCGCAGGGGGCAACTGCGTGAGGATTGCGGCCTTGACGATATCCTCAAAGAGCATTGTCCCGCGTAGGAAGCGCACGCCTTGGCGGATCGCAGACTCCAGCCCCGGCGTATGCTTGGCGACCTCCAAGAATCCGCGCAGGTTCTCACCCAAGCGTAACATTCGCCACGTCCGGTGGCTGATCTCTTCGGTCTCCTTGCTGGTGAGGCGCTCGCCCGTGTGGAGGATCAAGCCGGCCGGCACCTGGGAGATGATGATGGCCACCGTGTGTCCCGAGGTCAGGCGCTCCACGCGATAGAGCTGCCCTTGTGCTTCTCGCACCCGAAACGGCGGGTGCAGGAACCATTGGGAGCGGCGAATGACCTGCGTGAGTGAAAATGTATCTGATACCGTTAGAATCCAGTGCATAACTTCCTTTCCTCCCTATCTGACTCTAAGCATATCATGGGAGGGTCGAGTTGGGGGTTTCGGAGAAGTTACGAAACAGTTAAAGCGAAAAATAGCGCGAGATGAGGAGAAGTTACACAAAAATGCGCGGGGGGGATCAAAAAGTGTGCGATGGGCGGAGGAACAAAGAAAAACGGGCGGCTCCTGTGAGGGAAACCGCCCGTGGAGATGCTGGGGGGATTTAATTCAAGCTGACTACTCTGATTGGATGGGACTCATACAAAAATTTCCTGCACTTTACAACTGAAACCGGGCAGGATATCCCCGCCGTCCAGTATGTCATCCTCCCGCAACGTGGCGGCATGGCCAGAAGGCTCGTGGACGACGACACTACGGGCATCGGGATAGACGACCCACACACTGCGCACGCCGGCCTCCAGCCACTCGATCACTTTTTCTTGGATGTAGGTGGCCGAATCGTGAGGCGAAATCACTTCCGCTACTAAGTCGGGCGCGATGGCCCAATAGCCGTTTGGCTCGCCTTCGGGAGGGATACGCTCGCGGGCGACGAAGGCCACATCTGGCGCGCGCACGGTATCGGGATTGTGAGCGATCTGAAAGCCTGTCTCGGCGGCGTAGACGGCGCCGGCATCATGCCGATACACGTGTTCTGCAAACAGGTAATGCAATCGTCCGGTGATTCTTCCGTGTCGAGTACCGGCGGGACTCATCATAATCAATTCACCTCCAATCAGTTCATATCGCTTACTGTCCTCCGGTTGCTTTCCAGTATCCTCCTGGAAAGACAGTAACTCTTCCGCAGTCATCGTTTTCTCGGTATGGATGGGCGGTTGCATTGTGGAAACCATTTTAACCCTCCTTTAATGCAGAGAAATTCTACGCAGTCATTCCTACTCCTTCAATCCCGCCAACTCCAGCCCGGCGTCCAACATCGGCTCGACTAAGGATTCATCCGTCACTTCGCAGTAGACGCGGATGATCGGCTCGGTGCCGGAGAAGCGGACGAGGAGGAAGCCTTTGTCGCCGAGATCGTATTTGTAGCCATCGATGGTGATGATGTCCTCGACGGGGACGCCTGCTAAGGTCTCCGGCTTGGCCTTGTCCAGCCGCTCGCGCGCCTCCGGGCGCTTGGCATCGGGGAAGCGGGTGTCGATGCGGTCATAGTAGTAGGCTTGCCCCAGCTTATCAAAGAGCATCTCGACCAGCTCCGAGGGCGTCTTGCCCGTTTTGACCATGAGGTCCAAGAAATAGAGATTGCCCAGGATGCCATCGCGTTCTGGCACGTTGCCCCGGAAGGCGTAGCCGCCGCTCTCCTCGCCGCCGATGAGCGCGTCGGTCTCCAAGAATTTAGGCGCGATATATTTGAACCCCACGCCCGTCTCGTGGACCGGTACGTCGTACATTTTGCCTAGCTTGTTGAGCATCGAGGTCGTCGAAATCGTCTTGATGATGGGGCCGCGCTCGCCGCGCACTTCCAGCAGATAGTAGGCCAGCAGCGCGTAGACGCGCAACTGATTGACAAATTGCCCTTTCTCATCGCCGATGCCGATCCGGTCGGCGTCGCCGTCGTTGATCAGCAGCACGTCCGCGCCGATCTCGACCGTGCGCTCCAGCGCCGCGTTGATGTTGGGCGGGATCGGCTCCGGGCGCTCCATATCGGGGAAGAGGGGGTTGCGTCCGCCGTGAATTTGCTCGATGGTGTTGGCTCCGCCGCCCAGTAAATCTTGAAACCATCCGGCGGCGTTGCCCCACATCGGCTCCACCAGGATTTTGAAGCCCGCGTTGCGGAGGGCGTCCAAATCCACCAACTCGCTGATGTGCTCCACGTAGGCCGGCTTGGGGTCCCAGCGGCGCACCAAAGATGTCTCCTCCGCCTCCGCGAGGGGGATGCGATGCACGCCTTCCATCGTGGAGGGGATGTACGATTCGATTTCCTGCAGTCCGTCCGGCGCGATGGCGCCGCCTTGTGGGTCTCGCACCTTGAAGCCGTTGTCGGGCGGGGGGTTGTGGCTGGCGGTGATGTTGATTC
>CAYXVS010000235.1:0-4999 GCA_964468735.1 uncultured Anaerolineales bacterium | reverse complement strand
ACCTTTTCCCGACGATCAAGTGTCACACCCCTTGTGTCTAACTTAGTTGAAAGCGAATTGTAGATGAGCAATCAGACGCTTCAGGTTCTTATAATAGAGGTTCGAGACGCCGACCTCGAATTGATGCTCAGTGCGTTGCGACACTCCGGCTTTGTGCCAGAGTGGACGTGTGTGGCGACTGAAGCGGACTTCTTCACCCATCTCAACGCTGATATCGACCTCATCTTAGCCGATTATGGTACGCCACAATTTGATGCGCAACGCGCTTTGATGCTCTTACGAGAGCGCAATTTGAACATTCCCTTCATTATCGTTGCCAACAGCATCAGTGAGGAGCTGGCCGTCGCGGCGATCAAGCAGGGGGCCGATGACTACCTGCTCAAGGAACACCTGGCGCGGTTGGGCCTGGCCGTCGAACAGGCCCTGCATGCCAAGCAGCTTCGGGATGAACGGCGGCAGGCCGAGAGCGCGCTGCGCGAGAGCGAACGGCGCTACCGTAGCCTCTTCGAGAATCTGCCGGTCGGACTCTACCGTAGCACGCCCGAAGGCCGTATCATCGATGCTAACTCCGCGCTGGTGCAGATGTTAGGCTATCCCAGCCGCGAGGCGCTGTTGGCCGTCAACGCCCGCGATCTCTTCGTCACGCCGGAGGAACGCGAGCACGAGAAGGCTTTGTTGGTCAGCCAAGGTACGGTGCAGGGCATCGAGTTGCAGTTGCAGCGCGCGGATGGCGCCGTCATCTGGGTGCGCGATTCCATTCGCGCTGCGCGAAACGCCGAGGGGAAGATCATCTATGAGGGCAGCATGGAGGACATCACCGCGCGTAAGCAGGCCCAAGAGGCGCTGCGAGAGCGCGAAATGCAGTTTAAAAAGCTCGTGGAGCAATCTCCCGTCAGTATTCAAATGATGCGTCCTGACGGCTCGACCATCCAGGTCAACCAGGCGTGGGAAGAGTTATGGGGCGTGACGCGGGACAGTTTGGAAGGCTATAATATCCTCGAAGATCAACAACTCAAGGATATTGGCGTTATGGCCTATATCGAAAAGGCATTTTCTGGCGAAGCCACGCGGATTCCTCCGATCGAATATTCTTCTGGGGAGGTGACGGTAGGGAAGGGGCGCACGCGATGGGTGAGCGCCCTCATTTACCCAATTGAGGATGAGTGGGGAGAGATTCGCGGGGTGACCTTGATGCATCAGGACATCACCGAGCGCAAACAGGCCGAGGAGGCGCTTCAGCATCGCATCGCTATGGAGGAACTCATCGCCGACATCTCCACCGATTTCGTCAGCCTGCCCCCCGATGAAGTGGACGCGGGCATCCAACAGGCGCTTCAGGCCATCGGCGCCTTCGCCGATGTGGATCGCAGCTATATCTTTCTCTTCTCTGAGGATTTCACCACGATGAGTAATACCCACGAGTGGTGCGCGCCCGATATCACCCCTTATCGTGAGCAACTTCAGAACATTCCCCTCGATGAATTACCTTACTGGATGTCCCATCTTCGGCAATCTGAAAGCATCCACATCCCGCGCGTGGCCGATCTGCCGCCGGAGGCGGAGCCTGAGAAGGCCATCTTCCAAAGTCAGAGCATCCAGTCCTTGGTTGCGGTGCAGATGGTCTCGGGCGAGCGCTTGATCGGCTTCCTGGGATTTGACGTCGTGCGCGAGGAGCGGACGTGGCTCAAAGAGGACATCACGATGCTCAAGGTGGTAGGCGAGGCCATCGTCGGCGCGCTGGAGCGCAAAGAAGCGGAGGCCGCGCTGCGGGCCAGTGAGGGGCGCTATCGCCTCCTGGCCGAAACCGCGCGCGACATCATCTGCATCCACGACATGGCGGGGCGCATCCGCTATCTCAATCCGGCCGGCCTGAATTTTATGGGCTACAGCAAGGAGGAGATGGCGGGGAAGCACGTCACCGATCTTGTGGCGGAAGAGCAGATCTCGGCGCTGCGGTCGCGGCGCGCGCGTCGCCGGGCGGGCAACGGCGAGCGCTATCTCTACGAGACCGCGTTCATCAATGCGGCGGGCGAGAGCGTGCCCATCGAGGTCAGCTCCTCGCCCATCATCCAAGAGGGCGAGGTGACCTCTCTGCTCCTGGTCGCACGTAACATCGCGGCGCGGAAGGCGGCGGAAGAGGAGCGGGAGAAACTGCTCCTCCAGGTGCAGGAGCAAGCGCAGCGGCTCCAGCAGGTGATGGCGTCCGTGCCGGAGGGCGTGCTGCTCTTAGATGCCGAGGGCCGTGTCGTGCTCGCCAATCCCATGGCCCAGAAGGATCTCGATCTCCTGGCCGAGGCCCGCGTCGGTGAGATCATCGATCATCTGGGAGATCGTTCGCTTTCTGAACTGCTTACCTCACCGCCCAAAGGGCGCTGGCATGAACTCCAGACCGATCATCGTGTCTTCGAGACCATCGCCAAACCGCTGGTGCTGGGGCCGCAGCCGGAGGGCTGGGTGCTCGTCCTGCGCGACGTCACCGAGGAGCGCGAAGTCGAGCAGCGCGCGGAGCAGCAGCAGCGATTGGCTGCGGTGGGTCAACTGGCCGCCGGCATCGCCCACGACTTCAACAACATCATGGCCGTCATCGTCCTCTACGCACAGATGGCGAGTCGCGCCTCTGGCCTGCCCACCAGTATCCAGGACAAACTCCACACCATCACCGATCAGGCGCACAAAGCCACCGATTTGATTGAGCAGATCTTGGATTTCAGCCGCCGGGCCGTTCTGGAGCGTCGCCCCTTAGACCTTTTGCCGCTGCTCAAGGAACAGGTCAAGCTCTTCGACCGCACCTTCCCCGATAACATCACCGTGCGCCTGATCCACGATGCAAAATCTCACATCGTCAGCGCTGATGCCACGCGCATCCAGCAGGCCCTGATGAACCTGGCGGTCAATGCGCGCGACGCGATGCCCCACGGCGGCACGCTGGCCTTCGATTTGGCCGAGATGACCTTTGCGGACGAGGGTTCGGCGCCGTTGCCGGAGATGTCGCCCGGCACGTGGGTGCGCTTGGATGTTCGAGATCCCGGCGCCGGCATCCCCGCCGAGGCTTTGCCGCACATCTTCGAGCCGTTCTTCACCACGAAGGACGTCGGCGAGGGCAGCGGCCTGGGGCTGGCGCAGGTCTTCGGCATCGTGCGGCAACACGAAGGCTATATCGATGTTACCTCGCCGCATGGTGAAGGCGCCACGTTCACTGTCTACCTGCCCGCTCTCCCGACGATGTTAACTGAGCAGGTGAACGGTAAGGAGATCGCAGTTTTGCCTCAGGGGCGGGGCGAACTCGTGTTGGTCGTCGAGGACAACCCGGTCACGCGCCAGGCGCTGGTGGACGCCTTAGACTCCCTCAACTACCGCACCTTAGAGGTAACAGATGGCGAGGCGGCCCTCCGCACTATTGAGCAACCGCCAGGCGACATCGCGCTTGTCCTCAGCGATGTCGCTATGCCCCGAATGGATGGCCTGACACTCGTCCACGCCCTCCAGCGGGAGGCGCCCGATTTGCCCGTCATCCTCATCAGCGGGCATCCCCAGCAGCAAGACCCCCGGCAAATCCCCAATCTCTACGCCTGGCTGGCCAAACCCGTCGACCTGGCCCAACTGGCCGAAATCCTTGCGCAGGCCTTGCACGAATCGTAAGCCTCGATGTCGCGTTGTCCTCACAGGTGGCTGTGTTGCAATCAACATCGAATGACAGCCGCTCACATCAATATAGGAGGAACGACATGCCCAAAGATGTACGCATTTGGGAAGTTCATTCAAAAGATGAGTTGATTGAATTGAAATCAGCCAGACTTGATCTGGAAGAACGAATAGAAGTGTGGTTGGAACGAGATATCTCGATCATCTCGGACGATCTCTTGGTGATAGGCCGCCAAGTCGGCACGAGCTTTGGTGGGGTGATTGATCTCCTTTGCCTGGATGGCAACGGCGATGCAGTAATTGTGGAGCTTAAACGGGATAAGACGCCCCGCGATATCACGGCTCAGGTGCTGGATTATGCCTCGTGGGTGCAAGATTTGACGAGCGAGCGGATCATTGAATTAGCGGATCTGTATCTGGGTGATCAAGGACCACTTGAGCAGGCGTTCGAGCAGCGGTTCGGGGAGGAATTGCCAGAGACTTTGAACGGACACCATAAGATGCTGGTGGTGGCATCCGAGATCGACGCTAGCACGGAACGAATCCTCAATTATCTGTCGGACACTTATGGCGTTGATATCAATGCGGTGAGCTTCCAATACTTTCATCATCGTGAGCATAAGGAGTTTCTGGCCCGAGTATTTTTGATCGAACCTAGTCAGGTCGATTACAGCGCGCGGACCAAATCTACATCCAAGAGAAGAAATCGGCCATCTTACGAGGAATTTCGGCAGATGGCTGAGGATAAGGGCGTTGGGGAGTTGTACGTAAGTCTTTCTAAAGAATTAAGAGCTTTCTTTGACTCACGCAGCAGAAGTAAGTCTTCTGTTGCATTCATTGGGGAGATGAATGGTAAGCAAAACACGATCTTTAACTTATTGCCAGGATATAGCGGCGCCGAAAAGGGCTTGCGTTTCAGGGTTTTTATCGACAGATTGACTCGGTATCTGGGGGTTGAAAAGGACAAGTTGTTGTCTGTCCTGCCGCCAAACACCAAAGACTATGAGCCGTGGAGTGGTTCCCCAACGTGCGTGGCTGGCTACTTTCGGACTCAAGAGGAAGCTACACGGTTTTTAACATACTTACGTGAACTTTAGCTTGAAAAATAGAACGTGAGGTTAAGGTAGGAGGTCGCTATGACGATGGAAACGATTGAGGTCAAGTTAAACGAGCGGACGCTGGCGCGCCTGAGAAAGATGGCCGCCGCACAGCGCTTGACCATCGACGCGATGCTGCAAGACATCATCGAACATCTCTCTGAGGTTGAAGCGTCACGTAGCTCTGTCCTGGGGATGTTCTCTCAAGAGCCTGAGGTGCTGGATAGCGTGATCGATGATGTGATGGCCGCCCGTGAGCG